>CAZULQ010000011.1:0-57230 GCA_964621265.1 uncultured Clostridium sp. | reverse complement strand
GTTGGGTCTTCTTCTGCAAGCTTTGCAAGAGCAATACCCATCTTTTCCTGACCAGCCTTTGTCTTTGGCTCGATAGCGAGCTGAATAACAGGTTCTGGGAATTCCATTGATTCAAGAATTACCGGGTTCTTTTCATCGCAGAGTGTGTCACCAGTTGTTGTGTTCTTAAGACCGATAGCAGCTGCAATATCACCTGCGTATACAGTTTCAAGATCCTTTCTTGAATTTGAGTGCATCTGAACGATACGTCCAAGTCTTTCCTTGTTATCCTTTGTAGCGTTGAGAACAGTTGAACCTGCATTAACAACACCTGAGTAAACTCTGAAGAAGCAGAGCTTACCTACGAATGGGTCAGTAGCAATCTTGAATGCGAGAGCTGCAAATGGCTCTTCATCCGATGAATGTCTTACACACTCTTCATCTGTATCAGGATTTATACCCTTGATAGCAGGAACATCGAGTGGTGAAGGCATGTAGTCAACGATTGCATCGAGAAGCTTCTGAACGCCCTTATTCTTATATGAAGTACCGCAGCATACAGGAACCATTTCATTGGCAATAGTTGCCTTTCTGATTGCAGCCTTAACTTCTTCGTTTGTGAGTTCTTCACCGCCGAAGAATTTTTCCATGAGTTCATCGTCCTGTTCAGCAGCAGATTCGATGAGAGCGTCGTGGTATTCCTGAGCCTTTTCCTTCATGTCATCAGGAATTTCTTCTACTCTGATGTCCTTTCCGAGGTCATCATAGTAAACGTAAGCCTTCATTTCGAGAAGGTCGATGATACCCTTGAATGTTTCTTCAGAACCGATTGGAAGCTGAATTGGCACTGCGTTACAGTGAAGTCTTGACTTCATCATGTCAACTACGTTGTAGAAGTCAGCGCCCATGATATCCATCTTATTTACATAAGCCATTCTTGGAACTTTGTATTCGTCAGCCTGTCTCCAAACAGTTTCTGACTGTGGCTCAACGCCGCCCTTAGCACATAATACTGTTACAGAGCCATCGAGTACACGGAGTGAACGTTCAACTTCAACTGTAAAGTCAACGTGTCCAGGTGTGTCGATGATGTTGAGTCTGTGGCCTGCCCAGTATGCAGTAGTCGCAGCAGAAGTAATTGTAATACCTCTTTCCTGTTCCTGCTCCATCCAGTCCATTGTTGCAGCACCTTCGTGAGTTTCACCTATCTTATGGTTAATACCGGTATAAAACAGGATACGCTCTGTTGTTGTGGTTTTACCTGCGTCAATGTGAGCCATTATACCGATATTTCTTGTCTGTTCAAGTGAACAATCTCTTGGCATAACTTTTCTCCTTAACTATACAATTGCAGATTACCAGCGGTAGTGTGCAAACGCCTTGTTTGCTTCCGCCATCTTGTGAGTATCATCACGCTTCTTGCAAGCACCACCTGTACCGTTAAGAGCGTCCATGATTTCACCGGCAAGTCTTTCCTTCATTGTCTTTTCGTTTCTTTCTCTTGAGTATCTTGTGATCCATCTAAGACCTAATGTCTGACGTCTTTCAGGACGTACTTCCATTGGTACCTGATATGTCGCACCGCCCATACGGCGAGCCTTAACCTCAAGAACCGGCATAACATTTTCCATTGCTTCTTCAAAAGCTTCAAGACCATCCTTACCTGTCTTTTCAGCAACAATTTCAAATGCACCGTAAACTATCTTCTGCGCAACACCCTTTTTACCGTCTAACATAATGTTGTTGATAAGACGTGTAACAAGCTTTGAGCCGTATACAGGGTCCTGCAGTACATCACGCTTTGCGATTTTACCTCTTCTTGGCATTTCGCTTCCCTCCTTCACATTTTTTCATGAATTCATAGGTACTCGTCCATCCTCGGACGTCAAGACCAATGCAGAGGATTTAAATATATTTAAATCTCCACATATAATCCTGTGGCAGTTATCCTATTTCAAAATTATTTTGCCTTTGGTCTCTTAGCACCGTACTTTGAACGAGCCTGCATTCTGTTTGCAACGCCCTGAGCATCAAGTGTGCCTCTGATAATGTGGTAACGTACACCAGGGAGATCCTTTACACGTCCGCCACGGATAAGAACAACGCTGTGTTCCTGAAGGTTGTGACCGATACCTGGGATATAAGCTGTAACTTCGTGACCGTTAGTAAGCTTAACTCTGGCGATCTTTCTCATAGCTGAGTTTGGCTTCTTAGGTGTAGCAGTTCTTACCGCTGTACACACGCCTCTCTTCTGTGGTGAGCTCTGATCGATTGCTGTCTTCTTCTTAGCATTGTAGCCCTTCTGAAGTGCAGGAGCTGTTGACTTAACGTCGAGTACCTGTCTTCCCTTACGTACCAGCTGATTAAATGTTGGCATAATCTTCCTCCTTTTCTCGTTGATAATATGCGAGATTACACTTTTCCCACATACTTGATTATTATATACCTATTTTCCCGCTTTGTCAATACTATTTTTGAAAAAAATTCCGATTTTTTTCTTGTTTTAGTGGTAGTCCCAGATAAGTTCATCTTTCTCTCTGTTCCAAATTGCAGTAAGTTCAGTTATTTTGAAATTTTGATTATTCTTCTTCTCAACCCAAAATTGCTGGTCATATATGTATTCACTTATAAAACACAAATAATAATCGCAATCTACAAGTTCTTCTGTTCGCAAGTAAACATTCTGAATTTTATCAATATCCTTAACATAATTATTTCTTCCATCAATACGATAAGTTAGCTTTAATTCAAAAACTGATAATGGTTCAATACCATTATCTAAATAGTAGTATTCTTCGTTTAACTCTTTCTGTATTTTTTTCATTTTCTCATCGTTTAGATATGCAATCATTATATCAGCCTTTGAGCCTGTTTCATTAATTCTATACTCAGTATAAATTTTTAAATTATATTTTTCCATTTCATATTTCAAATAATTCCGAAGATGAAAACACAAAGAAATTTTCAAGGCATCCTCGTTAAACAACATATCCTGATTATAGTCATCTTGAATTTCATTCATCCATATATGCTTTACAATTTCCTTAATTCTTTTTCTAAGTTCTTTTTTCTTATCATTTGTCATATATGTCACTTTCCTCCCTTCACCTTATCCCAATACATCTTCGCCGACTGCTCCTGTTTATTATCACCGTAGTTATAATAAACCCTGCCTTTGAGCGTGTCGGGCATATACTGCTGCTCTACCCAGTGATTCGGAAATGCATGGGGATACTTATAAAACTGTCCCTTAACCTTAACGTCTGCGCCGTCAAAATGCTTGTTTTGCAGACATCTCGGGAAATCCGTCGCAATACCGCTCTGCACATCTGCTATTGCCGAATCAATCGCTTCGTAGGCGCTGTTCGACTTAGGAGCAGTAGCAAGAAGTATGACCGCCTGTGCAAGTGGAATTCTCGCTTCAGGAAGACCAAGCTGCATTGCGGCATCAACACAGGACTTGACAATCGTTATCGCATTCGGATACGCAAGACCGACGTCTTCACAGGCTATAACAAGCAAACGTCTTGAAAGGGAAATTATGTCTCCCGCTTCAAGCAGACGAGCGGCATAGTGAAGTGCCGCATTTTCATCAGAGCCTCTGATAGACTTCTGGAGTGCCGACAGAATATCGTAATGCTGGTCACCGTCCCTGTCATAGCGCATATTCGAGCGCTGTCCGAGCTGCTGAACTGTTTCAAGCGAAATCTTAACACCGTTTTCTGTAAGTTCACCTGCAAGAACGCTCAGTTCAACCGTATTCACAGCTTTTCTTACGTCTCCGCCACAGCTCATTGCGATATGTTCAGTCACTCCATCTTCGATTTCATACTGCGAGCTGTTTCTTTCTTCAAGAAGCTTATATGCACGCTCAACCGCCTTTGCGACTTCGGAGGTCTCAGGCGGCTTGAATTCAAATACGGTAGAACGGCTTATAACGGCATTGAATACCGCAAAATACGGGTTTTCAGTCGTGGACGCAATGAGAGTAATCTGTCCGTTTTCTATGTATTCAAGCAGACTCTGCTGCTGTTTTTTATTAAAGTACTGTATCTCATCAAGATAAAGCAGTATACCGTTTGCGCCGGAAAATGTACCGATTTCGGAAATAACCTCCTTGATATCAGCTGTCGATGCCGAAGTGCCGTTAAGCTTATGCAGGGACATATTCGTATTTTCGGCAATAATTCTCGCAACGGTTGTCTTTCCTGTCCCCGACGGGCCATAAAAAATCATATTCGGAATATTTCCGCTTTCTATTATACGTCGAAGCGGTTTGCCGTCGCCCAGGAGATGTTTCTGTCCGACCACATCTTCAAGCGTTTTCGGACGTATAAGGTCAGCAAGTGGTGAAGCCATAATTTCCCTCCCTCACAAAAAAGCGGCGGTATTAAAACCGCCGCCAGTTCAGCTTATTCAATTATTCGTAAAGCGGATACTTCTTACAGATTTCTGTAACGCCTTCACGGATATAGTCAGCCTTGTTTTCAAAGTCAGTAGCAGCAAGGTAAATGTATTCAGCAATCTTTTCCATTTCCTCAACGCCAAGACCTCTTGTTGTAACAGCAGGTGTACCGATTCTGATGCCGCTTGTTACGAATGGCTTTTCAGGGTCATTGTGAATTGCGTTCTTGTTTACTGTAATATAAACTTCGTCAAGACGATGTTCAAGTTCCTTACCTGTGATGTTGAACGGTCTGAGGTCAACGAGCATAAGGTGGTTGTCTGTACCGCCTGAAACGAGGTTGAAGCCTCTCTTTAAAAGTCCGTCAGCAAGAGCCTTTGCGTTTTCAACAACTCTCTTTCCGTAGTCCTTGAACTCCGGCTTTAAAGCTTCGCCGAAGCAAACTGCCTTAGCTGCAATAACGTGCATTAAAGGACCACCCTGTGTACCAGGGAAGATAGCTGAATTAATCTTCTTTGCAAGTTCTTCACTGTTTGTGAGGATAAGACCGCCTCTTGGTCCGCGGAGAGTCTTGTGTGTTGTTGAAGTTACAATGTCAGCATATGGAACTGGTGACTGGTGCTGACCTGCAGCAACAAGACCTGCGATGTGTGCCATATCAACCATGAGATATGCACCAACTGACTTTGCAATCTGTGAAAGCTTTTCAAAGTCAATCGCTCTTGGATATGCAGAAGCACCTGCAACAATAAGCTTTGGCTTGTGTTCTTCTGCAAGCTTCTGAACTGTATCATAGTTAATCATCTCTGTTTCATCATCAAGACCGTATGAAACAAAGTTGAAGTATTTACCTGAAATGTTTACAGGTGAACCGTGAGTAAGGTGTCCGCCGTCTGCAAGGCTCATACCGAGAACTGTGTCGCCCGGCTGTAAGAGAGCAACGTAAACAGCAGTATTTGCCTGTGCACCTGAGTGAGCCTGTACATTTGCATAGCCTGCACCGAAAAGCTCCTTGGCACGTTCAATTGCGATTGTTTCAGCAATATCAACACATTCACAGCCACCGTAGTAACGCTTTGAAGGATAGCCTTCAGCATACTTATTTGTTAAAACTGAACCCATTGCAGCCATAACCTCAGGTGAAACAATGTTTTCACTTGCGATAAGCTCAAGATTTCTTTTCTGTCTTGCAAGCTCCTTTGCCATAGACTCGCCTAATTCAGGGTCTGCCTTTGAAAGAAAGCCGATTGAATCCATAAGATTTTCGTACATATCTGAAATTTCCTTTCGAGTTTAATAATAAATTAATTATACACTATCCAAAAGAAAATTTCAATAGATTTTATCATTTTTATGTAAAAAATCATATATTTTCACGAAGGAAACATAATGCTGCATTATAAATAAGTGTCGGCTTTATATTGAATTTCAGAAGCATTTCCGCAAATCCTACTGCCTCAGCAAGCCTGTCCGAAAAATTATCGATTGTCTCCCTAATACTTACAGGGCCTATTTTCTTTTCGGCCTCAACACCGTATGTAATGTGCTTACGCCCATTTTTCATGACATATCCCGTCGTAACACGATATATCACCCTGTTATTCCCCACCACCTCCATATAGTTTGTTTTGCTTTGCATAATCGCTTTTTCTCTTTTTACAGCTGTTGTCATAACGTTTTTACCGTCCTTTCTTTTTATGTTCCGACTTAATTATAACACAAAGCCCCGTTACTGTGAACGGGGCTTTTTTAGCATATTTTGTTGGTTTATGGGGATTTATTATATTTTCGGACTACCCTCCGAAAAAGACATGCTCAACGAAAATCTTGATGCCAATTCCCACAAGAATCAGTCCGCCGACAAGCTGTGCCTTGTTATTAAGCAATGTACCGAATCTTTTACCGATAAGAACACCTGCAGCGCTGAATGCAAATGTGATACAGCATATTGAACCTGCCGCAAATGCAATATTTACATCAGAAAGCGCCGCAAAGCTTACGCCAACCGCAAGAGCGTCAATGCTCGTCGCAATCCCCTGCATAAGCAACATTTTTGCTGTAAGACAGGCAGACTCCGTACTTTCCTCATCCTTTTTTATTGACTCAGCTATCATCTGAATACCGATAAAACCTAAAAGAACAAGTGCTATTATATGGTCAAAAGCTGTTATGTACTCCGCAAATCCTCTTCCGAGAAAATAACCGATAAGTGGCATAAGCCCCTGGAATCCGCCAAAGCAAAGTCCCGTCAGAAACGTCTTGCCTGCTCTTATTTCCTTACAGCAAAGTCCGTTTGTAACTGAAACCGCAAAAGCGTCCATCGAAAGTCCGATGCCAATTAATATCAGCTCGATTATTCCCATTTATGTCCTCCTAAATCCTCTGTGCAAGCAGTGAGGAATATTTATTTCTGAACTGTTCAAATGTTCCGTTATCAAGAGCGTCCCTTATCTTTTCCATAAGGGTATTATAGAAATAAAGATTATGCATAACGGCAAGTCTGCCTGCAAGCATTTCCCCTGCCTTGAAAAGATGACGTACATAAGACCTTGAAAAACTTCTGCATACAGGACAGTCACATTCTGTATCAATAGGACGGTCGTCTGTTTCATAACACTTGTTTGTAAGGTGCATGATTCCCGACCATGTGAACACAGTAGCGTGTCTTGCATTACGGCTCGGCATAACGCAGTCGAACATATCAACGCCTCTTGCAACCGCCTCAATAATGTTTGACGGTGTTCCGACACCCATTAAATATCTTGGCTTGTTCTCAGGCATAAACGGCTCAACAACATCAATTATACGATACATTTCCTCTGTTGATTCACCCACAGCAAGTCCACCGATTGCATAACCGTCAAGGTCAAGCTTTCTTATGTCCTCCATATGCTTTATACGCAAATCATCATAAGTACTTCCCTGATTAATTCCGAAAAGCATCTGCTTTTTGTTTATGGTATCACTTAAGGAATTAAGTCTTTCCATTTCGTCCTTGCAACGATAGAGCCAGCGTGTTGTACGCTCGATTGAGTCTGCGGCATAGCCATGCTCTGACGGATTTTCGATACACTCATCAAAAGCCATTGCAATAGTTGAAGCAAGATTTGACTGTATCTGCATGCTCTCCTCAGGACCCATGAAAATTTTTCTGCCGTCTATGTGGGATGCAAAGTACACGCCTTCCTCTTTAATCTTACGCAGTTTAGCCAGAGAAAATACCTGAAATCCGCCACTGTCTGTAAGAATCGGTCTCTGCCAGTTCATGAACTTGTGAAGTCCGCCCATTTCCTTGATTACCTTGTCAGTCGGACGCAGATGAAGATGATATGTATTGCAAAGCTCAACCTGACATTTTAAGTCCACTAAATCAAGCGATGAAATACCGCCCTTTATCGCCGCCGCTGTTCCGACATTCATAAAACAAGGTGTCTGGAATGTGCCGTGCGGCGTTTCAAACTGTCCTCGTCTTGCCTTTCCCTCTGTTTTGAATAATGTATACATAATTGCTCCTTTATCTTCTGAAATCTATAATATTGTTATCATACATGTGACGATTAATAAGCTCATACACGTCAACATAATATTTCTTCGGATTGTTTTTGTCAACATAAACAGTTACTGTCTGTCCGATTAAATGCGAAATATCATCATTAATATTCGCTGAGCTGTAAAGATAGATATTTCCGTCATAGGGATTGTTCACACGGCATTCAAGCTTACGGGGATGAATACCGTTTATTCTGACATTTGTATTTATAGAAACGTTTGTAACCATTCCCTCAAGCTTATAACCCTCTGTCATAAGGCGCTTGTTGCCTGCTCTTTTTTTAAGCAGTATAATAAGCCATACAAGACCGATTAACGCAAAAAGTCCGCCTATACCCATAAATATTGATAAGAAAACTTTCTGGTCTTTATGAGGCATACCGCTCAAAAAGTCAGGACTTATACAGCCCATTAAACCGATACCGAAGAAAATCAATCCCATTCCAAGGAACATTATTGATATAAAGTAAAACGCAGATGCTGCTTTCATTCTTCTCATTTTAATCTCTCCTTTATTTTAGTATTCTCTTTGTGTAGGTGTTTATGATGCACATAATAAGAAGTGCAAACAAAGCTATATACACAGTAACAATAAATATAAAATATGAGCTGTAAGCCGCCCAAAGCATTAACCCACCAAACAAAAGCAATGTGATAAGTCCGCCAACATAGCAGATACCCATAATTGCTCTGTAAGCGGTCAGCCTTTCAGAATTTTCCGCTGAATAAACTATTCTTGCAACAATAACTAAGAATACAAATGGTACAACCCCAATAAACAGAAAAAAAACCGAAAGAAGTGCTGTGATAAGCATTACAACTAAATTCACATTAACGGGTCTTATACAAAATCTCAACACCCTTTTTATCATAAAATCACCATTGCGTCGCCAAAGCTGAAAAATCTGTATTTTTCCTCTACGGCAATCCTGTATGAATTCATTGTTTTTTCATATCCTAAGAATGCGGACACAAGCATGATTAGAGTACTCTCAGGCAGATGGAAATTCGTAACAAGCCCGTCAAGCAGCTTGAACTTATAACCCGGATAAATGAAAATATCAGTATAGCCGTCCCCTGCCTTTACAAGTCCGTTGTGGAGCTCCATGCTCTCGAGCGTACGGCATGAAGTTGTGCCGACAGCTATAACTCTGCCGCCGTTTGCTTTGGTGCGGTTTATCATCTCCGCTGTTTCCTCGGAGAGAATATAATGCTCACTGTGCATTTTATGATTTAAGATATCGTCCTCCTTGACAGGACGGAATGTACCGAGTCCGACATGAAGTGTTACATAGGCAATCTCAACTCCCATTGCCTTGATTTCTTCGAGCATTTCTTCTGTGAAATGAAGACCCGCAGTCGGTGCGGCAGCAGAGCCTGTCTCCTTTGAGTATACTGTCTGGTAACGCTCCTTGTCCTCAAGCTTTTCTGTAATATACGGAGGAAGCGGCATCTGTCCGATTTCATCAAGGACTGCATAGAAATTGCCGTCACATTCAAATTTAACTACTCTGTTTCCGTCGTCCTTGACTGCTGTAACTGTAGCCCTGAGCTTTCCGTCCCCGAAAACAAATTCAGCACCCACTTTAGCCTTCTTGCCCGGACGGCATATTATCTCCCATTCCTTTTCGGCTTTCTGCTCAAGCAGTAAAAATTCAATAAAACTGCCTGTCCCCTTCTTTTCGCCGTAAAGGCGTGCAGGAAGAACTCGGGAATTGTTTAAAACCAGCAAATCACCTTTTTTAAGGTAATCGCATAAATTATAGAAATGAACGTGTTCAATGTCTCCGCTTTCACGGTCTATCTTCATGAGTCTTGAATGATTTCTCGGCTCAATCGGAGTCTGAGCTATCATTTCCTCAGGTAAATCATAGTAAAAATCAGATTTTTTCATTTTTCCACCTCAAAATTTTAAAAACTGTATTGACATAACTTGAATAACATGATATTATAAAACTATGGTAGAGGTGCAGCTGCGATAAGTAACGTCTGACAGGAAAACCATTCCGCTTTATGCAGACGCAAAAGGCAAAGCTGCCGAAGAACAGATTCTGGTAACTTCTGTTCTGATTGCAGTCTTAACAGGACTGTGATTGTCATCAGCGTTTGATGGAGAGCTATCGGCATTCAATTTTACAATATAACTTGCAATGTCAATATATTTCTATTATATCGTATGATGAACCGGTTTTCAACCGGTTTTTTTAATTATTTATTTTTAATTAAGTAAGGAGTTTTTAACATGAAGCGTTTTAACGTCGGAATTATCGGTGCAACAGGTATGGTAGGTCAGAGATTTGCCACATTACTCGAAAACCATCCTTGGTTTGAAGTAAAGGCAATTGCTGCTTCTCCTCGTTCAGCAGGCAAGACTTATGAAGAGGCTGTTGGCTCAAGATGGGCTATGCAGGTTCCGATGCCTGAAAAGATGAAGAAAATGGTTGTTTTCAATGCAGTTGAAGACGTTGAGAAAATCGGTGAGCTCGTTGACTTTGTTTTCTGCGCAGTTGACATGAAGAAGGACGAAATCAAGGCTCTCGAAGAAAAGTATGCAAAGGCTGAAATCCCTGTTGTTTCAAATAACTCAGCTCACAGAGGTACACCTGATGTTCCGATGGTAGTGCCTGAAATCAACGATGACCACATCGAAATCATCGCTTCACAGAGAAAGCGTCTCGGCACAAAGAAGGGCTTTATTGCTGTTAAGTCAAACTGCTCAATCCAGAGCTATGTTCCTGCCCTCAATCCTCTTATGGAATACGGTATCACAAAGGTTCTCGCATGCACATACCAGGCAATTTCAGGTGCCGGCAAGACATTTGAAACATGGCCTGAAATGGTTGATAACCTTATCCCATTCATCGGCGGCGAAGAAGAAAAGTCAGAGCTCGAACCACTCAAGGTTTGGGGTAAAATCGAAGGCGATGTTATCGTTAACGCTACAACACCTTCAATCACAACACAGTGCCTGAGAGTACCTGTTTCAGACGGTCACACAGCTGCTGTTTTCGTATCATTCGACAAGAAGCCTTCAAAGGAAGAAATCTTAAAGAAGTGGGCTGAATTCAAGGGCGCTCCACAGGAACTCGACCTCCCATCAGCTCCAAAGCAGTTCATCCACTACTTTGAAGAAGATAACCGTCCACAGGCAAAGCTTGACAGAAATCTTGAAGGCGGTATGGCTGTTTCAGCAGGTCGTCTCAGAGAAGACACACAGTATGACTACAAGTTCGTTTGTCTTTCACATAATACATTAAGAGGTGCAGCAGGCGGTGCGGTTCTCCTCGCTGAACTCCTCGCAGCAAAGGGCTACTTTGACTAATGGATTTTACAGTCAGAAAAGCTGATTTATCAGACGTTTCAGTCGTAAATGAAATGATTCATAAGCTTGCAGAGTTTGAAAATATGGCGGATTTATGTACGCTTGATGATGAGACTCTGTCAGGGCTTATGTCAGAACAGAATGGTCTGTCGGTGCTTATTGCCGAAGCAGACGGAAAAGTCGTTGGTATCACGGCTTATCACTTTTTCAAAATTGCAACATTTTCGGGAAAGCGTGTTCTGTATATAGAAGACATTTTCATTGACGAGGAATATCGTCACATGGGAATCGGTTCGGCATTTTTCAAAAAATGCAAGCAGATTGCAAGAGAAGAAAACTGTCACAGACTTGAATGGAAGTGTCTTGCGTGGAATTCTTCTGCCCGGAAGTTTTATCAGAAAACAGGCGGTCTTTCATCTGATGAATGGCTGACCTATACACTTGAAATTTAATAAAGGAGGTTTTGCATCATGAGAAAACCCGTTTTTACAGGTGCAGGTGTAGCAATCATTACACCTATGAATCCTGATGGTTCAGTAAACTATGACGGTTTCGCTGAAAACATTGAATATCAGATTACTAACGGTACCGACGCTATCATCGTTTGTGGTACAACAGGCGAAGCATCAACTATGTCAGACGAAGAACACATCGAATGTATCAGATTCGCAGTTGAAAAGACAGCAGGCAGAGTTCCTGTTATTGCAGGTACGGGAAGCAACGACACAAAGTACGCCGTTGAGCTTTCAAAAATTGCTCAGGAAAAGGGCGCTGACGCTCTTTTACTTGTAACACCTTACTACAACAAGGCTTCTCAGAAGGGTCTTGTTGCACACTTCGGTGCAATTGCTAAGGCTGTTGACATTCCGATTATTCTTTACAATATCCCTGGCAGAACAGGCGTTAACATTGAAATCAACACTTACAAGGAGCTTGCTAAGTACGACAACATCGTTGCCGTTAAGGAAGCAAGCGGAAACATCAGCTATACTTCAAAGCTTATCGCAGAATGCGGTGATATGCTCGATGTTTACAGCGGTAATGACGACATTATCGTTCCTATGATGTCAATTGGTTCAAAGGGCGTTATTTCTGTTCTTTCAAACATCATTCCAAAGGAAACTCATGATATGTGTCAGCTTTGTCTTGATAACAACTGCGCTGAGGCTGCTAAAATGCAGATGGAATATCTTGAGCTTATCAATAACCTCTTTATCGAGGTGAATCCAATCCCTGTAAAAGAAGCTATGAACATGATGGGTATGGCTTCAGGTCCTTGCAGACTGCCGCTTTGTGAAATGGGCGACAATACAAGAGCTGCTTTAAAGGCATCACTTGAAAAGCACGGACTCATTAAATAATAAGTTTAAGGCACCGCATAAAATATCTTTATGCGGTGCTCTTCAAAATGAAAGGATTTACATACTATGACAAATATTGCTATAAGCGGTGCAAACGGAAAAATGGGTAAGTCCGTTTATAATTTCATAACTCAGCGTGATGACTGCAAGGTTATTGCAGGTATTGATATCAATACTGAAAAATACGCTGATTTCGAGATTTACAAATCAGCTTCAGAATTACCTGAAAAGCCTGATGCTATCATCGACTATTCCCATCCTGCATGCCTTGACGGACTCCTTGATTACTGTCTCTCAACAGGCACTCCTGTCGTTTTAGCTACAACAGGTTACAGCGACGAGCAGATTACTCAGATAAAAAAAGCTGCAGAACAGATTCCTGTATTCTTCTCATGGAATATGTCACTTGGTATAAATCTTCTTGTTCAGCTTGCTAAAAAGGCTACTGCAATTTTAGGCAACCAGTTTGATATAGAAATTATTGAAAAGCATCACAATCAGAAGATTGACGCACCAAGCGGTACTGCGCTTATGATTGCAAACGCTATCAATGAAACCCGTGAAAATCAGATGAACTATGTGTATGACAGACATTCAAGACGCCAGAAGCGTGAACCAAATGAAATCGGTATCCACGCAGTAAGAGGCGGAACAATTGTCGGTGTTCACGAAGTTATGTTCTGCGGAAACGATGAAACAATAACTCTTTCACATTCAGCAGCTTCAAAGGCAGTATTTGCCGAAGGCTCAATCAATGCGGCTGTGTTTATTAAATCCCAGCCAGCAGGTATTTACGATATGGGAAGCATTGTAGGCTAAATGCTATGAATCAGGGGACTGTTACTATACAGTCCCCCTTATTTTTTATACAAATGTAAACGAAATTTAACTTGCAATAATCTTCAAAATAGAGTATACTATGAATGATAATATTTTATTCTTCACGAAGGAGAAAAAAATGATTTACATTGTTGAAGATGACAGCAGCATACGTCAGCTTGTTGTCTACACACTGAAAATGGCAGGCTTTGAGTGCAAGGATTTTTCAAATGGTGAGGAACTGTTTTCAGCTCTTGAAATCAGTTTACCAAAGCTTATTCTGCTGGATATAATGCTTCCTGGCGATGATGGTATAACAATACTGAATAGGATACGACAGTCCAGAACACATTCAAACATACCCGTTATAATGCTGACTGCTAAAACATCTGAATATGATAAAGTAGTCGGACTCGACAGCGGTGCTGATGATTACATTACAAAACCATTCGGAATGCTGGAACTTGTTTCAAGAATCAAAGCAGTATTGCGCAGAAGCAGTAATGCTGTAAAAGAATTTGAACTCCATGCCGGTGACATTACAATCAAGCCCGAAAAGCGAAAGGTGTATGTATCAGGTGAAAAGATTGAGCTTACCTATAAGGAATTTGAGCTTCTGAATATGCTTATGGAAAGTAAGGGCAGAGTTCTCTCACGAAGCCACTTGCTCGAGAATATCTGGGGTTATGACTTTGATGGTGAAACCCGTACAATTGATGTTCATATCCGTTCGCTGCGTTCAAAGCTTGGTGAAGCCGGTAACCTGATTGAAACAGTAAGAGGAATTGGTTACAGAATAGGAGCTGACAATGAAACGTAGAATTTTTCTTAGCATGTGTTGCATTGCCTCGCTGTCTGTTATCACTATAACTCTGCTGATTAGTCTTGTTCACTACAATGAAAAATATCAGAACCTGAAGGACGAAATCAAAAAAACAGCAGTATATCTCGACTCTGCCTATAATGAGAATATTCAGAAATATACTGAGTTTCTGCGGATTGTCAGTGAAAAAAGCGGATATCACATTTCATGGTTGACTGATAACCAGACTCTTTATGACAGTAAGGGTGAAAATCAGTCTGATTTATACGCATCAGAATACAGCACTATTGAAAAACACCTTGAAAGTGAAAATATACGAGTCTGTAACTCAGATGGAAAGAAATATTTTTACTATGCTATAGAGTCCGAAAACAAGACAATTCTAATTGTCGGTGCTCCGACAACAAGCTTTGTAAAAGAACTTGTTTCCAACCTCCCATACTTGATTATTATTATTTGTGTGACTCTTATTGTAATTGGATTTGTTTCAAATATTCAGACAGAACAGATATTAAAGCCTATAAAAACTATCGACCTGAACGACCCGCAGTCGGCTGTGAAATATGAGGAATTAGGTCCTCTTCTCAAGAAAATTGAAAAGCAGAATTATGATATTCATAAATATATCAAGACTCTTAAGGATAAACAGAATGAGTTTGAAACCGTAACACAGAACATGAACGAGGGTCTGATTGTTTTAAAGGACAGAAATATTCTGACTTGTAATAAAAGTGCACTCAGAATTCTTGGTAGTGAGGGTATTGACTATACTGGCATAAGTGTGCACGACCTGACAAATTCTGAAGTTTTTCTCAATTCAGTTGAAACAGCTCTTAAAGGGAAAAAGAATGAAGTATATCTTCCGGTTGAAAATAAGAACTATACACAATTTACAAGTCCTGTTTTCACCAAATCCAAGGTCACAGGTGCGGTCATTCTTCTTATTGACTCAACTGAGAAGTATTCCAGAGAGGCATTAAGACGTGAATTTTCTGCGAACGTTTCACATGAGCTCAAAACGCCGCTGACAACGATTTCAGGTTATGCTGAGATAATGAAGGAAGGCTGGGTTCAGCCACAGGATTTCGCGCAATTTTCCGAGAAAATATATAATGAGGCAAAGCGTATGATTTCGCTGATTGACGATATTATAAACTTATCCAAGCTTGATGAGAATTCAACACAGATGAAAATGGAACCGGTTGACCTGTATCTCATTTCACAGGATGTAATGAGTACGCTTTCAGATAAGGCCAAGAAAAAGAATATTGCAATGACAATAGAAGGTGATGAGGTTGAAGTCAATGCCGTTCCTCACCTGCTTTTTGAGATGATTTACAATCTCGTTGATAACGCAATTAAGTACAATAAGGTTGATGGAAAAATTGATATTTCAGTTGAAAAAACTCAAAATTTCGCAACTTTAAGTGTAAAAGATACGGGTATCGGTATTCCACCGGAAGATACTGAACGTGTTTTTGAGCGTTTCTACTGTGTTGACAAAAGTCACTCAAAGGAAACAGGCGGTACAGGACTTGGACTGTCAATTGTGAAGCATGGCGCAATACTGCACAATGCTGTAATCAATGTAGAGAGTTCCCTGGGTATTGGTACCAAGATATCATTAAAATTCAACGCTATATGAAAAAATATCCTGTGAGTTTTCACAGGATATTTTTGTAGACAAAAAAACAGCAAATGCAATGCATTTGCTGTTTTATGTACATGAATAATATTATTCCTTAACGCCACCGAGAGCTACACCTTCAACGATGAACTTAGAAAGAATGAGGTAAACAACAACGATAGGAACAATTGAAAGACCGATAGCGGCATACTTTGCACCAAAGTCGTTGATCTTATCATTAGATGTGATTGTACTTACCATCATTGGGATAGTAAGCTGTTCAGGCTTTCTTGATGTAAGAATCATTGATGGCTGATAGTAGTTGTTCCAGTTAGCAACGAAAGCGAAGATTGCCTGTACAGCAATAGCCGGTTTCATCATTGGAATTGCGATTGTAATGAATGTTCTGAACTCGCCACATCCGTCAATACGTGCAGCTTCAACAATGTCAAGTGGGAATGATGACTTGAGATACTGACGCATAAAGAATACGATTGTAGGAGCCGCAATTGTTGGAACAATAAGCGGAATATAAGAGTCATTAAGACCCAGAGTAATCATGAACTGCAAGAAACCTACTGATGTTACCTGCATAGGAACCATCATTACGGCAAGAATAAATGTATAAGCTGCACCTCTTACTTTGAAATCGTATACAACGAGACCATAAGCTGTAAGAGCTGAGAAGAATACACTTAAAAATGTTGTACTGATAGCAATGATACCACTGTTTAAGAAACCGATATGTGGTTTGAAGTTTTCAAACATCGGATGATTAAACAGAGTACTTAAGTTGTTGTCAAGATAATCGCCAGGGATGAGTGTTACACCACCAGTTACCTCGGCAGATTCTCTTGTTGCGTTAATAATAAGAATATATATCGGTAAAAGGCATATAAGTGTCAGTAGAACGCAAACAATGAAAACAAAGATTGACTTCATACGGAGTTTAGCGTTATAGTTGCCCTTTGCACCACCTGCAAAACTCATATAGTCATACCTCCCTTAGCCTTCTGTTTAGCCTTGAATGCCTTTTTTTGCGCTTTTCTTTCTTTTTTCTTCATTGCTTCATCCTTGTCACGGTTCATACTGAATGTGATACAACCGAGACCGATTGTAATGATGAACAGAATAACTGAAGCTGCGCCCGCCCAACCATAGTTCTGTGGGAAGTCATTTCTGAACTTGTCATAAATGTAAACAGCAATAGTTTCAACGTGAGGTGTAAGTGAAGTACCCTTCTTATAAAGATAAGGGATATCAAACATCTGTAAACCACCGATCATTGATGTAACAAGTGTATAAAGCATAATCGGTTTAAGAAGTGGAAGTGTAATCTTTCTGAATACCTGTCCACTTGAAGCACCGTCGATATTTGCGGCTTCAAATAATGATGGATTAAGACCCATAATACCAGACATAAGCATGATCATAGTATTACCGAACCACATCCAGCACTGGATAAACATAATCATCATACGGGATTCCCAGTTACCCGTTACAAATTGAATTGGTTCTTCAATCAATTCCCAACTAATAAGTAAGTTGTTAATTGCGCCGTACTTCGATTCAGCAAAAAGTGAATAGAAGAGAGCAGCAACTGATGCAGCTGTAATAATGTTAGGCATATACATTACAACTTTAAAGAAGCCCTTACCCTTTACCTTGAGCTTAGCGTCTGTAAACCAAACAGCAAGTAAAAGTGAAAGGCCAATCTGTGGTACAAAGTTACCAACCCAAAGGATGAAAGTGTTGCCTAAATACTTATAGAACTCTGAGCTTGCAGCTTCAGCTCTGAAAGCGGCACCCTTTTCAACTGAGTCAGTTGCACCCAGGAGAAGATTCTTAAAGTTTTCCAGACCAACAAAATCGTTAAGGTTTTCACCGTTTCCATAGAAACTAAGAATGAATGTGTTAACGAGTGGCCAGATCTGGAAAAAGCAATAAACCAGGAAAAATGGCAAAATAAAGAAATAACCGTATTTTGCATAGCTGATTGAACGAATATTTCTTTGTGCAGCAGATGCCATATAGTACACCTCTCTCTACGAAATCAGATTAAAATACATGTTATGGGATGGGGAGACCCATCCCATAAGCATGAAATATAAGTATATTTAATACCTAAAATTATTCAACAGCAATGTCTGTTACGCTTGTAGCAACTCTGCCCTTGAAGTCATCGATACAAGCAGCTTCGTCAGCTGTTTCACCGTTGCAGTATGCGTTAACTGCATCGAGGAATGCTGTCTTGATAGCAGCGTCGTATGGAGTGATGAGACCCTTGAGGTCGATAGCCTTAGCGTTTTCGTGAACAACTGCAAACTGGTCCTGACCGCCGAGGTTAGCGTTTGAGTTAGAACCTTCGTCAACGATTGTCTGCATTACGTTAATGTTGTTAACGTATTCGCCGCCTTCCTTTTCAAGAGCGTACTTCTTCATAGTTTCTTCGTTAACTGTGAAGTATTCGATGAAGCTTGCAACCATATCTGCGTTATCTGTGTTAGGTGATACGCACATCCATGTACCGCCCCAGAAGAACGCTGTTGGACCTTCTGTTACAGCCCACTTACCGAATGTAGCACCGCCGTCGCCGCCAGCAGCTGCGAGGAGGATTGAGTCACCGAAGCCCCATGTTGAAACGAAGTAACCCATTGTGTCATCTGTCTGACCAGCTGCGTACCAGTCATCGTTCCACTGACCGAGGTCTGTTACATAGCCGTTGTCTCTCATGTTCTTAGCGAGTGAGATGAACTGATTGCACTGATCATCTACTGAGAGAACGCCGTCAACTACCCATGGGTTAGTTCTGCCGCATGCGAATGCCTGCCAGATACCACCGAGAGTTGTTGTGATAGCTGTCTTACCGCCTGAAGCTTCCATTACTTCAGCAGCTGTTGCCTGGAATGCATCCCAGTCGCCAACCTTAGCCTGCATATCAGCAGGTGATGTTACGCCGAGGTATGTTTCAGCGAGGTCTGATCTGTAGCACCATGCACCAGGAGCTGCCTGCCATGAAACACCCTTGATTTCGCCGTTAGAATCCTTACCGATTTCCATTGTGTAGCCATACTGGCCAGCGAAATCTTCTTCAGCAAAACCGAGTGCTGAAAGTGGAGCTGTTGCGTTAGCGTCGTTGATGTACTTGAGAGCCCAGTCAGCTTCAACCATGAAGATATCACAGTCTTCGCCGCCGAGGAAGTACTGGTCGTAGTTAGCTGCTGCGTCACCGCCGCCGCAGTCGAAGTTTACGAAGTTGATGTTAGCTTCTTCTGTGTAACCATTGTCTGGGCACCAGAAGCTGAGCATTGGAGCAACGTCGTTAGCATTCCAAGCGAGGATTGTCATCTTGTCGCCGCCTGATGGAAGTGTGATTTCGCCAGCAGCGTCATCAGCTGGAGCTTCTGATTCTGAAGCTGTTGAATCATCAGCTGGTGCTTCTGATTCTGAAGCTGGTGCTTCTGATTCTGAAGCTGGTGTTGATGTTGATTCTGATGATGAGTCATCACCGCCACATCCTACGAATGCTGTTGCAGAGATTGCAAGAGTTGCAACCATTGCTAATGTTCTTTTAAGTTTGTTCATTGGTAGTTTTCCTCCTTAATGTTTATATTATATTTTTGAAAAATATAATAAGCGTTTGATTTATTGGATCCGTTAAATGTTTTTAACGGTTGATCCCTTAATGAATTTGCCGCTTATGACAACACTTCTTTCATAATCCGGAAATTCTTCCTTTTTGATTACTTTAAGAAGCAGTTCTGCGGCCTTTCTGCCAATCTCATGAGTATCCTGTTCAAACGATGTGAGTGAAGGATTCATAAGCTGAGTCATTTTAATTCCGTCATAACCCGCAATTGAAAGTTCGTCCGGAATTGATATTCCAAGTTCCTTTGCGGCATTGAGCGCACCAACGGAACTGAAATCATCTGGCAGAATTATGAATGTCGGGCGGTCATGAAGCTTCAACATTTCAAGAACAATGTTATATGTAATCTCAACATCATGATATTTGCCCTGACGCAGATAATCAGGCTGAACCTGAATTCCAAGCCTTTTCATTGTGTCCAGGTATGAATTCAGACGAGTTGTTGTAACCTGTGAGCTGTCACCGTAAATATAAGCTATTTTCTGATGTCCGCACTCATATGCATATTCAACTATCTGTTTTATACCCGATATATTATCAGATGACACCGAGCAGACATCGTCTGCCTGATAGTCAATCGTAACAAGCGGAATATTGCTTTTAAGCAGGTCTGTAACTTCTGTATCATAAAAGTCAACACACGCAGCTATAACCCCATCAACAGATCTGTACATACAATGTTCATAATAGGACATAACATTTCCGCCGATTTTTCCGCATATAAAAGTTATGTCATAGCCATTTTTCTCAACCTCAACTCTAAAACTGTCAAGGACTGCTGAAAAATAGCTGTGTGTAAGACCGCTGTGGGCTTTATCCTGTAAAAGGACGCCGATGTTATATGTTCTGTTTGTCTTAAGGGCTCTTGCCTGTGCATTCGGAAAATATCCGAGTCTTTTTGCTGTGTCAGTAACAAGCTTTTTTGTTGCACTGCTTACATCATTATGATTATTCAGTGCCTTGCTTACTGTCGCAATAGACACACCGCATTCCTCTGCGATAGTTTTAATTGATACCATGCTCACCATCGCACCCTTCTTAAACTTTACATATAATTTTCACATTTTGGCTGTCTGACCAAAAAAACAGAAAAATATTCAATTTGTTTCGTGATATTAATATACAATAATCACAGCTAAAAGTCAATGCTTAACACCAATCCTTAACACTTTTTTAGCGTTTTGACCAAATATCAAAGATTGGTTTTGTCTATTTTTACTCTTTTTTCAGATTAAATATCATATTATTACAAATCGGTAAAACATATACATGCATTTCTCATAAAAAACATACGTTTTTTTGTACGTTTTACACATCAATTTACTGCTATAAGTCAAAAATCGCTGTTTACTTTATATTTTCAACATAAAAGTAGTCGCATATCTGATTATACAAATCCTTGTTCATGCCTTCAGCGTACAGAAGTTCCAGAACATTACTGAAATAATCTATACTTGTCCTGAGCATAATGATGTTTTCTGCAAGCTCAGCGTCAATTCCCGGTATCTTCATCAGCTCATCGGCCGTAACGGTGTTAAGGTTGTACTTGATTTCCAAAGCTACAGTAGTTTCCTGTATAACAGGCGGTTCTTCCGTGTAATTCTGCGTAACAGGTTCAGTCAAGACCTCGGTTGCAGCCTCAGAATCCATCACAGGTTCAGTTGACTGCGTAGGATAAACCGGATTTTCTACATATATATGATTTTTAATCTGCGAAAATGTCCTTTCGCCAATTCCGCTGACGCAGAGTATCTCTTCAGTATTTTTAAATCCGCCACTTGCATTACGATAAGCAATTATTCTGACGGCAATTGCGTCTCCTATGCCGTCAAGCTTTTTGAGTTCTTCTGCTGTGGCAGTATTTATATCAATGAAAACATACTCGTCCTCAGTTGTACAAATTTCGGTATACGCAGTATTTGTCACAGTCTTTTCTTCCGCAGTTGTTTCCGTTTCAGCCCAGAGCATGTCGTACTCACCTGTTATAACGGCATTTTCCGACGGTGCTTCCTTTGTGATGAAATAGAAGCTTACTGAAAAAATAATCAGAACTGAAAATACAATATACGCTGTCAGATCTCGTTTCATATCAGCCACCGTAGTTACCAAAACTTATTTCATTTATATTATAACATATACTCAAAGTATTTTCAAGCGCTTTTCTACAAATTATCACAAAATACTCGTTTTGCCATACGTAAATTATCCCACTTTCATGATTGACTTTATCTCTCTTTTTCATTATAATATAATATAGCGTATTCTGATATAAAGGAAGATAAATATATGAATAATGAAATAACACAATCTGCTGACATCACTGATGCAGTAACAGAAGCAACCAATGCCGTTGAAGGTATTATAGCCAGTGCAAGCAAGGAGACAAGCAAAATCACAGATATGCTTTCTTCAATAGTCGACAAGCTTCTTGCATCTGTACCAACGATGCTTTTCGCTATCGGCGTTTTTTTCTTAGGACTTATCATATCAAAAATAGTACTGAAGATTTTCAGAAACTGCCTTAAAAGGGCGAATGTTGATGAAACCGCAATCGGCTTTCTCTGTTCACTTCTGAAGGTACTGCTTTATACACTAGATTTCATCATCACACTCTCGCTGCTGAATATCCCGATGACATCTATAATTGCGATTATCAGTGCGGCGGGACTTGCAATCGGGCTTGCGCTTCAGAACAGCCTTTCAAATATTGCGGGCGGATTTATCATTCTTTTTACAAAACCATTCAAGTCGGGAGACTATGTTGAAACGAATTCTTCTTCCGGCACAGTTGAAAGCATCGGTATCCTGTATACAAAAATTCTGACAAATGACAATAAGACAGTCTACATACCAAACGGCAAGGTTTGTGATTCTTCAATTATAAATTACAGCGAACAGCCTGTAAGACGTGTTGACTTCGAATTCGGAATCAGCTATACAGACGACGTTGAGGACGCAAAGAAAATTATTCTTGATATTGCAAAACAGCATGAAATGATTTTAAGCGAACCTGAAGAACCATTTGCAAGACTCGGCGTTCAGGCCGAGGATAGCCTCCAGATTATTGTAAGACTCTGGACAGAAACCGAAAACTACTGGCAGGTCAAGTATGACTTTACTGAACAGGTAAACGAAGCATTCATCAGAAATAATATCACAATCCCATTCAGACAGCTTGACGTACATCTTATTAAGGAGTAAAAATGGAACAACAAACCACATCATTCACAGCTGAGTCACCGCCTCAGTCATCTCCTCCCAAGCGAAAAACCCCATTCTTTTCACGTTTTGCACTGTTCATACTGATTACATTCATAGTCTGGTGGTTTAACAACTGCACAATCAAAACAGTTGAGGAAACAATTTATTCTGACAAAATCAAAAATAATATTGATATTGCAGTCGTCAGCGACTTTCACGCTGTTGACGCACCATTTGCAATCACAGCAAAAAGTGTGCTGGACAAAATTGATGACGCTAAACCTGACCTTGTGTGTGTACTGGGAGACATGCATTCCCTTAACGCAAGTGAAAAGGAAAAGAACATATCCCTGAATCTTATGAAGGATATTCTGAAACTCGGATATCCGCTGTATTTCGTTCTTGGCGAACATGACGACCGCACAAATGAGTACGTTGTAAAAATGGAAGAAAACGGCATAAACGTCCTTGACGGAGAAAAGGAAATTGTTAAAATCAAGGATTCAGAGCTTTCTCTTTATGGTATAAGCAACGCCTATTTTTCACCGTCATTTGACCTTACGAAAAAATTCAACCGCAAGGATGACGAATTCAGCATTCTTATGGCGCATATTCCGATGTATGACGCTTATGAAAACTTTGGTGCTGACCTCACTCTCTGCGGAGATACTCATGGCGGAATCATACAGCTTCCGCTTCTGGGTCCTGCATATTTTGACGACACAGTACTGCCTGAAATCCTGTCAGACAACGAAGTTTATGACAAAGGCATGTACAAATACAAGGGCGGTCAGATGTTTATAACATCGGGGGTCGGCAACGCAATCAAGGGACGTTATGCGCCCGTACGCTTCTGGAACAGACCGGAAATTGCGATAATCACATTGTCGCCTGAAAACGAGTAAAACTATGATATCAGTTTTTTTATTTAATTTTGGAAAAACTCCTTGCAAATCATAGAAAAATAGTGTATAATATATCTTATGTATTATAAAATTTCAAATAGAGGAGAGTGCTGTTAAAATGGATTTAATGACTATGGCAAATTTTATCAAGCAAACATTAATTCCAATGGCCATCAAAGGAAATGCAAAGCTCAGCGGGACTGAGGTTACAGGTGTTGTAATCACAGGTTTATCCGTTGTTTTCCTTGGTCTTATAATTCTTATCCTTTTTGTGTGGGTGTTCGGTAAGATTTTCACACGCAAGACAGATAATACGAATATTGAAAAAAAAAATGAGAGTTTAAAGTCTGTTGTTGCACCTGCAGCACCGGTTGTTAAACCTGCTGATAGCAACGAAGACGAAATTGTGGCTGTAATCGCTGCCGCTGTTGCCGCTATGGGACAGGCAGACGGCAAGGTTTACAAGGTTAAATCTATCAAGGCCGCAAAAAATGGTCCTGCACGTTCTGCCTGGGCACTTGCAGGAATTCAGAGCGAAACAATGCCGTTCTGAAAACAATAAAAAATAAGAGAGGATTTTTTCCATGGGTGAAGTTTTAAACATGTTCGTGGAAACGATGAAACAGCTTGCCATTGACAGCGGTATCGCTCATATGGACTGGAAAAGTATCGTAATGATTCTTATTTCATTCGTTTTCATGTACCTTGCAATCGTTAAACAGTTTGAACCGCTTCTTCTGCTTCCGATTTCATTCGGTATGTTCCTGACAAACCTCCCTGAGGTTGGAATGTATCATCCGGAATTGTGGGCAGATGCCGCAAATATTAATTTCGGTGACGTACTCCACGAGGGCGGACTATTAGACATACTATATATGGGTGTCAAGCTACAAATTTATCCACCACTTATCTTCCTTGGCATCGGTACAATGACAGACTTCGGTCCGCTGATTGCCAATCCAAAGAGCTTCCTTCTTGGTGCGGCAGCACAGGCAGGTATCTTCCTTACATTTATCGGCGCAGCTGTTTTAGGTTTCTCAGCCGCTGAAGCAGGCTCAATTGCTATCATCGGTGGTGCTGACGGCCCTACTGCTATCTACGTTTCAAGTAAGCTTCTTAACGCAGACTGCACAATCAGTACAGGTACAATCGCTCTTGCGGCTTATACATACATGGCTCTCGTTCCTGTAATTCAGCCGCCTATCATGAAGCTTCTTACAACTAAGAAGGAAAGAGCAATCAAGATGCCACAGCTCAGAACTGTATCAAAGACAGAGAAAATTATCTTCCCTATCGCTGTTACACTTATCGTAGCACTTCTCGTTCCATCAGCAGGTCCGCTTGTTGGTATGCTCATGCTTGGTAACCTCTTCAAGGAAAGTGGCGTGTGCAGCCGTCTTGTAGACACAGCTCAGAATGCTCTTATGAACATCATTACAATCTTCCTTGGCGTTTCAGTTGGTGCTACAACCCAGGCCGACAAGATTCTTAATCTTGAATTTGGTAAGGTTATTCTTCTCGGTGTTATCGCCTTTGCTGTTGGTACAGCTTGCGGTCTTCTCTTCGGTAAGGTTATGTACAAGGTTTCAGGTGGTAAAGTTAACCCACTTATTGGTTCAGCTGGTGTATCAGCCGTTCCTATGGCTGCCCGTGTATCACAAAAAGTTGGTTCACAAACAGATCCTACAAACTTCTTGCTTATGCATGCGATGGGTCCGAACGTTGCCGGTGTTATCGGTTCAGCAGTTGCTGCCGGTGTATTACTTAGTGTTATAAGATAAAATAACATATAAAATTTTAAGGGATTGCAAAATGCAATCCCTTTTATTTTACAATCATTACCGCTTGATTTCAGTAAGCTTTACAGCATATAATATTATTGAGGTGAAATTATATGCTCAAAGCAACAGGCTCACGCAAAAATCTCGCTGAGCACCCGTTTTATATTTGTATTTCAGATATTATTGAAAACGATGAGATATTAAGGCTTAATAAATATACCCACCATTTCTTCACAACAAGATTCCAGCACTGCCTTAATGTGTCCTACTATAATTATCTTATATGCCGTTTTTTCAGACTGGACGCATTTGCTGCTGCCCGTGCAGGCATGATGCATGATATGTATTATTACGGACGCTGTGACTATCACAAGCTTTCTGCAGATAATCCGCATTGCAGAAATCATCCACGGGTTGCCGTGAAAAATGCAAAAAAACAGTTCTACATTTCACATCTTGAAAAAGACATGATAGAAAAGCACATGTGGCCATTCAACATCAAGCGGCTTCCAAAATACCGTGAAAGCTATGTTATTGTGGTGGTTGACAAGTATTGTGCTGTACTTGAGGTAATAGCGCCCAAGCTCAGACAACTCAGGAATATAATGAAAAATGACGTTCAGTGAACGTCATTTTTTCTTGCCTTGATAACCTTGAGTCGTGAAAATTCTTCTCTTTCCTTTTCTTCAAGATTGTCAGTTATATATTTAACCATGTTTTCATATCTTGGAATAAGCACGTTCTGAAGCGCATTTGCACGTCGCTGTGCTTTCTTTATAGCAACAGAAAGACGGTAAATACTGTTTTCAACCTCTGCCAGAACAACTGTCATATCCTTAACCTTTGAAAAAGAAATATACGCCTTATCAAGCATTGAATTAGTTGAGTAAAAACCGTATGGCACAACATTCTCACGCGGGGTAAGTGTTACATTTGGTATTTCAACACCCATAACGCTTCTGTATGACACACTTATGCCATTTTCAATAGGAACACTCTGCGCAAGCTTGTCAATAACACCAAGGGTTATATTCGCTTCCTGCAAGGCAGCATAAGCTTCCTTATATGAGCTGTCTATTGAATCACGAAGTGCTTTTCCCTTTTCAATAAGCGTCATCATTTCTCTTATGAGAATATTACGCTTTCTGTCCATAAGCTCATAACCAAGTTTACAAAGTGAAAGCGTTTTTTTAGCCTTCATCAAATTACCTTTGGTTGGAAAAACCTGTTCAGCCACAAAAACACTCTCCTTTCCCTGATGTTTTACAAGGTGAAATCAACGAATAAAAGCAGTAAATTCACAACGCCGCATACTGTAACGCATACTCCGCAGCGTTTCACCTTCTGAAGCTGTACATAATCGTCTTTTTTCTCTTTGCCGGCAATAATTTCAGGCTTTACAATAAGCAGTAAGCCAATAGTGAAAAAGACAACAACAAGAATAATTTTAATTACATAATACCACATTACAGCTGACCTCCGAAAAACTCCTCAGCCGCTTCATTATCATAATGTGCCTTCAGCAGTTCTTCATCAATTCTGTCAAGCTCACTTTCAGGAAGAAGCGACAAAAGCTTCCAGCCAAGGTCAAGTGTTTCCTCTATTGTACGTTCCTCGTTGAAATCCTGTGTCAGGAAAAAGTCCTCGAATGCAACGCCGAAACGCATATAGTTTCTGTCTGTTTCTGAAAGTTCTTCTTCACCGATTACCGATGCCAGCGAACGTGCGTCCTGCACCTTTGCATACGCCGCAAAAAGCTGGTTTGCAACAGACGAATGGTCTGCTCTTGTATATCCCTCGCCGATACCGTCCTTCATAAGACGTGAAAGCGACGGAAGAACCGATACAGATGGATAAACACCTGTCTGGTCAAGACTTCTGTCAAGAACAATCTGACCCTCTGTGATATATCCTGTAAGGTCAGGAATCGGATGAGTTATATCGTCGTTCGGCATCGTAAGAATAGGAATCTGTGTTACGCTGCCTGTTGACCCTTCAATAACGCCTGCACGCTCATAAAGCGAAGCTAAGTCCGAATAAAGATAACCCGGATAGCCCTTTCGTCCAGGAATTTCACCCTTTGATGATGAAAATTCACGAAGTGCCTCACAATAGGACGTCATGTCAGTTAAAATAACAAGAATATGCATATTCTTTTCATATGCAAGGTATTCTGCGGCAGTAAGGGCACATCTCGGAGTAAGAATACGCTCAACAATCGGGTCATTTGCAAGGTTCATGAACATTACAACCTTCTGCTGAACGCCGCTTTCTGCGAAGTACTTTTTAAAGTAGTCGGCAACGTCATTCTTAACACCCATTGCCCCGAATACAACAGCAAAATCCTGTCCACTTTCATCGGCAATCTTAGCCTGACGTACAATCTGTACCGCAAGCTTGTTATGTGAAAGACCTGAACCCGAGAAAATCGGAAGCTTCTGTCCACGGATAAGCGTCATAAGACAATCGATAGAAGAAATTCCTGTTCTGATATAGTTTCTCGGATATGTTCTTGCAACAGGATTCAGCGGTTTTCCGTTTATATCCTCAAATTTTTCAGGATATATTTCACCAAGCCCGTCAATAGGCTTTCCTGCACCACTGAAGGTTCTTCCGAGCATTTCCTCGGAAAGAGCTAGCTCCATCGGCTTTCCTGTGAATTTGGTACGGGTATTCGTAAGAGAAAGTCCTCTTGTTCCCTCAAAAACCTGTAAAACCGCTTTGTCTCCGTGAATTTCAACAATTCTTCCTGTTCTCTCAGAGCCGTCAGCAAGCTTTATTGTTGCAACCTCTTCATAACCTACATCTGAAACCTTATCAAGCATAATCAGAGGGCCGTCAACTTTTTTTAATCCAAGATACTGAATACTCATACGGCTCTCCTTTCATTTTCCTGTGCGATAAGTTTTGAGAATGTATCTGTAATTTCAGTATTTAGTATACTGAACAGTTCAGGTTTATCATTTGGTATGTCATATTTAATCTTGATTACCTTTTCAAACATTCCGCATGAGAGTATTTCACTCATCGGAACAAGTGCTTTGATAGCAGACAACGCATTATGGTAAAGCAACAGAATTGTCTCCATCATAAGCATCTGCTTTGAAAGCGGAACGAATGTATCGTCCTTGTGGTAAGCATTCTGCTGAAGAAATCCTACTCTTATAACTCTTGCAAGTTCGATTATAAGCTTCTGTTCATCAGGTAAAACGTCAGAACCTATAAGCTTTACAATTTCCATAAGCTGGTTTTCTTCGACGAGAATATTTGAAATTTCCTGGCGGTAGTCCATGAACTTTTCGCCTGCGTTTTTCTCATAAAATTCAGCAATATCATCGACATATTCGCTGTAACTTGTTGTCCAGTTAATCGCAGGATAATGTCTTGCATATGCAAGAGATTTGTCAAGCGCCCAGAAACATCTTACAAATCGCTTTGTGTTCTGAGTAACAGGTTCAGAGAAGTCCGAACCCTGTGGCGAAACCGCCCCGATAATTGTAACCGAGCCCTCCTCGCCGCCGAGCGTTTTTATATAACCCGCACGTTCATAGAACTCTGCAAGTCTTGACGGAAGATATGCAGGAAAGCCTTCTTCAGCAGGCATTTCTTCAAGACGTCCTGATATTTCTCTGAGCGCTTCTGCCCAACGGGAAGTAGAATCCGACATAATGGCGATGTGATAGCCCATATCTCTGTAATACTCTGCCAGAGTAATACCTGTATAAATAGAAGCTTCTCTTGCCGCAACAGGCATATTTGAAGTGTTGGCAATAAGAACTGTTCTGTCTGTCAGAGGACGATTTGTCTTAGGGTCAATAAGCTCTGAGAATTCTTCAAGAACCTGTGTCATCTCATTTCCACGCTCGCCACAGCCTATATATACGATTATATCAGCATCGCACCACTTGGCAAGCTGATGCTGTGTCATAGTCTTTCCAGTACCGAAACCCCCAGGAATTGCAGCAGTTCCGCCCTTTGCAATCGGAAGAACTGTGTCAATGATTCTCTGTCCTGTAATAAGAGGACGTGAAATCGGAAGTCTTTCAGAAACAGGTCTCGGCTGACGGATAGGCCACTTCTGGCAGAGCGTAAGCTCATGAACATTCCCGTTTTTGTCCTCGATTTTACATACTATATCATTTACTCTGTACTGCCCGTTTTCCGCAGTCCATATAACCTTACCACCGGAAATCAGCGGAGAAAGCATACAGTAATGTCTTATAACCTGAGTTTCAGGGCACGATGCGTAAACCATGCCTGCGCGCAGTTCATCCCCGACACTCACTTCGATTGTTACATCATAAAGCTTACCTTCATCTACTGAAGGTACATTTTCACCTTCATTAATAAACGCTCCGGACTTTTCACATATTTCTCTGAGAGGACGCTCGATACCATCAAATATATTTGAAATGATTCCGGGACCAAGTGTTGCACACATTGGCGCACCTGTTGTATATACAGGTTCATCAACCTTCATACCTGTTGTACTTTCATAAACCTGAATTGTCGTAAATTCCTCATTTACGGCAATTACCTCACCAATAAGGCGCTTTTCACCGACATAGACCATTTCAAGCATGGAAAAGTCCCTGGTGTTTTTTACCTTTACAACAGGTCCGTTAATGGAATATATTTTATTCAAAACGGTCTCCCCTCTTTCAGCATTCTGACTTGAAGCTGTACTTGCTGCTGAATGACTTTTTCTGTTCTTCCAGAGCATTGTCGAATGTTCTGTCTATAATTAGTCCACGCTCGGAATCAATAATCATAACACCACCGATTTTTATTGAATCATCAAGCTGGATTCTGCAACCTGTTTTCTGAGAAAGCTTATCAGAATATGCCTTGTCATTCGGGGATATTGCAAATACTGCGTTCTGCGTATACTTTTCCTCTGATGCAATTTTCATAAGATAGTCGCAGTAAGAAGAAGTCTTTGCAAAAGAATACAGCTTATCTTCTATGCCTGAAAATATTTTCTCTGAAAGCTCTTCACGATGACGCAGAGAATCCATTCGCATTTTCTGTTCTTCCAGTGCATACATTCTGCGGTATCTCGCTTCAGTTTCCTTTACAGATTTCTGAATTTTATTGTATGCGTCAAGCAGCGCCTCATCTTCGGCATTTCTAAGCGTAATACGGCTCTGCTCATTCGCATCATTTATTAAATTTGTGATATGTTCTTCTACCTCGATGTTTACAGACTCAGTGAATCTCTCGAGCTTTTCAGCCTGCATTTCATCCATAAGAACACCTCCGATTGTTACATTTTAAGACCTATTGCTTCGCTTACATACCTGTCAATTGCATCCGTTATCTGAGACGTTGCATGTCTGTCAGGAATTTCGACGATAAGCGGTGATTTTCTGCAAAGCTTGATATCATAAATCAGCTCACCGCAAAGCTTCACCAGCTTTTCTGTTATAAGTATAATGGCAATATTTTTGTTTTCGAGAGCCTTTTCAAGCGCTCTTTCAACCTCGTCCGGTTCATGAACAACAACGCCGTCAATCCCCGCAAGACGCATACCCATCTGGGTATCAATATTATCACTGATAAGATAAAACTGCATAGTCTTATCCCAGCTTGTTTAAAATCATGAATGAAATAAGGAAGCCGTAAAGCGCAACACCCTCACCAAGCGCTACGAAAATAAGCGCCTTTGAGAATGACTTAGGCTCTTCAGCAACAGCGCCGATTGCGGCAGGTGCAGCTGAACCAACGGCGATACCACAGCCGATTGAACCAAGTCCAACTGAAAGTGCTGCTGCGAGATATCCAAGACCGTCATTGCCGATTGATTCTGAAACAGTCTTAGCTGCCTCAGCGCTTACAAGGTCGCCAACAGGCAGAATTACGGCAAGTGCCATAACGGCAAAGAATGAGCATAAATTTGCAATAAATGCGTTTTTAGCCGCCTTGTTATTGTTCTTTCTTTTAAGAACGTATACAACCGGCAGAATAAGCATTGCAACTGCAAAAAGCGGCAAAAGCATAATTTCAAAAAGATTCATAACAAAAACTCCCTTTACTCAATATTTGTGTCATATTTAATTGTTACAGGCTCAAATGCATGACCGTCTCCGTCATAGAAACGTGAGAATACTTCATAGAATTCAAGTCTCAGTACCTGAATACCAACAATCAGGCCTTCCATACCCATAACAAAAATGTTTCCGAGTACTATAATTACAGGAGAAACACCCTTTGATGCTGTCTCCGACAAGAGCATTACAACTGACATCATTCCTGCATGTGAGAACACAAATCCGCCGATTCTTACGAACGAAAGCGTATTTGTTGCATATCCGAGCATAAACTCAAACACCTCAAAGAAGTTGGAAGCGATAAAGTCACCGATTCCGCCTTCCATATGGAACTTCTCACCCTTACAGAGACATCCGAGAGGCTCACGGAAGAACATTACAATAACCGGAACAACGATAAGTCCTATAATGTAAGGCATTGTGAAAAGGTCCGCAATTCCCGTCATCATTCCGCCGATGCCGGCAAGAATTGCTCCGAAAACTATAAACCCGGCAATTCCGTTATTGCCAAAAACGGCATTCACATAATCTTTATGCTTAAAGCTTATAAAGATATTGATAATAATCGAAATGAAAATTATCGCAACACCAATTACGATTGCTGCAAGCAATACGCCCATTGTGTTGTCCATAATGTGAATCGGTTTTCCGTTAAGACCGATTTTGTGGTAAAGCGGGTCAAGCGCCTCTTCAAAACCGAATACCGAACCATACAGCAATCCGAACACCGCACTTGAAATACCCACTCTCTGCAAAATTGCACCGAGCATATTTCCCGATTTTCTGTACACAAACCAGCCGACAAGAGAAATCACAAGCCCCTGTCCTAAATCTCCGAACATGATACCGAACAGGATTGTGTAGGTTATCGCAACGAGCATTGTAGGATTGAAGCCGTTATAGGACGGCAGACCATACATTTCAACGAACATTGAAAACGGTCTTGCAAAGCGGTTGTTTTTAAGCTTTACAGGAGGCGTATCCTCCGTACTCTCCGATGCATTTTTATTTACAATGGAAATTCCCGGAATTGCATTAAATCCGGCTTTAAATTCTTTGATTTTGGATTTCGGAACAAAGCCTGTCATATAGAATTTACTCTTATACGCCGCAACATTTGTTCTGAGCTCATAAACATCGTGACTGAATTTCAGATAGCTGAATATCTGATTAAGCAGTTCCCTGTTTTCAGCTACGAGCTCATCATATTCAGCTTTTGCTGCCTCAAGGTCCTTTTCAAGTTGTTTAAGCTCGTCATTCAGACGCTTTTCCTCAACCTCAGGAGTATCCTTTACAAAGTCAGGTATTCTGACTTTTTCAAAATAAAGTGTTTTGAAGATTCTCTTAGCCTCTTCCATATGGTCAGCAGGAGCAAAATAGAATCCCCACTGATAGACGCCGTCATCATCGTACGGCACGAAAATAAAGGTCTTATCGCTGTAATACGAAAGCTTAAGCGCACTTTCACAAGGAAGTCTGCCGAACTGCACCTGAATATGAGAGCATTCAAAAATCCGCTTGAAGTCAAACTTCATTCCATGAAGATGCGTAAGCTGCTTTAAAACCTGCTGTCTCTGACGAATTTTTTCCTCAGTGTCATTTATATAACCGTTTACTTCATGAAACTGCTGCTTCATATCGGAAATCAAGTCGTCGATTTCCGTTTCAGTCATAACGCTCACCTTTTCAAAATCAGCCTTTTCAAAAGTAAAGTCCTTACCCGTTTCAATTGAAACGACACGTTTGAGCAGCTCCTTGTAAGGATTTTCTCCGCCAAGACGTATAAATGACGCTTCAGTTGACGGGGACTTCATGGCATCTGAAATATGAAAAACTCCGCTTTCAACGCATTTTGCCAGAGCACGGTCAACATATTTTTCCAGTCCCACAATCGTAACATACTCCATTTTTTCAATCGACATCAATCCACCTCCTATTCTGTAATCAAAAGGTTTTCAATATAAGAAACACTTTTATTATATCTTATTCCCTCTATAATATTTATTATATTTTTAAGCTCAACCTCAAAAAGATACATAAGCGAATAGATACTGACAGCCGCATTTTGTGAAAACGCAAGCGCTCTCTTTGCCATCTTGTATCTGATTTTTGAGAATTCACGCTCAAAGGTTTCGCTTTCCATATCCTCAGAAATATTTTCAGCTTTTCTGCCATATGACGTATGCATAAGCATTTTTATATATTCCTCCGCCGACTGAGTTTCGAAAAGCTCATTCTGCTTTTTCTCGGAAAGTCTGCCGTAAAACGGAAGCATATATTTTTTCAGAGTTTCAGCGTCCGCCGAAAAATACTTTTTCATTCGATATGCGTTAATGATATTTATAAGGTCGATGTGGACGTTAATCTGGTCAATCAGAGCCTTCTTTGAGTCTCCATCAACCGTTTCTGAAGCGGTATCTCTCAGCCACTTCATATAATATTTTCTCAGAAGAACCTCACACTTCGTGTAAGGCACATTCCCGTCATCATCTGTTTTGATTTTTTTCAGAACATTATAATACGGAGTCGGCTTTAAAACATTCAGAAGCTGTCTGAAGTTCTCGGCTTTTGCCAGCGCAAGAAGGTCAATGCCGGACTTTTTTATCATATATGGATGCACTGATTCAATATATGCATCCTTTCTGTCGTTATTAAGGTATAAGAGAGCCTTTAAAAGCTCTCTTAATTCCGAACGTATGAATAAAAAGTTATAAAACGGCTGCTTGCCTAGCTTCTGGAAATTACAAAGCTCCTCATACATATCAAAATATGCCTTATTCAAAACAGATTCAAGATGTCCTCTGTGAATTGCAGATGTATCAATATTGGACAGCGCCTTTGCAAAATGAGTATTCTTCTTCAGAAACTCCGCAGCCTCTGTTACTCGTTTCTTTGACGCAAGCTCAATATAATCGCTGTATTTCAGCCTTTTACCGTAAATAGCACGGGCTTTTGTAATTGTAGCATTTTCAGAAGCCTTCAAATCACTCACCTACTATTTCCGCAAAAATGCTGTCTTCAATCTTCACATGATTATTTTCATAGAAACTATCCATCTGCTGTTTTTCCAGTTCATGCTTTTTTTCAAGCTCAGAAATCTGAAAATCAAAGTCATTCTTATTGATAGTTTCAATTTCAGAAATTCTTTTCTGTGCCGCATCAGAAATTTCATTTTTAAGTGTTTCCGAATCCTTCTGCGCACTCATAACAATTTCTTCACTGCGTTTTTTTGCGTCGCTGATTCTGCTTTCCGCTAAACGGTCAATTTCAATTATTCTGTTGACAATTTCCATAAAGCATACCTGTCTTTCAGTTTATCAGTTTTTGATACTATGCATTGGTGCAGGAATTCTTCCGCCTCTTGAAATGAACTTAAGCGGAGACTTTGTGTTTATGTTCATTACAGGACCGCTTCCTAAAAGTCCGCCGAATTCAAGAGTATCTCCAACGCTCTTACCAATTGCAGGGATAAGACGTACTGCTGTTGTCTTGTTGTTTACCATACCGATTGCTGCTTCATCAGCGATAATAGCTGAGATTGTTTCAGCAGGAATATCACCAGGAACAACAACCATATCAAGACCAACTGAGCATACAGCTGTCATAGCTTCAAGCTTTTCGATGCCAAGTGCGCCGCAGTTTACTGCGTCAATCATACCTGCGTCTTCAGAAACAGGAATAAACGCACCTGAAAGTCCGCCGACATTTGAAGAAGCCATAACGCCGCCCTTCTTGACTGCGTCGTTAAGAAGAGCAAGAGCCGCTGTTGTACCATGAGTGCCGCATGATTCAAGACCCATTTCCTCAAGAATGTGTGCAACACTGTCGCCGACAGCCGGTGTAGGTGCAAGTGATAAGTCAACGATACCAAATGGTACGCCAAGCATTTCAGATGCCTTTGAACCTACAAGCTGACCCATTCTTGTAATCTTGAATGCAGTCTTTTTGATGATATCAGCAATTTCGTCGATTGAAGCGTCAGGATACTTTCTGATTGCAGAACGTACAACGCCAGGTCCTGAAACGCCGACATTGATTACACAGTCAGGCTCACCTGTGCCGTGGAAGGCACCCGCCATAAACGGATTGTCTTCAGGTGCATTACAGAATACAACAAGCTTAGCAGGTCCGATGCACTGATTATCCGCTGTAATTTCAGCAGATTCTCTGATAATCTTACCCATCATTGCAACTGCGTCCATGTTGATACCTGTCTTGCTTGAACCGATATTTACAGATGAACAGATATTTGTTGTACGTGCTAAAGCCTCAGGAATTGAGTTGATAAGCTCAATATCTCCTGCGCTGAATCCTTTCTGTACAAGCGCTGAATATCCGCCGATGAAGTTTACGCCGCATGTATCTGCAGCCTTCTGAAGTGTAAGCGCAAATTTAACAGGATTCTTTTCTGTACACGCTGCTGAAATAATAGCAATCGGTGTTACAGAAATTCTCTTGTTGATAATCGGAATACCATATTCCTTTTCAATTCTCTCGCCGACCGAAACGAGGTCACGAGCCTTAGTTGTTATCTTTTCATAAACCTTGGCACACGCCTTGTCAATATCGCTGTCGATACAGTCAAGAAGCGAAATACCCATAGTGATTGTTCTGATATCAAGACATTCGTCCTGAATCATTCTTATGGTTTCAAGTATATCATAAGCATTAAGCATTGAAATTCTCCTTAAAGCAATTTTGCAAGATTATTTTTATGGTTCATTAAATTCTGTGCATTGAGTTAAAAATATCCTCATGCATTGAGTGAATTGAAAGACCAAGGTCCTCTCCGAGCTTTGAAAGCTTTTCGCCGAGTGCTACAAAATCAGCGTTCATACCGGAGATATCAACCATCATAATCATCGCAAACATATCCTGTAATACGCTCTGTGTAACTTCCATAACATTTGCATTATATTCAGCACAGATGCTGCTTACCTTAGCAAGAATACCAACATTGTCCTTACCGATTACAGTTATAACTGCTCTCATAAATCTCTCCCATACCGCATAATCTGCGGCACCGCATTTACGGCAGGCGGTCAGCCGAATTTTCTGATGCGCATAGCACATCTTTGTATTTCCATTTATGGAAAATATAATATTATCTTATTTATTATACCACATTGTTTCAGAAAAATAAAGCGTTATTTTAATAAAAAAGTTATTTTTACTATTTTTCCGTGTTTTTCTGTACACGTTTTTTCATTGTGTTTGAAGTCACCTGTGAAAGTCGCTCGATAGTCTGCTCAGGGAAGCCCGCCAGAAACTGTATGCTCTGCTCATAGGCAGATGATTCATCAAGTTTTAAAATGTCACGGAAAAACATATTTATATCATAGAGCTTATTAACAAGATTTTCTGCAATATCCCAGCCCTTATCCGTCAGTATCACACTGCTTGAATAGTCCTGATTTATAAATTCAAGTCTTGCCATACACTTGAGCATTCTGCTGACGCTTGGTCTTGTGACCGAAAGTTTCTTGGCAATATCAACCGATTTAACGGTACTGTTTTCACGGCTCAGATGATAAAGCGCAATCAGATATTTACACTGTCCCGCACAAAGTTTCATAAATTTCGCTTCCCTTCAAAAATCTTATTTTTATTTTACCACTTTTCAGAATTTTTTTCAATACACCATATAATTTTATAATATTTTTATTGACTGATTATTTACATTATGCTAAAATATAAGCACTGAAAGGAAATGATACAATGAATTTCAAAAAAATATTATACTGGCTGCCCGTACTGGCAATTATGATTACAGTTTTTTATTTTTCCTCACAGGACGCCACTACTTCATCAGATACAAGCAGTGGATTTTCAGAGTTTCTTGCTGAAATTATCAGCCCTGACTATGAAAGCAAAAGCAAGGCATATCAAAAAGAGCTTCTTGAAAACTGTCAGTTTGTTGTCAGAAAATCAGCGCACTTTTCAATATATGCCCTTATGGGATTTCTCTCGTTCAACGCTTTCAGACAGCATAAGCGTGTCCCGAAAAAACAGCTCCTTGCGGCAGTTTTATGCATGCTTTACTCCGTAAGCGATGAAATTCACCAGACATTTGTTCCCGGAAGAAGCTGTGAGCTCAGAGATATTGTCATAGATACCTGCGGAGCTGTAACAGGTATATTATTTCTTTCGCTACTACTATTTTTATATAACAAATACAAAACCAAAATAAAATCCGTAAAGGAGAAAACAACATGAATGAAATTGCAGTAAAACGCTTTGATATGAGAAATCTTTATTATTACCAGATGGGCAATGATTATAAGGGCAGCATAAAAGGCTTCAATTACAAGGTTGAGCCTGTTGATGACAAGTTCAGAGTCACAATCTGGCATGGTATGCTTTCATCAGATGTTGCGGAGCCTGAGATTGAAAATGAGTTTTCCTTTGACGATGAGGGCTTTGAAAAAATGCTCGACTGGCTTGAGGAAACCTATCAGAAGGACATTGCTAAATAAAAAATCAAGGGACGCTTCAAAGCGTCCCTTTTTTCTGTTATTTCATAAGTAATTCTGCGATATCAATAACGTCGTAAAGATTAACCTGTCCGTTACCTGTTTTTTTATTTCTGCTGACGCTTTATAAGTCTCACATCAACCCCGACAAATTCAAGACAGGTATAAGCCGCAAATAAACGTGAAACAATTCTGTCCTCATACTTTTTCTGAATACCCTCATAAGTAAGATTTGTGCTGATAATTGTAGGTAGTCCCTTTGTCATACGGGTATTGATAATATTATACATAGTTGATATATAAAACTGGTTATCAAACTCCGCACCCAGATCATCGAGAATAAGCAGGTCTGCAGATATCAGCATTTCGAGAGTATCAACATCACCGCTATCACGCCCGAAATGTTCTCTTTCAATTTTTCTGAGATAGTTTAGTGCTGAATCATAAAGCACACTATATCCTTTTTTCAGAACTTCACTTGCAATGGCAAGTGAAAGATGAGTTTTTCCAAGACCAGTTTTTCCGAGCATAAGAATGTTGCCTGATGACAAAGAAAAGCTTTCGGTATAGCTTTTGCAATAATCAAGAATCTTGCTCATGATTTCACGGCTTTTTGCTGTTTCTTCGGGATTTGTACCACGACAGTAATCAAGCTGGAATGTATCAAAACTGCAAAGCTCAATCTGCGATGATGAATTGAGATTCTGCACAGAAAGCTGTGCCGCAAGATTTTTGAGACACTCACATCTTTCGCCATTATAAAAGCCTGTATCACAGCATCTTTCACAGGTGTATTTTATCTGAAGATAATCCTCAGGATAACCATTCTGCTTTAAGAGCATTTTAACCATATTCTGTGCCTGAAGATTTTTTTCCCTGAGACTGCGTATTTTTTCAGCAACATGTTCCCTGCTCTCAACAGCATTAAGTATCTCAAGACCTGTTTTCGCAAGCTGTCTGTTAATTTCTCCCATCTCAGGGATTTTTTCGTTTACTTCATCAAAATGCAGATCGTTTATAGTCTTAGCACGATTTCTGCGCTGATTTATAATATCAATCGCTTTATTTAAAATTTCCTTGTTTCCATTCATTTATCAATCACCAAAATTATTCGCCAATGCCTTATATGCCTCTAAGTCATAGGAATGTCCGTCATCGTATGTTGTTTCTGCATGCTTACTGTTTTTGCGCATCTCGCTTTCACTATCAATCTTCGACTTTGTCAGAAGTCCCTGCGCATACCAGTTTTCAAGAATTTTGTTTATGTACGGGAAGTTAACCTTGTCAATCGCCTCAATAGTCTTTTCACATGCATATTCAATCAGTTCAAGGCTGTAATTCTTTTCCTGCCAGAGGTCAATAAATTCCTGCTGCTTTGCTGTAGGTTTTCTCTGCATACCGAAAAGCTTCATTATTTTCCCGTTAAAGCTGTTTTTCTCTTCCTGTGCCTTTATCTCCTCCTGAACAAGTTCAAGAGTGTTTATCCCCTTTTCTGCCCAGTCAGACGCCATTGTTTCAATATATTTAATACTCGGCTTATCAATCGAAATACAAAATGCGGCAATTGTTATAAGCACATCCGCCGAAAGCCCCAGATAGTCATGCATCCATATGAAAGAGCGCTGTTCAGTATGATTAAGAGGTCTGCCAAAGCTTGCCTCCGCCATTGTAAACATAACCCTTACGTCCTCACAGTTATTTATACGCTCTGCAATTTCTGTCGGCTTTAAGTTATATGAAGTTCCGGATGTAATACTGCTTTTTCTGACTGGTTTTTGCTCCGGCACAGTCTCAGGAACTGAAACCTGAACAGGAACAGAAACTGTCTCTGACTCAGCCCCGCCCTTTGAAAAGATATTTGCATTCTCCCAGAAAGCAAACGCTTCTTCTATCTGTGTTTTTTTGAGATTGAGTGCCTGTGCCGCCTCATCATCAGAAAAGTTCCTGCCGCTGTTGCGAAGCGCATAAAGCAATACTTTAAGTGCCGCCTCGTTGGCAAGCTTTATATAATTATCAACAACGCTCTGGGGCACAGCAAAAACCGCACCCCAGCAACCACCGTTAAAACAGTATTCCATCAGTTAAAACTCCTATATCTGCGCGGCTTTTTTCAGTTCCTCCTCTGCACTTTTCAGCATAGTTTCACTTGGATTTTCGCCGCCCATTATTCTGGCTATTTCCTTTATTCTTCCGTCAAAATCAAGTGCCGTTACACTTGTTCTGGTTCTGTCATCCACAACATTTTTCTCGATAAGCAGATGATTGTCCGCCATAACTGCAAGCTGTGACAAATGCGTTACGCAAAGTATCTGCCTTATCCTGCTTATCTGTCTTATCTTTATACCGATTTTCTGAGCCGCACGTCCGCTTACACCCGTATCAATCTCATCGAAAATCATAGTAGGTATAGCGTCCTTTTCTGCAATTACGCTCTTGAGCGCAAGCATAATTCTTGAAAGCTCACCGCCTGATGCAATCTTCGAAATCGGCTTTGGCTCTTCACCTTTGTTTGCCGAAATGAGAAATTCAATGCTGTCCATACCGTTTACAGTAAGCTTTCCCTTTTCCTGCTTTACAACAATTACCACATTCGGCATATCGAGAAATTCAAGCTCAGCAGTTACCTGCTTTGTAAAAATCTCACCGTTTTTACGGCGGAAATCTGATAGAGCCTTAGCCTTTTCAGTAACCTCATGCAATAGCCTGTCCTTTTCTTCAGTCAGCTTTCTGAAGTCATCGTCAGAAAACTCGATTGTCTCAAGCTCACTCAGTGAATCCTCGTATAGCTTTAAAAGCTCTGCAAAATCGCATGAATACTTCTTCATTGCGTGATTTACTTTATTATAAATATTCGTCACATACTCGAATCTGCGTTCATCAATATCAAGACTTCCGCCAAGTCGTGACAGTTCATCTGATATATCAGAAAGCTCGATTTTGAGATTTGAAATCCTCTCGGAAAGCTCTGCCGCCTCACGGCTGAAATCGGCTATCGACAAAACCTCGTCCTCACATGCCGCAAGCATATCGAGAACATTGTCCGAATCCTCTCCGTTTAAAATTACATCTGCATTATCTATTGCATGAGCAATTCTGTCAATATTCTGAATTGTGTTATACTCGTTTTCAAGCGCTTCATAATCAAGCGACTGCAAATCAAGTTCTTTAAGCTCAGCAATTCTTTCTTTAAGTAAAATTGCCCTGTCACGCTTTTCGAGACGATTTTTCTTCATCTCGCCAAGCTTTTTCGCCATAGCCTGAAGGCTCCTGAAGCTTGCCCTGTAATCCTCCAGAAGTTCCATACTTCCGCCGAAATTATCAAGTACCTCAATATGCTTTTCGGAAGCAAGCAAAATCTGATTGTCATGCTGTCCGTGAATTGTGATAAGAAGCTCGCCGATTTCCTTGAGTACGGAAACAGTCGTAGTCCTTGAATTTACTCTCGCAACACTTCCGCCGTCCGCAGCAATCTCTCTTGTAACTGTAATTTCATTGTTTTCATAAGAAATCCCAAGTTCATCAAGCTTTTCGCAGACATTCTCCGCAAGGTCTGTAAAAAGCGCAGTTATAACTGCCTTCTTACTGCCTGTCCTTACAATATCCTTTGTAACTCTCTGCCCCAGTACAGCATTGATGCCGTTTATCAGAATCGACTTACCTGCACCTGTTTCACCTGTAAAAGCATTAAAGGAATCGGAAAAGGGTATAACCGCTTTTTCAATTACCGCAAGATTTTCAATATAAATCTCCTTTAGCATAAGTTTACCCCCAGACCAGTTCCTTGAATGTTTTTACAAGCTTTCTTGCCTCAGCTTCGTTTCTCATAAGTACAAAAATGGTATCATCTCCCGCAATCGTTCCGACAATTCCATTGTAATCCATGCTGTCAAGAGCCGCACATGCAGCCTGCGCCATACCGGTATGACATTTGACAACAACAGTATTCATTGCGTAATCAATACCCAAAACAGTATCGGTAAAAATATTCTGCCTGAACTGATTTCCGACAGGTGCAGCATATTTGTATACTCCGCTTTTAGTCATACGCTTTACAAGTCTCAGTTCCTTTATATCTCTTGAAACTGTCGCCTGAGTAACCTTGAAGCCATACTCTGAAAGCAAATCACACAGCTGTTCCTGAGTTTCAACATCATGCATTTTTATTATGTCAAGAATTTTATAGTGTCTTTTGTTTTTCATCGCTTTGGAACATTTACCTTTCCTGTTTTTAGTTCACGCATCATTTTATAGGATGCATCATTTTCTTATTGAGTGAATTATAGAATGAATTTTCATTCATGTTTATAAGCTTTATCGTGTGAGGAGAACGACGTATTTCAACCACATCATTGTCCCCTACTTCAATCGATTCATTGCCGTCAACACTTAAATAAAGCTTCTGACGGTTTTTCTCATTCGCAAGAAATCTGATTTTCTTCCACGCCGGAAAAATCATCGGTCTTGCAAAAAGAGAGTGAGGACAGATAAGCGTCATTTCAATACATTCCATGCAGGGGTCGATTATCGGACCACCGGCTGAAAGTGAGTATGCAGTCGAGCCCGTCGGAGTGCTGAAAACCGCCCCGTCAGCTCTGTACGAGCCTATTCTTCCTCTTTCATCAAAAAGCGAAAAATCACATATTCTTGTGTACATACCTGATGCTGTAACATCGTTCAAGGCAGTATATACATGTTCTTTTCCAAGTATTTCACATTCAAGCATCATGCGCTCTGTAACAGTATAATCGCCTGTTTTAAGTCGTGATAAATGCTCAAGACTGTCAGATTCAAGCGCTGACATAAATCCAAGTCTGCCTGTATTTATGCCCAGCAGCTTCGTATCACAGTTTATTATATGACTTGCACATTTTAAAATAGTACCATCGCCGCCGATTGCAACTGCAAAATCCGATTCTCTTACAAACTCATCAAAAAGCCCGTATTTCACCTGCGACTTATCTGAAAATTCATTTTTATAGCTGCTGTCAATCCACACCTCAATATCACATTTATGCAGTATATCGCATACAGCCCTTGCACATTCAAGTGCATTTTCTTTCTGAAAATTCGGAAACACAGCCGCTTTCATGATTTTCCTCCGGTCTTTAATGTATTAAATGCGTCATCTACAAGTCTCTTCAAATCTGTCACAATACTGTCTCCACTCTTTTCAAGGCACATAAGATATTCTATATTTCCCTTGGAGCCTGTAATCGGAGAGTGACAAAGTGCCTTTAAAGCAAATCCCTTTTCTTTTGCAAATGCAGTTATATCAGAAAGAATATTCATGTGAACATTCCTTGATTTTACAATCCCGTTTTTGCCAACATTTTCACGTCCTGCCTCAAACTGCGGCTTAATCAGAACTGCCGCCATTCCGCCATCTGCAAGAAGACTATAAACACAGCCGAGTATGAGTCTTAGCGAAATAAATGAAACATCAACCGAAATAAATTCAGGAAGAGTTTCAAGAGAAGAAGGTTCAACATTTCTGATATCGGTCTTTTCCATGTTGATAACACGCTTGTCATTGCACAGCTTTTCTGCAAGCTGTCCGCTTCCGACATCAACGGCATAAACAAGCTTTGCTCCGTTTTGCAGCATACAGTCTGTAAAGCCGCCTGTTGAAGCACCGATATCCATGCATACCTTTCCGTTTATATCAGGAGAGCAAAGCTCTACTATTTTTTCGAGCTTAAGCCCTCCTCTTCCGACATATTTAAGCGTTTCTCCAACAATTTCAAGCGTATCGCTGTCACTTACCTTAAAGGAAGGCTTCATGCATATTTTGCCATTTACAGCAGCATGTCCCCCGGAAATCAGTTCCTTTGCCTTCTGACGACTGCTTGCCAGACCTCTTTCCGCCAGAACGATATCAAGCCTGTTTTCCAAAGCTATACCCCCAATACGCTTCTTATATATTCTGTCATTGACTCGTTGTCAAATCCAAGCTTTGCCATTGCACTTGCAACAGATGATTGCTTTACATAGCCTGTAATTCCTCTTGTATAGAATGAGCCGCTGAAATTGCATTCCAGAACAGCCTCACTCAGATGCTCGGCAATACCGCCGCTCACGCTGCTTTCTTCAAAGAAAATTATCTTCTGATATCTGCTGATTTCCTCAACCATATTGAAATCAAGCGGATATATTTTTGTAAGCTTTAAAAGGTCACAGCTGATTCCGCATTCACACAGGAACTGATGGGCTTTATAAAGTTCATCATAGATTCTTCCGTATGTGACAAGCAGTACAGATGATTTTTTCTTCTTGTCTGCCTGAGTGAGAGTGTAGGAAGTATTAAGATTTGTCTTGTCAAAATCAGAAGTATCCTTACCTCTCGGATATCTCACGCATACAAGCCCTGTATCCTTGTATATCGCTTCACTCAGACACATTCTGAGTTCCTCATAGCATGACGGAGAATACATTGTCGCTCCGGGAATTGCAGTTACAATCGGAACGTCAAATATTCCCTGATGGGTTTCACCGTCCTCGCCGACTATACCTGCGCGGTCGATACCAACGACAACATGATTTCCCCCGATTGCCACATCGTGAATCATCTGGTCTGCCGCTCTCTGCAGGAATGATGAATATACTGCAAAAACAGGAAGCTTACCCGCTGAAGCAAGACCCGCACAGAATGTCATTGCATGAGGCTCGGCAATACCAACATCAAAAAAGCGGTCTTTAAGTTCATCTGAAAAATACTGCAGTCCTGTACCATACTTCATTGCGGCAGTAACAGCGCAGATTCTTCTGTCTTCACGTCCGAGTCTCACAAGCTCTCTGCCAAAAGCAGTCGAATAGCAGTCGTCAGATGAAACCTCAGGGTTTCCCGTCATAATATCAAATTTTGAAATACCATGAAACTCGCTCGGATTTTTTTCGGCAGGTTCATATCCCTTTCCCTTGACTGTGTTAACATGCACAACAACAGGCTGATGATATGATTTCGCTGCCCCGAATGCCTCTGCAAGAGCGTCCAGGTCATGACCATCAACAGGTCCGAGATAGATAAATCCCAGGTCCTCAAAAATTGTGGTATTGTAATTGTTTCTGTAAACTGAATTTTTTACAGTGTTCTTTGTGCTTTTGAGGAATTTGGCTATCGGTCTGCCGAAAACAGGTGTGTTTGAAAGAGTTTTTTCAACCGACTTTTTGGTCATGAGATATTTAGGCTTGGTACGGAGTGAAACAAGGTGTCTTGAAAGTGCACCGACATTTTTTGAAATCGACATATCATTATGGTTTACTACAATAATGAGATTTGTGCCCGATTTACCCGCATTATTAAGCCCCTCATAAATCATGCCGCCTGTCATTGCACCGTCACCCGTTACAGCTACGACATAATTTTCCTTGCCGTCAAGCTTCATCGCCTTTGCAATACCATAAGCGGCTGAAATCGAAGTCGAGCTGTGTCCGCTTATAAATGCGTCATGGACTGACTCAGACGGCTTCGGGAATCCCGAAATACCATTTTCCTTACGGATTGTAGGGAAACGGTCAAGACGCCCTGTCAGTATTTTATGAGTATAAGACTGATGACCGACGTCCCAGACAATTTTGTCCACAGGCGAATCAAAAGCCCTGTGAATTGCCATGGTAAGCTCAACTGTACCAAGATTTGACGCCAGGTGTCCGCCGTTTTTTGAAACAGTATCAACAAGTCTTTTTCTTATCTCTCCGCAAAGCTGACGGCATTGCTCTGTATTCAGTTTTTTAAGGTCGCCGGGAAGGCTCAGTGCCTCCAGCATAACATTATTTACTTCATTCATAATTCTATTTTAACAGGAATCAATACTCCTTAATCAGCAAAGTTTTTAACTGTTGCTGATTTCCTTTCCCGATTTTTTAACGTCTTTAATACATCAGAAATTTCTTTCGAGAAGAAATCCTGTAAGTTCCTTTAAAAAATCATTATCTTCAAAATTGTCAAGCTCGCTGAGTGCCTTTTCTGTAAAAAGCTTTGCCTGTTCCCTGGCCTTTTCAAGTCCGTAAACAGTCACAAAGGTTGTTTTGTTTTCCTCGCTGTCACTACCTATCGGCTTGCCGAGAAGCTCGCTGTCGCCGACAACGTCCAGTATATCATCAATAATCTGGAACGCAACGCCGAGTGCCTTTGCATACTCAACTGCATGCGCTGATTTTTCTTCATCAGCCCCGGCACATATACAGCCCATGGCACACGCTGTCTTTATAAGCTTACCCGTTTTGAGTGAATACATATACTTTAAATTTTCAGCGTCAACATCATCACGTTCTTCATTTTCCATGTCGATAATCTGGCCGCCTATCATGCCCTCCGCACCCGAAGAATTTGCAAGCTCTGCAATAAGCTTCACTCTCTTTTCAGCGTCAAGCTCTTCAGCTTTTGCTATTATCTCAAACGGGTAAATTGCAAGCGCATCGCCCGCAAGAACCGCTCTTGCTTCACCGAATTTTTTGTGGCAGGACGGCTTGCCTCTTCTGAGGTCATCATCGTCCATGCACGGAAGGTCATCATGTATAAGTGAAAATGTATGTATCATTTCAAGTGCACACGCCGCTGACACAGCGCTTTTCCAGTCACCTCCGCACACACGGCAAAGCTCCAGTACAAGTACAGGTCTTATTCTTTTGCCGCCTGCTTCAAGAGAATAGTCCATTGCCTCAGCAACACTTTTCTGCGGCCCGCACTTATTCTGCAGGCTGTAATTTTTAAGAGCATTTTCTATAAAAGTCGTATACTCCGCAAGCTGTTTTTTCGCTTTATCATTCATTGGCTGACGCCTCCCCGTTTGTTATTTTAAGCTTTGCATTTTCAAGCTCCTTCTGACATCTTCCCGCAAGCTTTACACCGTCACCATAAAGCTTCACCGTCTTATCAAGCGGTAAATCACCTTTTTCAAGCTGATTTACTATATCAGAAAGGCGTTCAAAATTTTCTTCAAAAGTCATTTATTCCACCTCAGTAATCTTTGTAACACTCGCTGAAAACTTTCCGTTTTCGAGCACTATATCAACATTGTCTCCTACTTCAAGCTGACTTGTGTCAGTCAGGATTTTCCTGTTTTTGAAAGTCATAGAATAGCCTCGGCTTAAAACCTTCATCGGACTCATCGCTTCAAGCTTTGAAACAAGTGTAAGATATTCTCTTTCACACTCTCCGAGTTTCTTTCTGTATGCCGTCTGCATACGACTGATTAATGCATTCAGTTCCTTGTCGTTTTTCTCAAGCCTGTACTGAGGAGAAAAAACGCTGAGCCTTGATGAAATGCGCTCAAATCTGCTTTGCTTTTCAGCAACATTTCTGAGTGCATAATTTCTTACACGGTTAATCTGAAAGCTTACATTCTCCATAAGCTGCTCAGCAGAAGGAGTACAAAGCTCTGCCGCCGCTGACGGCGTAGGTGCTCTCATATCCGCAGCAAGGTCTGAGATTGTGAAGTCAGTCTCATGCCCCACCGCTGAAACAACAGGTATACTGCTGTTGTAAATACACATAGCAACCTTTTCTGTATTGAATGCGCTCAGGTCTTCCAGAGAGCCGCCGCCTCGTCCGACAATAAGGACATCGCAGTCGGCTTTTCCTGCAGCGATAATTCCCCTGCATATTGAATCGGGAGCATTTTCTCCCTGTACTATCGCCGGAAAAACGCAAAGCTCACCAATAGGATAACGCCTTGAAAGAATGTTTATAATATCCTGAAGTGCCGCTCCTGTTGCCGACGTTACAACGCCGATTTTTTTCGGCATCGGCGGGAGCGGTCTTTTATGCGCCTCATCAAAAACACCGAGCCTGCTCAGTTTTTCTTTAAGCTGTTCTATGGCAATACTCTGTGCGCCAACGCCGTCCGGCTGAATATCAGTTACATAAATCTGATATACGCCGTCACGCTCAAAAACAGAAACACTTCCCATTACAATAACACTCATGCCGTCTTTGGGCATAAACTTCACTTTCTCCGCATGACTGCGGAACATTACCGCTTTTACGGCGCTTTCACTATCCTTGAGCGTAAAATAAAAATGCCCCGACCTGTGGGCTGTGAAGTTGGAAATCTCACCCTTAAGAAGTATTCCTCTGAGCTTTGCATCATCTTTGATTTTAAGTGAAATATATCTGTTAAGCTGTGTAACCGTTAAAACTATCATAATCTGTTCGCCTTGTATTTTTCAAATGCAATCACAGAAACTCCTGCTGCATTGTCGCATGAAAACTCAGGTTCGGCAAAATACGCCTCACGCTCTTTTAAAATCATGCTTTTAATATATTTGTTTGACATCACTCCGCCGGCAAAAATCATCGGGATATTCCCGAAATTTTCCTGAGCCTTTTCTGCCATGGCTTTTGCAGTCTCGCCAATATAAGTAAGGCAGAATTTTGCAATATCCTCGTGCGGCGCTCCGTCATCAAGCATTTTTCTGCACTTGTTTTCTATTCCCGAAAGCGAGCAGTCAGCCCCCTTCATAGACGGCTTTATCTTAAACACCGCATCGCTTTTTTCCGAAAGCTTTTCAAGCTCTTTTCCACATGGAAAATCAAGTCCCAGCATAAGCCCCACTCTGTCAACAGCCTGTCCTGCTTTAAGGTCAAGAGACGATGAAAAAAGCTTAGCGTCAATGATTTCCTCTTTGTCCGGAGTACAGTACAGACAATCTGTCGTACCACCGCTGAAATGAAATGCAATAAACGGCTCATGCAAAAGGTCGAGACGTCTGCACGAATAAAGCGCCGCCGCAACATGACCAATCTGATGTGAGGTATAGTAAAGCTTAGCACCGCTTACCGCTGCAATCAGCTCTGCCACAGTTTTTCCTGCCAGAAAGCACGGCATATAGGAACCGGAAATATTTCTCGGAAATGCAGATACTCCGACTGCCTCGAGATTTTCAAGTCCCTCCAGAAGTCCCTTTGCAACCTCTGTCAGCTGATTTACATGATGAAAAAGTGCGTCGCTCTGCCTCAGTCCCGCCTGTCCTGCCTTAACCGGCAAAAGCTTTTTTGACTGCAGAATCTCTCCGCTTTCACTTTTGAAAACTGCCGCAGATGTAGTGTAATTACTGGTATCTATCCCCAGAAATTCAGGCCATTTCATACTTTTTATATCCTCAGAGTTCCTTTGCAAACGAACTTAAAACACCGTTTACAAAAGCAGTATCTTCCTTATATGAAAAAGCATCTGAAAGCTGTACAGCTTCGCTGATTGCGGCATTTACAGGAGTCTTATCGTCATAAAGTGCCTCATAAACCGCAATTTTAAGTATTGAAAGAGTAACTCTCGGTATTCTCGGGAGTGCTCTTTTTGTACTGTACTTTGAAACAATTGTACTGAGTTCTTCATCGTGTTCTATAACTCCGCAGACAATCTTCTTTACTTCATCGTTTACTTCAACGCCTTCAATTTCCTCTGCAAGCTCGTATAAATCCTCTAAAGCGTCATCTCTTAATGAATGCTCATATAAAATAATAAATGCACATTCTCTTATTTCTCTTCTTGTCATATTTTTCTCCGTTCAATTAAATCTGTCCGCAAATTTTTATATTCACTCTTGAAACAGTAACGCCTGTCATGCTCTGAATACTGTCTCTTACAGCATTCTGAACTGTTTCAGAAACACTCTGTGCCTTAGTACCTGCTCTGAGAAGTACAGCAAGACTCACTTCAGCTGCGCCACCTGTATATTTAACTGTTACATTTTTAGGACCGCAGATAACGCCGTCAATTTCCTCAGCGGCAGCAGCAGCAACTTCTGATACTACCTCCTGCGCAACTCTGATTGTTCCCTTACATTCCTTTTCACCTGTGTTCATAAGGTGTCATTCCTTTCCGTTTAACTTTTCACCACATCGGGCGGCTGTATACCGAAAAGCATTTTCTGCATCGGCATACAGTATTCCATATATACATTATACCACAAATTTCAGAATAAACAACAGTTTCCGCCACGAAAAAATCAAAAAATGTATTAAATTAATTATTTTACCTCAAAAATACGGATGTTTTCGGCAGGAATTGTCACTTCTCCCAGTATAATATCCTTGATTGCCGCCGCCTGAGCCTTTTCAAGCCCCTCTGTTTTCACAACAAGCTTGGCGCTTTCCCCGTCAAGATAACAAACACAGTCCTCAATTCCCTGTGCTTTGATGAGTGTTTCAATATTGCCTTCACTTTCAATAAGCTTTGATACTTCAACAGCTTCAAGTGCATTTGTCACCATTTCGTCCTCTGTAATATCTCCGCCGCCCATGATTGTCTGAAGCGTCTGCACAGCCTCATCACGGTTTGTCATCTTTTCAAGTCTTGCCTGTGCAAAGAAATCGCCTGTTCCGTCAGCATTCACAAACTGACTTTCCCCGTAAACCTCGCCGTCTGCATCGGCAGCAGCCTCTGTCGCCTTATCGTTTACACTGCTGCTTGCTGTAATCTCACCATTTACAGGCTCAGCGTTCTCAATAAGGCTCTTGTCACTTACAGCGTAGTTTACATATACAGCAATGCAAAGCATAAGTGTCATGCATGTCAGGATAATCTGTTTCTTTCCAATAATAAATGATGGTTTCTTCATAAGAATAACTCCTTTTTCTTTTAATTTTTATTTTGAACCTGTCACAAAAATCTTCTGAGACGGTATACCAAACGCAGCAGATACAGCATTATACACCTTTTCCTTTACAACATTGCTTTCACCTCCCTCACAAACGACAACAACTCCCATGATTTCAGGATTATCAACCTTTCTGACAAGTGCCTTTTTATCACCGTTTCCGCCGATTATGACGTATTCTCCGCTTTCGGAAACGCTGTCGGGGTCGCTTTCCCTTTTGCTGTTCTGAGCGTAAACATACTCCCCTGTCGCCTTATCGTTTACACTGCTGCTTGCTGTAATCTCACCATTTACAGGCTCAGCGTTCTCAATAAGGCTCTTGTCACTTACAGCGTAGTTTACATATACAGCAATGCAAAGCATAAGTGTCATGCATGTCAGGATAATCTGTTTCTTTCCAATAATAAATGATGGTTTCTTCATAAGAATAACTCCTTTTTCTTTTAATTTTTATTTTGAACCTGTCACAAAAATCTTCTGAGACGGTATACCAAACGCAGCAGATACAGCATTATACACCTTTTCCTTTACAACATTGCTTTCACCTCCCTCACAAACGACAACAACTCCCATGATTTCAGGATTATCAACCTTTCTGACAAGTGCCTTTTTATCACCGTTTCCGCCGATTATGACGTATTCTCCGCTTTCGGAAACGCTGTCGGGGTCGCTTTCCCTTTTGCTGTTCTGAGCGTAAACATACTCCCCGCTCCCCACAGCTGTTATCATAACATCAGCTTTGCCTACACCGTTTATTTTTTCAAGTGTTTTCCGGAGCCTTTCTTCCGTTGCATCTATGTACTGTTCATAAGCCACAGCCGCTGTATCCTGTACTGCAGCAGTGTTATCCTGTGTCTCATCGTCGCCCGTCATATCCGAAAAAAGTATCAGCAGTATGCCTGCAAGTCCGAGAAAGACAATAACTTTAAGACCCTTGCCCTTCATCATTGCATTCAGTTTTTCACTCAATCGCTCTCACCTCAACTTCCCCGATATTATTTTTTATTACCGCTCCGGCATTTTCAATATCATCACCGCAATAACCTATCCAGTTTATATTTATGCTTCCGTCCTCCGTCATATTAACATCAGCGGTAATTTTTTCAAAGCTTATCCCCTGTGCTGTCAGAATACGGCTTATCATGTCGGTTAAAGAAAGCTGTGCGGAATCAAGCACCGCCTTATCTGCCGCCGCTTCTATATTTTCATATCCATCAAGTGAATCTATACCCGCTGAAACGGGTAATTCAAATTCAAAGTTGCTCCCTGCAACAGTCGTAATCAAAGCAGTCAGAAAGATAAGAGAAAACATGAATTTCAGCTGATGACTGAATTTTTCGTCGGGCTTTAATGTATCTGCTATTGATATGACTATACTTATCAGGCAGGAAACAAATATAACCTTTTTTAAAAGCTCCATATACCCTCCCTATGATACTGTGCAAAAACTCATGATAATTGCCGTTGAAACGATAAACATGAGTATAAAGCAGACAAGTACACTCATAGCCGCTGACAGCACGGAATTTATATTCGCCAAAAGTCCCGACAGCTTGTCTGCACCGAATATTTCAGCTGATGCTGATGCAACAGATACAGCAAGCTTATATAAAATAAGCGAAACCAGCGGTGACAGAAGCGTCAGCGCAAGAACCGCAATCCCCACACCGCCAACGCCATTCTTTAAAAGTGTTAGACTCCCTTTCACAGTAGAATATGCATCAGAAACAGCTCCGCCGACAATCGGTATGCAGTTTGATATGACATACTTTGCTGTCTTACTGCCAAGTGAATCCGCTGATGTCCCGACAATGCTCTGAATGGAAAGCAGACCTGTAAAAACCGTCATTATAAGACCAAGCCCCCATGTGACTACTTTTTTCAGTCCCCCAAGCATGCCCTTTAAAGATAATGCAGGACTTGAAGCGTCAACAATTGCAATGCAAAAGCACATGCTGAGTATCGGCATAAATATACTGTCAGCAATCTGAATTGCCGCGTCTGACACCATAAGTACAAGAACATTATAGCCCGCTGCCGAGGTTATATTTCCTCCTGCCGCCGCAATTGCCGCAAACACAGGTACAAAGCACTTCATGAATTCTGCTCCTGTTTTTAGCGACTCAGCAGTATTTTCAAGTACTTCGCATATAACAGGCGATACCGCCGCCACAGCCGCAAGAACGCATATAAGCTCATATATTTTCGCTGAGCTCCCGCTTTTGACCGTATCTCCGAGACAACGTGAAAACGAAGTCAGAACAATGATTATTCCAAGTGAGACAAGAAGCTTTAAGGGTAGCTGTGTTTTTTCCGCAACGGTTTCTTTAATTATTTCCCAGAGTAATGACGGGGACAAATCCAGAATGCTTGACGGGTCATCAAAGCTTATCCCATAGCGTTCAAGCACACTTCCCGCATCAAGTCCCTGTGCACCGCTTGCGGCATATATTTCATCAGCAGTTTTTTTCTCTGCCGAAACAGAAATCGGAAACATAAAAAACAGCATGAAAACAAGTAAAATCCTTTTCATTGTAAAATCTCCGTCACAATTTCAATCAGCGCTTCAAAAAGCGGAAGTGACAACAGCACAAGCTGAATTTTTCCTGCTATTTCAGCGGCAGATGCAATTGCTTTTTCTCCGCAGTCATGGCAGATATCTGAGGCAAAACGTGTAATCCAGCAGATTCCGAGCGCCTTGAAAAGCACTGTTACATATTCCCTGTCAAGTCCGCTGTATGCCATGAGCGTGTCCATTTTTTCAAGTATTGACGGCATACTGTCAGTAGTACTCAAAAAAATCATAGTCACAACAGCAATAACAAGCAGTACTGCCTGCTCCTTTGAGTATTTCTCAGTAATCTTACACATAAGTGCCGCACATATACACAAACCACCGACCGAAGCGATTGAACCTACCATAATCCAAACACCGTCTTTACTGTATCAAACAGACCGCTTATGCTGTCAATTATCATCATGAGCACGACAATCAGTCCTGCAAGTGTTGTCATCATAGCCTGTTCTTCACGCTCTGCACGCTTGAGTACAAGATTCAAAACCGCAACTATTATGCCTATCCCGGCAATTCTGAATATTAAATCTACTTCCATTTCCCGTTCCTCTTAAATTATCATTATTCCCGCCATTGCACCGATAAGTATTCCCATTGAGCGATAAAGCTTTCCTTTGACATTGTATTTCTGAATCTGTCGTTCCTGCATTTCCTCAATCTCTGCGGCAAAGCCTGCAATGACAGACAGCTGTCCCTGGGTGTCGGTAGTACCAAGCTGAGTGCCGAGTGACAGAAGCGCTTTCTTTTCTTCCTCTGTCAGAGTATAGTCGGAAACAATGTTCCTCTCCCATATTTCACACACCGCCACTGACCTGTCGCTGTAATCATTGCTTTTAAGGAAAATCAAGTCATCGTATGCACTGCTGTATTTTAGCTGTGCTATTATTTCTCTGACGGTCAGACTGCGATAGCGTATAAGCATTGCTATTTCATCTGCCATACGGCGAAGAAGCCCCAGTCTTTCAAGCTTTCTTTTCATGTTAAGAGACAGAGCCATACCAATCATTGCACATGTCAGAAAAATAAGAAGTACCCCTGTAATTCTCATCCTGATTTTCACAACCTTTCAATCATTTTTATTCTTCCGGGATTCTTTCCGTTTCCGAGTACTGCAAAGCAGTCGAAAAGCCCGTTATCCAGAACCTCGCTTAAATATTTTCTCTTGCGTATATCCTCAATACTGCTTCCATGTACTGAAGCAATGATTTTAACGCCCATATTCGCAGTTGACAGCAAGGCTGAGCAATCCTGCTCACCACCGATTTCATCGCACACTATCACCTCGGGAGACATCACTCTTACAGCTGTCATTATCCCGTCAGCCTTTGGATAGCCGTCAAAAACATCTGTAAAACAACCGATATCATTCTGAGTTGCTCCCTGCCATGCTGCTCCTATCTCACCTCGTTCATCTATCACGCTTGTACGGTATTTCCTGCCGAGTATACGGCACAAATCCCTGATAATTGTTGTTTTGCCACTCATAGGAGCGCCGATTAAAAGCAGACTTTTCAAACCTTCTGAAAAAGCTTTCTGATACAGCGGTTCGGCGCACCCGACAACCTGTCCCGCAATACGAAAATTAAGTCCGCTTATATATTTGAGCGTTGTGACCCTGCCGTTTTCGGTCACAGCCGTGCCGCAAAACCCGACCCTGTTTCCACCCTCCATAGTTATAAAGCCTTCTGCTATTTCACGGCTGAAGCTGTGCACGGAATAATCACACACCGCCCTGAACGACTGTTCAATTTCCGAAGCTGTTACAGCACGGCACATATCGGGATAATCTGTAATACTGCCGTTTTCAGTAAGAAATCCTTCTCTGCCGAAAGAGACTATACCCGGCGGTCTGCCTGTCCGAAGTCTTATCTCCTGAATGTTGGCGGTATCGCTCAGCCTTTCAAGTGCATGCCCCACAAACTGCGGCATACTGCCTTTAAGCTTCAATAGCGTTTCACGTCTGCTCATGAATTTCACTTCCCTTAGCTTGTCTTTTAGTGAATTGTATGCCGTGCAGATATGTTTTAGAACAACAAAAAACCGCAGACTTAAAAAGTCTGCGGTAAAATATAAGCTATGTAATTTTATTCAAGTGTAGGCTCTAAAACTGCGAAGTTGCCGTCGTCTCTCTTATAAACAACGTTTGTATTGCCTGTTTTGGCATTTGCGAACATGAAGAATGAATGTCCGAGCATATTCATCTGAAGAATTGCTTCCTCAACGTCCATAGGACGCATAACAAATGTCTTATGCTTTATAACCTCATAGTCAATTTCATCAACAGGTTCAGAATATGTTTCCTTGAAAGCTGTATCTTTAAGGCGTTTTTCAACCTTGGTTTTATTTTTTCTGATCTGGCGGATAATCTTATCAACCGCACTGTCGAGAGCGTCCTCCTTATCCTCTGCCGTTCTTTCGGCACGGTAAATCATATTGTTATACTTTACTGTAAGTTCCAGAATAATCTGTTCCTTATATTCTGTCATTGTGATTTTTGCGTCTGCTTCGTCTCCGAAAAATTTACTGAGTTTTGAGTTAAGTCTTTCTTCCGCATATTCAGGGAATGACTGCGGAACCTGCATTTTTCTTGCTGAAATAGTTACTTTCACGGTTTATTCCTCCTTAGCCGATTTTTAAATCGGTTATTTTGTGTTTTTATTATATCACACTTATTTGAGAATTTCAAGTACTTTTTGAGTAAAAATGCATATTTTTTTTATATTTTTGTGATTTTTTATTATTAACAAACACCAAACACATATTTTTCACAGGTACAACACAAAAGCGGACCTTTTAAAAAGATCCGCTTTTATTATAGATTTACTATATAAGTAACATTCTTCTGAGAAGCATAACATCGAATATGTCAAGCTTATCGTTTTTATTTATATCTGCATTATAGAACTTCACAAAAACAAGTTCCTCCTGACCGAGCATACATCTGTTCAGAAGAACGAGGTCAGCGACATTTACAACACCGTCATAAGTAACGTCTCCGGCAAGGACGCTTCCTGTAATTGTTGTGGTTACTGTTTCTGTTGTAACAGGTACTGTTGTAGTTTCTGTCGAAGTTGTTGTCTGCTGTGTAGTTGTTTCAGAAACTGTAGTAGTAGCTGCATCGGTTGTTGTAACTGGTTCAGTTGTTGTAGTAACAACTGTTGTAGTAACAGTTTCTGTCGTAGTCTGCTGTGTTGTTGTGGTAACAACAGTAGTTGTAACAGGCTCTGTTGTGGTTGGTTCTGTTGTCGGCTCTGTCGGTTCAGTTGTCGGCTGCTCAATCTCACCGCCGTCGATATAAGCTGTGAGCATGTTATACCAGTGTGCCGCCATTTTTTCATAGCCCTCTGCATTAGGGTGTACGCCATCGTAAAGGTCAGCCTTTGTAAGTGCACCATTTATATCTGAAAGAATAACATTCTTTCCCTCAGCCTGCTTTTTAGCGGCAATCTGTCTGATTGAAGCGTTGTAAGCGTCAACGCATGCGTCCATAGACTCTACTGTAAAATAATACTCATTGATATAAAGAGTATTTGTAGCATCCATGCAAGGAATTGTCGCTAAGAAAAGCGCACCATCCTCAGGAAGATATGTAAGAATTGTGTCTACAAGCTTTTCAAGACGTGTACCGATATTTTCAAGGTCATAGTAGCTTAAAATATCGTTTGTACCAATCTGAAGCATTACAACATCGGCAGGGTGGTTTTCCATAAGCCAGTCGATAAAGCTTGAGATACCTGTTCTCTGACCCGAAATAGAGTCGGCCTGGTCGATATTGTCGATTGAATATCCGCTGTAGCCTGCGTGGTTAGGGTCGATATTACCGCCCCAGTTAGGTCCGACAAAATCAATGCCGTCCATATAGCCTCCGTCAGTCAGCTTTTCGCAAAGAAACTGACGATATCCGCCTGTGAGCCAGTAGCCGTCAGTGATTGAGTCGCCAAGCGGCATTACCTTAAGCTTTTCAGTAGTTGCTTCTTCAGCAGTAACAGTAAAAATTGCAGAAAAAGCCATTACGAATGTCAGCATGAAAGCCAGTATTTTTTTAGTTGTTTTTTTCATGATACGCTCCCCTTTAAAATAGTATATTACATACTTATATTTTATAATATAAAAA
>CAZULQ010000010.1:0-59016 GCA_964621265.1 uncultured Clostridium sp. | reverse complement strand
TTTTAATAGTATGTTATACTTATTGAGGTATTCAAAAAAGAATACGGAGGATATAAAATGAACGTTATTTCACTTCTTATTCCGAAACAGAATGTTGCCTACATATGCGAAAACGATACAATCCGTCAGGGACTTGAAAAAATGAGAGCCAACGGATATACGGCTATTCCTGTGCTTGACAAGGACGGAATGTACGTCGGAACGGTGAGTGAGGGCGACTTTCTCTGGAAGATAATTGATAATGAGGATAACAGCATACGCTCAAAGGAAAAAGAGCATATAAGGGATATCATAAGAGAGGGATTCAATCCCGCCGCTGATATTTTTATCAGCATGGATGAGCTTTTGCAGCGTTCCATAAACCAGAGTTTTATTCCTGTTACAGACGACAGGGGAGCTTTTGTCGGAATTGTTACAAGACAGATAATAATCCGCACATTTCTTGCCAATAATAAACAGGGGACAGTAACGCAGAGTTAAATCAGCTGTTCCGAAGGGCTGAGAGGAATGCAGGGGTTTGATTTCAGAAAATCTGTACAGAAAGTAGGCTATGATATAGTCGGAAGTATCTTTTCGTCGGTCGGCATATATATTTTTGCCAGGACGGCAGACTTTGCTCCGGGAGGGGTTTCGGGGCTCAGCCTTCTGATATATCACCTGTGGAGTGTTCCGCTTGGCATATCAACGATTGTTCTGAATATTCCGCTTTTACTGATTTCGCTGAAATTTGTCGGAAAACGGTTTATGCTCAGAAGTCTGTGCTCAATGATTTGGTGCACGTTTTTTCTCGATGCGGTTTTTCCGTTTCTGCCGTTTTATACTGGCTCAAAGCTTCTGGCGGCGGTCTATTCGGGAATATTTATAGGGCTTGGACTTGCGGTCTTCTATATGAACGGCTCCTCGTCAGGTGGCACTGATTTTATTACAATGTCAGTCAGAGCGGTGCGTCCGCACCTGTCAATCGGGTTTGTAACAATGCTGATTGACCTTGTTATAATTGCACTGGGCTGGGTTGTGTTCGGCGATATTGACGCTGCGCTGTATGGCCTCATTTCAACCTTTATCACATCCTTTGTAATTGATAAGGTGATGTACAGGACTGGTGCTTCAAAGCTGCTTATAATTATAACGACCAATGCGGCAGTTATTGCCAATAAAATTTCGGGACTTTCACATCGTGGTTCAACACTTATTTCCGCAAAGGGAAGTTATACGAGTGAACCCAGAGACGTGCTCCTTTGCGCATGTTCACGTCCGCAGGCATATGCCATAAGACAGATTGCAACAGACGCTGACAGAAAAGCTTTTGTAATACTTACTGATGCAAGCGAAATTTTCGGCGAAGGATTTCTGAAAAAATAATACTGATTACGGAGGAAAAAATGAAACCGATTGAATTTATTGAAACTATAAAAAACGGAGAGCTTGATAATGATTTCAGAAAGCTTTACGGAAACGACATGTCTGTGCTTGACGCACAGAAAAAACGCTACGAGGACGCTGTCAACGAGTTTGTGAAGCTGTTTCCGGACAGGGAGGATATATCTGTGTTTTCCGCTCCGGGACGCTCTGAGGTTGGTGGAAACCACACTGACCACCAGCACGGCTGTGTAATTGCGGCGGCTGTAAATCTTGATATTATTGCGGTTGTGGCTTTTCACGACGATGGCGTTGTAAGACTTCAGTCAAAGGGCTATCCGATTGATGTTGTCGGGCTTGATAAGCTGAGTCCATGCGAGGCGGAATACGGAAAATCCTCGGCGCTTATCAGAGGCGTTGTGTCACGCTTTGCTGACATGGGCGTAAAGGTCGGCGGCTTTGACGCATATACTACCTCTGACGTTTTAGGCGGAAGCGGACTTTCTTCCTCGGCGGCTTTTGAAGTGCTTGTTGGTACAATAATTGACTTAAATTACAATAACGGCAATGCAGGTGCTGTTGAGATAGCGAAAATCGGACAGTATGCGGAAAACGTATTCTTCGGCAAAAAGAGCGGTCTTATGGACCAGATGGTAAGCTCGGTAGGAAGCTTTGTCTACATAGATTTCAAGGATACTGAAAATCCTAAAATCCAGAAGCTTTACACTAAATTCGAGGACGCAGGCTATTGTCTTTGCATTACTGATACTAAAGGCAGTCATGCAGACCTTACTCCCGATTATGTCGCTGTGCCTACTGAAATGAACGAGGTTGCGGCACAATTCGGCAAGGAATATTTAAGACAGGTCGATGAAAACGAATTCTATAACGCACTCCCTGAGCTCAGAAATAAATGCTCGGACAGAGCAATTCTCCGTGCAGGACATTTCTTCGCCGAAAACAGACGTGCAGGACTTGAAGCCGAAGCGCTTTCCAAAAATGACATAGCAGAGTTTCTGCGACTTGTCAATGAATCGGGAAATTCGTCTGCGAGATGGCTTCAGAATGTATACTCATCAAGAAAGCCTGAAGAACAGGGCATTTCACTCGGCGTATTTGCGAGCGAGAGAATTCTTTGCGGTAAGGGTGCGTCAAGAGTACATGGCGGAGGCTTTGCGGGTACTATCCAGGCGTTTGTGCCTGTTAAGATGCTTGATGCATATAAAGCGGAAATGGACAGGATTTTCGGAGAGGGAAGCTGTCAGGTACTTAGAATCAGACCTGTCGGCGGAATCAGAATTGCATAAATTCAATAACTCGGAACATTTTACGGAGGTAAGTTTTGCTTACCTCTGTATTAATATGTAGTAAAAACAATAAAATATTTCCATTTGGCATTGACTTTTTGGCATATTTATAGTAAAATTGAATAAAGTTGTCTTTTTTTATATAATGAAATAGAAAGGAAAATTATAATGAGTGAAAAAATAAAAACAGGGGGTACAGGCTTTGGTTCAAAGCTCGGATTTATCCTTGCGGCGGCAGGCTCTGCTGTCGGTCTCGGAAATATCTGGCGTTTCCCTTATCTTGCGGCAAAATACGGCGGGGGAATATTCCTGCTTGTATATCTTGTCCTTGCGGTAACCTTCGGCTTTGCGCTTATGGTTACAGAAACATCAATCGGACGTAAAACAGGAAAGAGTGTAATCGGTGCATATGCTTCAATAAATAAGAAGTTTGCACCGCTTGGCTGGATTGCGGCGGCAATTCCGATTATAATTCTGCCGTATTACTGCGTAATCGGTGGATGGGTGCTCAAATATATGACAGAGTTTATAACGGTCGGAAGCACGAATGCCGCTGACCCGTCGGGAAGCTTCTTTGGAAATTTCATTTCTCATGTTGAGTCGCCACTTCTGTTCTTCGCAATTTATCTTATTCTGACAGCCGTCGTTGTAATGTTCGGCGTCAAAAACGGAGTGGAGCTGGCAAGTAAAATTCTTATGCCTGTGCTGCTTATTCTTATTATTGGTATAGCTGTTTATACGCTGACAATAGATGGTGCAATAGATGGTCTTATTTATTACGTAAAGCCTGATTTTTCACAGTTCAGTTATAAGACAGTTGTCGCCGCCATGGGACAGCTTTTCTATTCAATGTCCCTTGCGATGGGTATTATGATTACATACGGTTCTTACATGCGTAAGGAAGATAATATTGAGCATTCTGTAAGACATATCGAAATTTTCGATACAGTTGTTGCGTTCCTTTCAGGTTTAATTATTATTCCTGCGGTTGTTGCTATTTCAGGCAAGGAAGACCTTAACAACAGCGGCCCCGGACTTATGTTTCAGATATTGCCGCAGGTATTCGATGGCATGACAGGCGGAAGAGTAATCGGCACTGTGTTCTTTGTTCTTGTAGCACTTGCGGCGCTTACATCTTCAATCTCGCTTATGGAAACGGTTGTTTCGATTATCTGTGAAAAATTCAAGGTTAAGAGAATGATTGCGTGTCTTATTGTAATTGCATTCTCATTTGTTCTCGGACTCATGTCAATCTTCGGATACAGCATCTGGGATAATGTGACACTCCTCGGCATGCAGATGCTCGACTTCTTCGACTACATCAGTAACAACATCATGATGCCTGTTGTAGCACTTCTTACATGTGTACTCATAGGCTTTGTTGTTAAGACAAAATACATTGAAGACGAAGTTGAACTCAATGGAAAGTTCAAATCAAAGAGTCTTTACAGAGTTATGATTAAATACATCTGCCCTGTATGCATGCTTGCAATTTTACTTTCATCATTCTTTATTACATTATAAAATTTATCTCCCACAGGACTTATTTCCTGTGGGAGTTTTTTTGATAAAATATTTATTTTTTGTGCAGGTATTGTCAAGAGTAAAAAAATATGATATAATAATAAAGCTTGATTCTGGGATATAGCCAAGTGGTAAGGCAGCGGACTTTGACTCCGTCATTCCGGTGGTTCGAATCCACCTATCCCAACCAATCACGGCTATATTAACGGGAATGCTGATACAATTTGTATTGACATTTTCCGTTATGTATAGTATAATAATTATGTTGCTGTTTTAGCTCAGCAGGCAGAGCACTTCCTTGGTAAGGAAGAGGTCGGCAGTTCGAATCTGCTAAACAGCTCCACGGTGCTGACAGCATCGGGTAAATCGTATTTCACATTGTGGGGTACGATTTTCTTTTTAACTTATCATTTGTTGAATTTTAACATAAGAGGAAAGGATAAGCTATGAAAATTTATAATGAAAATAACCGCCTGATAATAAAAAGCGGTATCTCTCAGGTATGGATTGAACCATGGGGTGAAAACTCACTTCGTGTCAGAATGACCAGAGAAAATGAAATGGATAAAAACGACTGGGCACTCTGCGAGCCTGTAAAGGAATGCAAGGCAGTGTTTACTGAAGAAACTGTTGATACAACAGACCCGTGGTACAAGGGCGAGGAATATAAGCATTATCACAGCAAGGGCACAAATCATTCTATAACTAACGGCAAGATTACAGCTAAGGTTTCTCATGAGGGAACAATCAGCTTCTATAACCAGAAGGGCGAGCTTCTGACAGAGGAATACTGGCGTAACCGCAACCGTATAAACCGTTATTGTGTGCCGCTGAGAATTGATGCACGAGAGCTCAAATGCTATCCCGGAACAACAGATTATGAACTGACAGCACGCTTTGAGGCGTTTGATGATGAACGCATTTACGGCATGGGTCAGTATCAGGAAAAAAATCTCAATAAAAAAGGCGCTGTACTTGAGCTTGCCCACAGAAACAGTCAGGCGAGTGTTCCTTTTATGGTATCAAGCCGTGGCTACGGTTTTCTCTGGAATAACCCTGCAATCGGTACTGCAACATTCGGCACAAACAAAACAGAGTGGTATGCAAAAAGTACAAAGAAGCTTGACTATTTCATAACCGCAGGTGATACACCTTTTGAGATTGAGGAAAACTATACAGCCGCTGTCGGACGTGCACCAAGAATGCCTGAATATGGTCTTGGCTACTGGCAGTGTAAGCTCAGATACAGAAATCAGGAAGAAATCCTTGAGGTTGCAAGAAAGCATAAAGCGCTCGGACTTCCAATGGACGCAATTGTTGTTGACTTTTTCCACTGGACAATGCAGGGCGACTTCAAATTTGAACCCCGTGACTGGCCAGACCCGCAGGCAATGGTAGATGAGCTTAAATCGCTCGGTATCGAGACGGTTGTTTCCGTGTGGCCGACTATTGACGAGAGAAGTGAAAACTTCGGTAAAATGGCGGATAACGGTTACCTTGTAAATGCCGACAGGGGAAATGGTCTCCATATGACATGGATGGGCAATACTGTCTTTTATGATGCAACTCACCCAGGCGCACAGAAGTTTGTGTGGGACAGATGCTATGAAAATTACTATAAATATGGAATCCGCTGTTTCTGGCTTGATGAAGCCGAGCCTGAGTATGGACCGTATGATTTTGATAATTACAGATATTTTGCAGGACCTGCACTTCAGTGTACAAACATTTATCCGCTTATGTACGCCAAGGGCTTCTATGACGGCTTGAAGTCGGCAGGTGAAACTGACATTCTCAGCCTTGTAAGATGTGCATGGGCAGGAAGTCAGAAATATGGCGTACTTACATGGTCAGGAGATATTCACTCCTCATTCCGTGCTATGAGAGAACAGCTCCAGGCGGGACTTAACATGTCCGTTGCGGGTATACCGTGGTGGACTTCAGATATCGGCGGATTCCTCGGCGGTGATATTTCCGACGAAAAGTTCCGCGAACTCCTGGTAAGATGGTTTGAATGGGGCGCATTCTGCCCTGTGTTCCGTATGCACGGTGAACGTTCACCATGGCATGAAAGGGAAGAAGAATTCATTAACAATGTAAGACAGCTTACATCGGGACAGGATAACGAGGTGTGGAGTTTTGGCGATGAAAACTTTGAAATACTCAAAAAGTATCTCTTTGTAAGAGAACGTCTCCGTCCGTATGTAAGAGAATGCATGGACGCCGCAAGCGAAAAGGGCGCACCTGTAATGCGTCCGTTGTTCTTTGATTTCCATGAGGATAAAAAGGCATGGGAAACAGAGGATGAATACATGTTCGGACCTGATATTCTTGTTGCGCCTGTTCTTGAAATGGGTGTATCTGAAAGGGAAGTATATCTCCCTTGCGGTGCGCAGTGGACTTATGCATCAACAAAGGAAGTTTATGAAGGCGGACAGACTGTAAGAGTTCCCGCACCGATTGATGTTATTCCTGTTTTCGTGAGAAACGGAAAGAATATTGACATATTTTCTGAATAATTTTTTTAAAAACTGGCAGAATTAACAAACAAGGTAAGCAAATTATTGCCTTTTTATGCGAAAATTTTCAAAAAAGCATTGCTATTTATTGAAATATGTGGTATAATGAAGTGAGAATACTGTGAAAGGATGATCATTTATGGTTAATGACTTATTTATCAATAGTATTTATAAATTATTCATGAAACGTGATTATGCCTGCTATTTTCATTATAGCCATGAATCAAACACATGCGAGTTTGACGGAAATTTTGACAGAGAGCTTTTCTTTGGAAATGACCCTGATATTATGCGTGCGATACTGAAATGTGATAATGTTGCATTGATGGACAAGGAACTGCTTGCCAGGAATTATTCCCTTTTCTGTGGAACTGTCGGAACAAAGTCGGAAGAATACAGTTTTGAACAGTATATACACATAAAGCTTCCCGGAAGTGAAAATGAATTCCCTGTAAATTTATCTATAATCTGGGAAATCGACGAAAACGGTATGCTTTATGGCTATTCAGGATATATGATAAGCATACGCAGTGTAAACAAGCTTGTTGAAAAGCATGTCAACAAAAATGTTATAAAGGCGCCATTTAATGTTCAGAATGCTGTTAGAATTATCAATGAAAATGAAAATGCTGCAGTAATTCAGTTTGATATAAAGAATTTCAAGTACATAAATCAGAATTACGGTGAGGCAATCGGTGATGAAGTGCTTGACCATATTCATAAAAGATTGCCTGAAGTATGGGGAAGAGATTGTGAATCAAGCCGTTTCGGCGCAGATATTTTCACAATTTTCACAGGCTATGATACAAAGGAAGAGCTTGAACAGCGTATTGATGCTGTCATGAAAAAGCTTCAGACTTACAAGCATATTTCCTATAAATTCTATTTTGGTATTTATCTTGTGACAGACAAGACAACTGCTTTGAGAAAAGCAACTGACTATGCGGCAATTGCAAGAAAAACAGGCAGAGAAAATGTCTTCAATACAATGTGCTATTATTCCGATAATTTCTCTGATACACTTAACAATATCCATGAAATTGAAGCGCAGATGGAAAATGCACTTGAAACAGGACAGTTCCATGTATATCTCCAGCCAAAGGTAAGAATTTCTGATGGTGTAACTGTCGGTGCAGAAGCGCTTGTACGCTGGATTCATCCTGAAAAGGGACTTATTCCTCCGAACAAGTTTATCCCTGTATTTGAAAGAAACGGCTTTATTGAAAAGCTTGATATGTATATGACAGAAGAGGTCTGCAAGATTCTCAGAAAGTGGATTGATATGGGTCTTGAACCTGTAAGTATTTCCGCTAATGTTTCACAGGTATATCTGTCACCTGCACTTCCTGAAAAAATGAAGGCAATACTTGAAAAATATAATATTCCGATTAGTCTTTTCCAGATTGAAATTACTGAGTCCTATGAAAACCGTCAGGTTGAACTTAGTGTCGAAGAGTTCAAGAAGCTTGGATTTACACTTCTTATGGACGACTTTGGTTCGGGATATTCTTCACTTAATACACTCAGCAATACAAGCTTTGACATTATAAAGCTTGACCGTGCTTTTCTTGGAACATATCTGCTCGATGAACGTCGCAAAAAGGTTGTAACACATACTATATCCATGGCAAATGATATCGGACTCGGACTTGTTGCCGAGGGTGTTGAAACCGATGAACAGGCAGATTTCCTTAATTTAAGCGGATGCGAATGTGCACAGGGATTTTTGTATTCACGACCGATTCCAGTTGCCGAGTTTGAAGAGCATCTGTATGGAAAGACAGTTACATCCTGATTTTCCAAAAATGATTTATACTTATAAACCGTGTCCGTTTTACGGATGCGGTTTTTTTGTCTTAAAATTTCATTTCCTTAATTAACCATGTTCAGAAAAAATATGCTTTGAATATTTCCTCAGAATTAACAAATAATACATTATGCTTAGTAATCACTGCGAAAAAAGCAGTAAATTGAAACTAATGGAGGAAAATATAGATGAAAGCAACGGGTATTGTAAGAAGGATTGATGACCTTGGAAGGGTTGTTATACCAAAAGAAATCAGAAGAACTATGAGGATTCGTGAGGGTGACCCACTTGAAATATACACAAGTAACGATGGTGAAGTTATATTCAGAAAATATTCTGCAATCAGCGAAATGAGTGAAAATGCTACACAGGTTGCTGAAATTATGCATAAGCTTGCAGGTTGTCCTGTTGTAATTTTTGACAGAGACCATGTTGTTTCTGTTGCAGGTGTTTCAAAAAAGGAATTCAATGAGAGAAGAGTATCTCCACCACTTGAGGAAATTATGGAAAAGCGTAAAACCTTCCATGCTGTTTCATCAGATAGTCCGAATAAATTTTTTCCCGCAGAAGGGATTGACAGGGCTGCAATTGCATGTATGCCGATTTTAAGCTCAGGAGATGTGACAGGCGCAGTTGCTTTTCTTGAAACTGAAAACAAGACACCTCTTACAGATTTGCAGAAAAGTCTTATAAGTGCTGCTGCACTTTTCCTCGGTAAACAGATTGAGGGGTAATAAAATATATTTACGCCGTTTTGTTCAGAAACGGCGTTTTTGTTTGTGTATACTTGATTTTGTAAGAAAATTGTGGTATACTATTGCGTGGTAAAAATGAAAATGGAGGGTAAAAATTCATGAGTAAAACCAAAGAAGAAATATCATTTACTCAGGGGCCGATAGTTTCAGCGCTTATCAGATTTATGCTTCCTGTTCTTGGCGCACTGGCGCTTCAGGCGGCTTATGGTGCTGTTGACCTTATAGTTGTAGGACAGTTCGGCAATTCATCAAGTATTTCAGCGGTAGGTACAGGAAGTACATTTCTGCATATGCTTACTGTTGTTATAACAGGACTTTCAATGGGTGGAACTATTGTAATCGGACAGTACATAGGCCGTAAAAAGCCGAAGGAAGCAGGGGATGTTGTCGGGACAATTATTATCTTTCTTGCTGTGGTCGGTGTATTGCTTACGATTATACTTGAAATATTCGCAGCTGATATACTTCGTCTTTTAAAGGTTCCTGACGCCGCCTTTGACCAGGCACTCAGCTACACAAGAATATGTGTCGGCGGAACTTTAGTTGTCATTGCGTATAATGTTATAAGTGGTATATTAAGAGGTATCGGAAATGCAAAGCTTCCGCTTATTTTTGTTGGAATAGCAAGCGTTGTAAATGTAATCGGTGACCTGTTGCTTGTAGGCGTATTTAAAATGGATGCGACAGGTGCGGCTATTGCGACAGTATTTGCACAGCTTGTATCGGTTATCATTTCACTTTTTGTACTCAGAAAACAGAAGCTTCCTATCAGTTTTTCTAAATCACAGATAAGAGTTGACAGGGGGATTTTAAAACAGGTTCTTTCTATTGGTATTCCAACTGCCCTGCAGGACCTTATGATTCAGATATCATTTTTAGTTATCAACGCGGTTATTAATGATATGGGTCTTGACCAGGCAGCAGGTTATGGCGTTGCACAGAAGATTATCTCATTCATTATGCTTATCCCATCTGCTATAATGCAGTCAGTTGCGGCGTTTGTAGCACAGAATATCGGTGCAGGCAACAAGGCACGTGCAAAAAAGGGCATGAAAACTGCCATTGCTTTCGGATGCTCATTCGGTGCAGTTATTGCATGCGTGGGTATATTCTTCGGAGATATTCTCTCCATGATTTTCTCAACCGATTCAGTTGTTATAAAACAGAGTGCATCATATTTAAGAGGCTTTTCAATTGAATCCGTTACAACATGTATTCTTTTCTCATGGATAGGTTATTTCAATGGACAGGGAAAGAGTCTTCCTGTTATGATACAGGGCATAAGCTCGGCATTCTTTGTCAGAATACCTGTTTCAATTCTTATGTCGCAGATAACAAATACAACTCTTTTTTATGTCGGAACAGCTGTTCCTATAACAACCGCATATGGTCTTAGTTTCTTTATAATATGCTTTTTACTTGAAAAGCGTAAGGAGAAAAGACAAAGCCCGCTTCTGGAGTAAGAGGATGAATCAATGGCAATAATCAAGGATATGACAGAGGGAAATGTTACAAAAAGCATCATACGCTTTGCACTCCCTCTGCTTCTGGGAAACATTTTACAGCAGACATATAACATTGTCGATACCATAATTGTCGGGAAATGTCTTGGCGATGATGCTTTGGCGGCAGTTGGTGCAACAGGCTCAATAACATATCTGTTCTATACGCTGTGCATCGGGCTTTCGATTGGTGCAGGAATAATTATTTCACAGTATTTCGGCGCAGGGGAGAAAAAGAGTGTAAGAAAAGCGATATCCAACTCGGCAATTGTTACTGCTGTTTTCGGTATTGTAATCAGTCTGTTGTCTGTTTTTCTTGCAAAGCCTGTACTTTCTCTTCTGGGAGTGCCTGAAAAGCTTCTGGAACAGTCAGCGGAGTATATGAAAATTGCGTGTTCAGGTACAATATGCGTTGCGGCATATAACTGGATAAATTCAGTTATGAGAGCACTCGGAAATTCTGTGACACCGCTGATATTCTTAGGAGTTGCAACAGTTATAAATGTTGTACTCGACTTGCTTTTTGTTGTATATTTCGGTATGGGTGTCGGTGGCGCCGCATTTGCAACCGTACTCTCACAGGGGATTTCAGCTTTCGGATGTATTGTTTACTGCTTTAAGTCGAATAGGGAATTACGTCCGAAGGGCAGAGAACTGCGTCCCGAATTTCCTCTCATAAAACGATGTGTCATGACAGGTATTCCTATTGCAATGCAAAACGGGCTTATTTCAATTTCAATGGTAGCCCTCCAGAGTGTTACAAATTCATTCGGAAGCACAATCATGGCAGCATATACTGTCTCAATGAGAGTTGAACAGTTTGTACAGCAGCCTTTTTCATCAATAAATGCCGCCATGTCAACCTTTACAGGACAGAATATCGGAGCGGGAAAGGAAAAACGTGCTGTTGACGGTCTCAAGGTCGGACTTAAAATATCAAGCGTCTTTGCGGTTATTGTGTTTCTGCTTTTCGCAGTTTTCGGAAAGAGTATACTGGGTATTTTTGTAAGCGGCAGTGATGTAATATCAGTCGGATACAAGGCACTTCTTATTACAGGCATATTCTATATTCCTCTTGGTGCAATACACACAGTAAGAGGCTTTTTAAATGGTGCTGGTGATACCGGTTACGCTCTTGTAAACGGTTTTGCAGAGGTTGTCTGCCGTGTTGGATTTTCGCTGATACTTACCAGAATCAGTTTTATAGGCTTCTGGGGAATATGGATAACCACAAGTATAACCTGGATTGTTACAGCTTTAGTCAGCATTATAAGATATTTTGGTGGTAAGTGGCGAATGAAATCGCTTATAACAAAGAAACAAAGCTCCTCGTAAAATGAGGAGCTTTGTTTTCGGTATTTATGATTATTCGTCGTAAGTTACCCACTGATACTGTGCTGTAAGCGGTGTATTACCATTGTAAGGCTTGAGCCAGTCGTCAACGCCTGTACCAGGCCATACATTCATCATGATTCTTCCGGGAGTAGAAGGAATGTTATTATAAGCTGTGTAAATTGCTTCACCGTCTACATACCATGTGATGTGGTCAGGCTGCCAGTCAAAGCCGTATGTGTGGAAGCCTTCAGAAGCATCAAAACCAAGGTCGTGGAAATATTCATGATTTCCTACACCGTTTGTGTAATAATTAAGCTGAACCTTTGTAGTGTCCTTGCCGAGAATTTCAATGTCGATTTCATCCCAAGGATTGTTGTCTGACGGTCCGGTGTATGTGAAGAATGATGAAACAACACCGTCATTTTTTATAGCCTTCATTGAAGTTTCGTAGTAACCATAGTGATAGAAATCATTTGTTCTGTATTCAGCTCCCGAGTAATTATACTGTCCTGAGCTGTCCTTGTCGATTGTGAGATTTAATGCATTGTTCTTGAATGTTGCATTTGAAGCTCTCCATACGCAGTCAAAGCATGAACCGTTTGACCATCCATCTGATGCAAAGAAGTACTGGCTTGAACCATTTCTGAAGTCAGCCACCATTGTTGCTGATGTATCAGGTGATGATGTGTTCTGGTTCTGATTATTGTTATTATTATTGTTGTTGTTTGTGCTTACAAACTTACGTCTGAGTGAAATTGCATCAAAAACGTTAACCTTGCCGTCTGCACAGACATCAGTACATTCACCCTGTGCCTTGCTGAGTTCTGCTGAATTTACAAGATATTTCTGAAGGAGACTTACATCAAGGGTATTAACTGAACCATCAGTATTAACGTCGCCCTTTACGCCTGTTTCAGATGAACCTTCTGTTGAATCTGTAAGCGCTAAAAGGTATGTAAGAGGTGAGTTCCAGTAAATTGTGATTTCGTTAGTAGAGTAACTCTCCCAGTTGTCGATGTAGCACTTTGAAGGTGCAACGTTTGCAAGATATGCCTTAGCAGCAGTATCTTCAAGATTTGAGTTAACGCCACCTACAAGCATTCCTCCCATAGGCTGTTCCTTTGCCATTGAAGGTCTGTGATGAGGACACTGAGGTGAAACTGTACCATATCCTGTTACGTAGCAAACTGCATTAGGGTTTGTACCGAGGAGGTAGTTGAGGTTATCTTCAGCAGCTGTCAGGTACTGTTCATCTTTTGTTATCTCGTATGCAAGACCGAGAATAATACCCGCATTTGCAACAGTCATGTTACTGCCCCAGTTAAACTTTGAGATTGAAACTCCGTATGGGTCGTTGTTTGAAGCAGTTACGAATTTTCCTGCTGCGCTTGTAACAGTGCTCTTTGCCTTTGTATAAGCTGAAAGGCTTGTATCAATGTTGTCCATTGTGAGAAGAGCGATGTTACCGTAATCTCCGACTGTTGCCCAGTCAAGACCTGATCTGCTGTAATAGCTGTTTATTGCAGTAAGGTATTTTTCTTCGCCTGTTGCACGGTACATCTGTGCTGCTGCCCAGTAACGTTCGTCTGTATCTGATTTATCGCCGTATTCACCTGTTGTAACATCAGATGGATTCTGGAAAATGAGATTTGGATTCTGTTCAAGGAATGTCCATGCCTTCTTTGCAGCATTAAGACATGTTGTTGCAAATGTGTTGTCGATATCCTTGTAGAATTCATATGCAAGTGCCATTGATGCACAGAAGTCAGCAGTTGCTGTTGTTGAAACAGGAGTTACAATAAGCTGTTCTGTTTCGTCCTGAGGCATAACATATCCAGGGAAGTTTTCACATGTAACCTTGTGATAAACACCGCCTGTTGATGCCTGCATCTTAAGCATCCATTCAAGTTCAAATCTTACTTCATCAAGAACATCAGGAACACCGTTTCCGCTTTCAGGAATACCGATGTTATCGCTGAAGAGTGACGGATTTGTCTGATATGCATAAAGAAGGTCAGCAATAGATTTTGCGGCAGGAACAATATATCTTCCGTAGTCACCGGCGTCATGCCAGCCACCGCTTACATCGATTTTATCATTTGTTCCGTAAACCTTTGCCATTGTATTATGACATGCAGGATGTCCGAATGTGCTGTCAGTAACAGCTGTTCCGCAACGCTGTAAGTACAGCATTTTTATGGAATCATCGAAAAGACCATCGTATACATTGTCTGCGATTTTAAATGTATATGAAGCATCAAGATTTCCACATGTTATATAGTAATTACCAGGTGCTGTAACACTTGAAAAATCACCTGTCCAGTTATCTTCCATAGCGCCTGAGTTATATGTTTTTCCTGATAATGTGCCTGTGTATACAGTCTGCTTTGTATCAGCATTTACAACAGAGAATGATGTTTCACTTGTTACATCACGGAAAACAGCAATTTTTTCACTGTCTGTCTTGTAACCTATCTGGTTTGTTATGATTGATGGCGCATAAGGCAGTACAGTTGAAAAATCAACATTGCTGTCATCAATAAGTTCCAGTACAACGTTATCAAGATAGATTGTATGTGCAGGTAAATCAGTACCCTGTGTACCGCAGTTGAAGCAAAGCTTTGCCATGATGTCAGTTTCGTCTTCCATTGTGAAAGTGTAGTCAACTGTCTGTACTTCAGGAGTAAGGCTCAGCTTTTTCCATGTATAGGCTGTGTAATCACCGCCGTTTTCCTGAATCATAGCTTCAATTGTTCTGTTTGTAGTACACGAAATGTCGTACTTTAAGCGGTAAACACCATTCTTATAAAGCGGAACGATGTCATAACCCATCTGAACAGAATAATTTACTGTTCCGACATTAGTAATGTTTACAGCAAGTTTTCCATCCTGGACGCCTATTGTATAAGCGCCGCCGCTTTGCTTGAATGAACTCCATCCTGTCATACCGCTGTCAAAGGTTGAGTTTGTGATGATGTTTGCTGCGGCATCAACCGTTACAGGCATAGCTGCCATTGTTCCTGACAGAAGTATGCATGATGTCAGTACCGCAAGTCCTCTCTTTAACTTTTCTAATCTCATAGTTAACTCCATTCTGCCGTTATCGGCGAGTGCATAACCCCCCAGCTATGCACATAAATAAAATGATAATTCAAGTATACTCCAAATATTACTGCTTATATATCATCATTCTGCGGTTTATATCACAATTTTGTTGCATTTTTGGCAGTAATATAGTATAATTATGATAAAGGAGCTGAGAGCCATGAATATAAATAAAGATTTCTCCCATGCGGAATTTATAAACAGAGAATATAATATAACACACCTTGCGTATGAAAGGGAACTTGCTTTTTTCAACAGCATAAAAACAGGAAATATAAATGAGATGGAAGAGCTTTTCAAACCGCTTGATTCTGACAAGCTTGGCAAGCTCAGTCATGATACACTCCGTAATCTGAAATATCACCTGATTATAACTGTTGCACTTTTAACCCGTCATTGCATAGAAGGCGGTATGGAAATGGAATCGGCCTTTAATCTGAGTGATATTTACATACAGAGTATTGATAAGTGCAAAAATGCAAATGAAATTCATATGCTTCACAAGGAGCTTGTGAGTGATTATGCGCAGAGAATGCAGATAATATATAAATCAGCGCTTTATCCCAAGCCGATTATTAACTGTCTTGATTACATCTATGACAATCTTCACACCAAAATCACTCTTGAACAGCTTTCAGAAGTTGCAAATTTAAGTCCCTCACATCTTTCGAGAATGTTTCATAAGGAAACTGGCAAGACTATTTCTGCCTATATTATGCAAAAGCGTATAGAAGCCGCCGAAAGTATGCTGAAATATTCAAATTATCCATGTATTGAAATTGCTGAATATCTTTGCTTTTGTTCTGAGAGCCATTTTATAAGAAATTTCAAGGAAAAGACCGGTTATACACCAAAGCGTTATCGTGAATTGTTTTTCCGTAAAAGTTCAGATTAAAGTAAAAACGGAGTAAAATGATGTTTAATGCACATTTTACTCCGTTTTATTATTGTTATTATTTCTTTCTGAGTATCTTCTGGAACTTCGGTGATTTCAGAAGTCCTGATAAAAGCCCGTAAAAGTCCTTGATGTTAACAGCGATAACCGCTACAAACAAGCCTATAAGCATTGCAATGTGGTAATCAGGCTCTGCTATAAATATTGCGCACATAGCAATCAGAAGAACTGTATTCACAATCATCTGCGGTATATTTATTGCAAAGTAGACATATTTTCTTGTATCTATGATTCTTATGATATAGCATACGAAGTATGAAGCCGCAGTAGCCGCCGCTGCTCCGTATACGCCAAAGAACGGAATTAGCACAAGATTCAGTACAACGTTGGTTACTGCCGCAGAAAGTGCTGTATAACAACTGTTTTTTGATTTTTTCTTGATGCTGTATATACTTGACATAAACTGACAGAAACACTGGAAAACCATTGAAATTATCAGTATGACAGTATATTTTTCCGCACCTGCATACTTATCGTCTGTAAGCAGAATATCTGTAACAGGCTTTGCAAAAAGAATCAGAAATGCTGATGCAATGAAAATAAGCGCTGAGTAGATTTTATAAACATTGCGATAGAATTTCGGCAGGTCCTTGCTGTCCTTTTCTTCAATGGAAGAAAGCTGCCATGCCTGATAGAACATTGTTGTAAGAAGCAGAAGCAGAGTAGGGAGCTTGTAAGCCGCGGCATAGACGCCGTTTGCGTCCTCACTTACCATTTCAATAACGAAAAGTCTGTCTGATGCTGATGTAATCCACCACAAAAGGTATGTCGGAACAAGTGGGAGGGAATATTTCAGCATTTCGCGTATCAGCTTTTTGTCAATGTACTTAAGCCTTACAACCTTGTAAATTCTGCTTGCTGTAAAGTGGAAAAGGGTTGAGAACAGGTCGGCGACGATAAATGAGAGAATATATCCGTTTATTCCCATATCAAGCTTCAGCATGAAGAGAAGATTGCACAGGAACTGGATAAGAACGGATAGTACGCCGTCTGCCGCAAAGATTTTGACGAATCCCGCAGCTCTTGAATACTGCGCCGCAAGTTGTCGCACACTGCTGAACAAGCAATAAAGAAACAGCAGCAGAACATAGTTGTCATAGACCTCAATCATGTTCCATATCGGAAGGGTCATTGCAAAAATTGCCATGCCGATTACCAGCATAAAGTTTGCTGATGTATACACACGTTTGATATCGTATTTCTTGTCTACGCCAAATCGTAATATGGCGTCAGCCATTGAAAAAGTCACTATCGGATAGAGAACATTTATTGTGTTGTAGATAAGGTCAGCTGTACTGTACTTATCCGGTGTGAGTACTGCCGTATACAGACTGATAAGAAAAAAACTAAGCACTTTAGCGCCCATCTGACCGACAGCAAAGATGATTGTATTATCAATCAGTTTTTTGTATTTATTCATTTTGTTATCCTTATACAGCAGACCTGTACCCCGACGAAAACGGAGTACAGGTCAATATTTTTACATTCTGAGTTCTGCACCGATTGCTTCGAGTGCCTTAAGAACCTTTTTCATTACTGAGTCAGCCTGTTCGTCTGTAAGCGTACCATCATGTGAACGCATACTGAGTGAATAGGAAATACTCTTCTTACCGTCAGCAATCTGCTTGCCCTTGTATACGTCGAAGAGAGTAACCTTTTCAAGAAGCTTGCCTGCGGCATTTTTGATTGTCTTTTCAATTTCGCCTGCAGGGAGTTCATCGTCGCAAAGGAGACTTAAGTCTCTTGTTGTTGCAGGGAATTTAGGAAGTGGCTTGTATGAAATTTCAGTTTCAGCAGCTTCAAACATTTCAGGAATGTTGAGCTTGGCAATGTATGTCTTGACACCGATTCCATAGTTTTCAGCAACTTCAGGGTGAACTTCGCCGAGAATAGCAATTGCCTTGCCGTCCTTTGTTATAACAGCACTTCTTCCAGGGTGGAATGTGTTTACTTCACCGAATGCATCAGATGCAGATGCTCTCACATATTCACAGTCATTTATGAAAAGTGATGCTAAAAGCTCATCAACAATACCCTTGAGTTCATAGAAATCAGCATCAGCGCCGTACATACCAACAGTCAGTCTGTCAGGTTCAAGCGGAAGCTTGTCAGGAGTTGTCGGGAGATATTCCTTACCGATTTCAAAGAGAGTTGCTGCTTCGTTTCTGTTGTTGTAGTTTCTTGAAAGGATTTCAAGCATTGACGGAATTGTTGTAGTTCTCATAACGCTTGTATCCTCACCGAGAGGATTTGTTATTCTTTCAACGTTTCTGAGTTTATTATCTTCAGAAAGTCTGATTTTATCAAAGTGCTTTGGTGAAACAAATGAGAATGTTGCAATTTCATATCCGCCAAGAGCCGCCATATTGCTTTGAATCTTTCTCTTGAAAATCTGCTCAGGAGTGTATTCAGCATCAGCAACGCCCTTGAACTGTGTTGACGGAATATTGTTGTAACCATAAATTCTCGCAACTTCTTCAGCGATATCAGCCTTGAATTCGATGTCAATTCTGAAGCTTGGTGAAACAACCTTGCCGTCCTTGATTTCAAATCCGAGAAGATTGAGATATTTTACCATGTCAGCCTCAGAAATATCTGTTCCGAGGAAACCGTTTATCCACTCAGGGCTGAATTCAACAGTCTTTAATGTCTTGTCTGTATAGTCCTTGTCGATAACTGTTCTTACAACTTCGCCTGCACCGAGCTGTTCAACAAGCTGGAATGCACGGTTAAGGCACACCATGCTGATAAGCGGGTCAACACCCTTTTCATATCTTGCTGAAGCATCTGAACGCATGCCAAGTCCCTTGGCAGTACGACGAACCTGTACAGGTTCAAAATATGCAGATTCAAATACAACAGTAGTTGTGTCTTCCATGATACCGCTGTATTCACCGCCCATAACGCCCGCAACAGCAACCGGCTTTTTGCTGTCAGCAATAACAAGCATATCCTCTGAAAGCTCACGCTCAACGCCGTCGAGAGTTGTAATCTTTTCGCCGTTTACAGCATTTCTTACATTGATTTCAGCGCCTTCAACATATCTGAGGTCAAAAGCGTGCATTGGCTGACCGTATTCAAGCATAACGTAGTTTGTGATATCTACGAAATTGTTGATAGGACGAACGCCTGACGCTCTGAGTCTTTCTCTCATCCATCTTGGTGATGGTTCAATCTTAACGTTCTTTACAATACCTGCGCAGTAACGGTTACACTTTTCAGTATTGACAACATTTACTTTCAGCATGCTGTCAATATCACCGTCTACGCCACTGAATTCTGGTTCAGGAATGTTGAGTGGTACATTGAATGTAGCAGATGCTTCTCTTGCAAGTCCTGTTACAGAAAGACAGTCAGGACGGTTTGATGTGATTTCAAATTCAACTGATGTGTCATTGAGACCGAGAGCTGTATGAATATCTTCACCGATTTCGCAGTCTTCCTCAATAAGGAAAATGCCGTCTTCGATAGCATAAGGGAAGTCATTGAGTGAAAGACCGAGTTCACCGAGTGAACAGAGCATACCGTTGCTGACAACGCCTCTGAGCTTGCCCTTCTTAATCTTGATGCCGCCAGGGAGAGTTGAGCCATCGAGAGCAACAGGAACAATATCTCCTGCCTTAACGTTCGGTGCACCTGTAACAATCTGGATAGGCTCTTCCTTGCCGACTTCAACCTGACACACTACAAGGTGGTCTGAGTCTTCGTGAGGAACAACAGAGAGAAGCTTTCCGACAACAACATTTGAAATTTCGCTGCCTTCTACCTCATATCCCTCAACCTTTGAACCGCTCATTGTCATTTCGTGGCAAAATTCTTTTATATCTGTATCTTTCAGATCAACATAATCTGAAAGCCATTTCATTGATAAATTCATTAGTATTCCTCCTGTCAGACCTTAAAACTGTTCCAAAAATCTCAGGTCGTTTTCATAAAGCAGACGCATATCGCTGATATCATAGCGCGCAGTAACCATTCTTTCAAGTCCGAGACCGAAAGCAAAGCCTGAATAGATTTCAGTATCAATGCCACAGCCTGCAAGAACCTTCGGATGAACCATACCTGCACCTAAAAGCTCGATATAGCCTTCGCCCTTACATACTGAACAGCCCTTGCCGCCGCACATATAACAGCTGATATCAACCTCGCAGCTTGGTTCTGTGAACGGGAAGTGGTGAGGACGGAGTCTGATTTTGCAGTCATCGCCATAAAGCTTCTTCATAAGAGTTTCAAGAGTACCCTTAAGGTCAGCCATAGTAATGCCCTTGTCAATTACAAGACCTTCAATCTGGTGGAAGATAGGGGAGTGAGTTGCGTCAACTGCGTCAGAACGATATACTCTGCCCGGAGAAATGATTCTGATAGGTGGCTTCTGATTTTCCATAACGTGAACCTGAACAGATGAAGTCTGGGTTCTCAGAAGAATATTGTCTGTGATATAGAATGTATCCTGTGTATCTCTTGCAGGATGGTCAGGCGGAAGATTGAGCGCCTCGAAGTTGTAGTAGTCAAACTCAACCTCAGGACCGTCAGCAATACTGAAGCCCATACCCATAAAGATTTCCTTGATTTCGTTTTCTACGATTGAAAGCGGATGAAGCTTGCCGAGTGTAGGCTTTTTACCAGGGAGAGTAATATCGATTGACTCTGCCGCAATTTTTTCAGCCTGTTCCTTTTCACGAAGCTCAGTTGTCTTGCCTGTTATGGCATTTTCAAGAGCCTCTCTTACCTTGTTTGCAAGCTGACCAACAACCGGTCTTTCTTCGGCTGAAAGCTTACCCATCTGCTTTAAGATAGCAGTAAGCTCACCTTTTTTTCCTAAAAATCTGACTCTCAGGTCGTCAAGACCCTTAATCGAATCACAAGCCGCAATTTCACCCAGCGCAATTGATTCGATGTTTTCAAGCTGCTGTTTCATGTTTTCACCTCATAATAATATTGATTTATGTCGGAATTTTCAGTGTATACTAAAAAAGTCCTGCCCTTAACAGGACAAGACTAACTTGCTTATAAACCACCCATTAACAAAGAGCCGACACTCTCCTGTCTTTAACGCAGACATAACGTCAGAACTTACAATAAAAAACTTCGGAACTGCCACTCGTGAGTGAACTTCGGCAATACTTATAAGCGGACAGCTTTCAGCCATGACTGTCCTCTCTGTAAGCCTATTTTAATGCACTGCTTACTCTCTCAGTCAACGTGTTTATTCTATTATAAACATTTTTTCAGAAAAATGCAAGTGTTTTATTGAAAATTTTTTTCAGATGTGTTATAATGATATAAAATTGACTGAAAAGGAGTAAATTTATTACATGATGGATTCATTTGCCGAACAGCTTGTTGAAAAAGAACCAAGCTCTTCGGACACATTTAAAAAGTTCATGCTTTGTGCCGTTGGCGGAATAATCTGTGCAGCAACAGTATTTGCAGCATTCTTTCTCGGGTTTCCGCTTATACTTATCGTAACGGTCGGTGTTGTATATCTGCTGTACATTCTTCTGACAGGTTTCAATGTCGAGTATGAATATACAATTACAAACGGTTCACTGGATATTGACAAAATCATAGCCAAAAGAAAAAGAATGGGACTTATAACAGTCGAGGTCAAGGATTTTACTGCATTCGGAAGCTATGATGATGCAGATGATTCCTTTGGCGGAACAACAGTCCTTACCATGGGCGGTGAGGAAGATACATATTACGCTGATTTCACGGATGAAAAACTCGGTGAAGTAAGACTTGTGTTCTCGCCCGATGAAAAAGTGCTCGAATGTATAAAGCCTTATCTTCCAAGACAGTTAAAATATCAAAATACATAAATTAAGGAGAAAAAACAATGTCAGTTTTACAGAATCTTATCAAGGAATTCAACGGAAATAAAAATGCTGAAATCTATACAAAGATTGTCAGAGAAATTCAGAATACACAGAAGCTCTGGATTGCATATTCACCATCAACAAACAACTACTTTCTCGGCAACATAAACGGCAGGGCAACAGCCTATATTTTCTCGGAAAGAGATTATTATGACGTATTTTACGTTCATGAAAGCCAGAAGGGCTATAAGGTTGCTGTAACAGAAAATGGTACAGAACACCGTATGATGCTTTTTGCGGACCTTTACAGAAGTGGTTTCGAGGCACTTATCATTGACAATGGACAGTATAACCTTATCATTGATATCTTCGACATTATCAAAAAGCCTGAAATGCCTGCTGAAAACAAGGATGTACGCCTTATTATGAATCCGTCACTTGTAAGAACAGCATGCTGGTTTTTCCAGGAAAACGAAAAGCAGGGTGCAGTTCCTTCACAGGAAATGTGGCAGAGACTTTTCAGTGAGGTGTTAAGAGGCGAATATATCGTTCCTGCAGATACAAGCAAGCTTAAGGTTGATGGCGTAAAGTCCGGTGAAATCAAGGTTGACAGAAACAGCGAGGTTGCTTACCCTATTATAAAGCATAACGACGGCAAGAAGTATTATACTTTCTTCACAGACTGGAATGAACTCAGAAGATTTGACATTGACGCTAAATACAGCGCAATTTTAGCAACTTTCAATGATTTCGGACGTTTTTCAGAAAAGGCGGATGGTATTGTAATCAATCCATTTGGTGCAAATATCATTCTTACAACAGAAATGCTTACTGAAATGAGAAACATTGCCGGTAATTTTGAAAACAAGAAGTCACAGATTATGGTTGGTGAACCAAAGGAATATCCTGTAAGACTTGTAAGAACTATGGCTGAATGCATGGGAGAAATTCCGGAAATCAATGCGGCATACTTAAAGCTTATGGTTAAGGACGGAAACAAGAGTTATCTTGTTGGTGTTGATATTGAATCAGAAAATGCCGCAAAGATTTTTGACAGCATTTCTGAAAAGGCACTTCCACATGCAGACAATATGCCGATAGACTATATTGCATACAATTCTGACTTTGCGCAGAGAGTATTCAAGAATTCTGAACCATTCTATAAAAAGTCATGATATTCAGAGATGAACTCGCGGTAACTCCCGCACAGATGAAAATGCTTGAAGAAGAATCTGACAAAGCGGGAAACAGCTATGAATTACTTATGGAACACGCAGGCATGGGGCTCGCCTATAGCCTGCGTAATCCTGTCAGATATATGGCTGAAAAAGTAAATGACGAGCGTCAGCCTGAAATTATATTCCTCTGCGGTAATGGTAATAACGCAGGGGATTGCTTTGTTGCAGCACGTTATTTAAAGGAAATGGATGTAAAGTCGGTTATTTTTCTGCTGTGTGGCGAACCGAAAACACCTCTTGCAAAGCTGAATTTTGACAGAATGGAAGATATTCCTGTAATCCGTGACGAAGAAGAAATGCTTGAGCGCCTTGATGATTCCATTATTGATATAAAGGTTGACGGCGTCTTCGGGACAGGCTTTCATGGCGAATTACCTGAAAATGTAAAGAGGATTTTTGCTAAGTGTGATGGTGTTCTGATTGCCGCTGATGTGCCGAGTGGTGGTAATTGTCGTACAGGTGAAGTGTCAGAGGGCACACTCAGAGTGAATACTACAATGACTTTCGGCAATCGCAAATTCGGCATGACTCAGTATCCTCTTCGTGAACACTGCAATTATTCAAGAATTATTCATATTCCGATTTCAGATAAAGCGTATGATAAAATAGATTATCCTGTTATAGTTCTTGATGAGGAACTGATTATGAATCCGAATCAGACAGAAATGCGCAGGGTTTTTCTGAGTAAATTCCCCGAAAGAAAACCCGATTCACATAAAGGAAATTTCGGAAGACTTCTTACCGTCTGTGGAAGTGAGACTATGCCAGGTGCGGCAATTATGTCTGCATGTGCGGCGGCAAGATGCGGCGTAGGTCTGCTTACTGTCTGCACTCCAAAAGCATACCTGCCACAGTTTGCGGCAAAACTTCCCGAGGCTATGTATCTGCCGCTTGAAACAGCTGACAGCGGAACTTATACTGTGGACAGCCTTGATAAAATCATCAGAGAATCTGAGAAGTGTACTGCTGTACTGATAGGATGCGGACTTGGAAATACTTCTGAAACCCGTGAACTTGTAAAAAAGCTTGTTTTAAATATAAATTGTCCGATTATTCTTGATGCAGATGGAATAAACTGCATTGTGGACAGCATAGATATTATTAAACAAGCCAAATCGGACATCATTCTTACCCCTCATCCTGCTGAGATGGGCAGACTCTGTGGTATGACAGCAAAGGAAATTCAGGCTGACAGACTTGAAGCTGCAAAATCCTTTGCTCAGGAAAATAACTGTACTGTTGTTTTAAAGGGTGCAGGTACAATTATTGCATTCCCTGATATGGCATATGTAAACACGACAGGAAACCCAGGTATGAGCAAGGGCGGAAGTGGTGATGTTTTAAGCGGAATTATTGCGTCTCTTGCGGCACAGGGTATACCTGCACAAACTGGTGTGTTTATTCACGGCAAAGCGGGGGACAGAGCCGCTGAAAAGCATTCAATGCAGAGTATGCTTCCGACGGACATGATTGACGAGCTTGGCGGAATTTTCAAAGAACTGGAACGATAAAATGCAGGAATGTAAAGCTTAAAAATCAAATCTAAGGAGCTTTATATGAAAAAAATTATTCCTGTTTTTTTAACAATCATTCTTGCAATTTCTTTATGTGCCTGTTCGGGTGGTGGAGACAAGGTGAAATTCACACCGAATCTTAGTTCACCTTTTACGGTGAATGCCGTAATCGAGTATGATGACACAACATCTGAAGCGGTTTTCCGCAAATACGGCAATGCAAACTGGGATATTGAGTTTTCTTCACCGAACACTCTTGCAGGAGTTGTGCTGTCTTATCGCGATGATAATGTTGAGGCATCCTATAAGGGACTGAGTTTTTCTGTTCCTAAAAGTGCACTGCCTGTAAAATCAATTATTTCTGCATTTATTGAAGTAGTTGACACGCTTTCACAGCAGACAGAAATTGATGCCGTTGAAGACGAAGGCTTAATGGAAATCGAAGGTGAGCTTTCTCAGGGCAAATACACTCTGAAGCTTGATAAAAACGGTGGTCTTGCTGAATTTGATATGCCAAATCTTGATGTTGACATTGATTTTACAAGCTTTGTAAGCGACCCTTCTGTTTCTGAACCTACAACTGAACCTGTGACAGAAACGATTGCTGAAACAGATGCTACAACAGAAGCTGTAACTGAATAAAAATTAAAGGGGCTGTTTATAAACAGTCCCTTTTTAAGTTGTTTAAGGCAGCCATGAAAGCAAATCAAATACATTTTCAAATGCTTTTGAAAGCTTTTCGCTTGTTTTACAAAGCTTTATAATACTGCCTATCAAAAGATATACTGATAATGCAATTATAACCGGCGCAATAATTGTCGTATTTCCGAGAAACGTCAGAGAAACTGTAATCAGCACAGCAGAAACAATAATAAGCACCCAGTAAATTATAGTTTTTTTCATTTATCAGCATTCAACCTGTGCGAAAGCCTGGTCAATATCAGCGATAATGTCATTGACATTTTCAAGACCGCATGAGAATCTAATCATGCCGCCGTCAATACCGCATGCAACAAGCTGTTCGTCAGTAAGCTGTCTGTGAGTTGCACTTGCAGGATGAAGTACGCATGTTCTGATGTCAGCAACGTGTACAACATTTGAAGCAAGCTTTAAGCTGTCCATAAACTTAACAGCATTCTTACGTCCGCCCTTGATTGAGAATGTGATAACACCGCTGCAGCCGTCTGGCATATACTTCTTGCCAAGTTCATAGTACTTGTTGCTTTCAAGTCCAGGGTAGCTTACTGAAATAACCTTGTCTGATGCTTCAAGGTGTTTAGCAACTGTCAGCGCATTTTCACAGTACTGCTTCATTCTTACAGCAAGTGTTTCAAGACCAAGATTTAAGAGGAACGCTGAATTTGCGGCAGGGTAGCAACCTAAATCTCTCATAAGCTGCATTCTTGCCTTTACGATATATGCCATTTTGCCGTATGTTTCTGTATAGCTGATGCCGTGATAGCTTTCATCAGGCTCTGTAAAGTCAGGGAAATTACCGTTTGTCCAGTCAAATTTACCTGAATCAACAATTACACCGCCAACCTGAACAGCATGACCGTCCATGTACTTTGATGTTGAGTGAATAACTATGTCCGCACCGTGTTCAATAGGACGGCAAAGTACAGGTGTCGGGAATGTGTTGTCGATGATGAGCGGAATATTATTGCTGTGAGCAAATTCCGCAAACTTTTCGATATCAAGTACTGCAAGTGCAGGATTCGCGAGTGTTTCGCCGAAAACTGCCTTTGTGTTAGGCTTGATAGCCTTCTGAAGCTCTTCGATTGGAGCATCAGCGTCAACAAAAATGCATTCAATGCCAAACTTCTTCATTGTAACTGCAAAGAGGTTTACAGTACCACCATAGATTGTTGAAGTTGAAATAAAGCTGTCACCGGCGCTGCAAAGATTGAGAATAGCGCACATACTTGCTGCCTGACCGCTTGATGTAGCCATAGCACCAATACCGCCTTCGAGTTCAGCAATCTTGTTTTCAACTGCCATTACTGTCGGATTTTCAAATCTTGAGTATATAAGACTTTTTGTCGGGTCGTCAAAAACAGCCGCAACATCGTCTGTTGAGTCATAAACGTATGTTGTGCTCTGAACAATCGGAATCTGTCTTGGTTCAGTATTTTTTGGCTCATAGCCTGCGTGCATGCATTTTGTTTCAATATTCATTTTAATTCCCTCCGAAATTGTTATTAAAATAATGATATCACAAATTTATTGCAAGGTCAATATTTTTTAAAGATTTTTTATAAACTTCATAATAAGCTTTCCGAAAATATTCTTTTCGCTATACATCTTTTCAGACAGCCCTTCTGCAAAGTTTCTGACAGCATCAGCCTGATTACTGCTTGTTGTGTGCCTGCTGTGACGTGCTTCAAGAGCAATATGCGTGATTTTCGTAAACTCTCCGCTTTCTATCAGCTTTACGGCTTCTTTTTCAGCGTATTCGGCAAATTCAAGATACTGCATATTTTCTATGTTTATTCCGTAATACTCAAGAAGTGACAGGATATAATCATAGGCATATAGAACAGCGTTACTGTAATCCTTGCTATGAAGCAGTTGCTTTCGTTTTTTGAGAATATAATTGTGTCTGAGAACAATATAAAGCACAATCAGAACAAGCGTAATGACAGTCCCTATAACAAGCTTTGATTCGGGACTCATTGGCTTTGTACCACCATTTGTATTATTTGGTGAAGAGTAATCGCCGTTAACAGCTGTTGCAGATGTGTTTTTACTTGTTTTCGGAACATTAGTGCTATTCTTTTTTGCAGTAGCTTTTGTAACGGTAGTACGTTTAAGCGGCGTTGTATGGGCTTTTACTGTAGTGGTTTTCTCTTTTTTTGTAATGTCCGTTCTCATCATATCTGCCGCGGCAGGTGGAGTGAATTCATAAGGAATCCAGCCCATATCGTCGATGTAGATTTCCGCCCATGCGTGAGCACGATTATCGTCAATGTCTATCTTTTCGGATTTTCCGAAATCCTCTTCAAGCGCAACATATCCCTCAACATATCTTGCAGGAATACCCGACATTCTCGCTAAAATAACTCCCGCTGTTGCAAAGTGAACGCAATAGCCCTTATGGTTTTCGTTGAGAAAATAGCTTACGAAATCCTTGTCAGACGGAGTTCTGCCAGGGGAAAGAGTGTAATCGGCATTTTCATCAAGGACAGCTTTTATATATTCAAGCTGAGAAAACAAATCGTCATGAGTATTGCCATCAATATATTTATTATAAATTGACTGAATTTCCTTATTGTCAGGATAGGTGAGGTAGTTTTCATGTACAAATTTGTTGTAATAGTAGTTGTCATATCCGCCAAATGAATAAATAACATCAAAATCCTGAATGTCCGATACCTGGAAATAATATGTGTTCATATTATCAAGATTAAAGGTTGTATCGTCCTTGTATTCCGCCTGTGACGGCGCAATGGAATTATACGGGACATATAAATAATCCGGATTTAAGTATTTATAGTCAATTTTCATTTTTGTATAGCTATATGAAGTATCATAGCTTCCCAAAAATGAATAAGGATTGTTTTGTGCCGCATAATACTGTTCATAGTTATGAGTCAGCATATCCTGTGGCATTCGGCAAAGTGTTTTCATTTCATTGAAAAGCTCAGCATTTTCTTTATAAATGCTGTCATTAAGCGGCGCCCAGCTTTTCCCGTCATATACTGAGCCGACATATCCTTTCATATACATGTTTCCTTTTGGCTTGTAGGAAGAGTCGGGGAGCGACAGAGTAAGCATTGTATTTCCGTCAAATGAAACTGAGGAAACATTGCCGATTTTGTGTCTTGATGTGGTGATATGTCCAAACCTGAAGGATGCAGTTAATTTCTGCAGACTTTCTCCGAGATTGTCCCATGAAAAATCGTTTATAGCGGTTTTAACATTGCTTCTCATTTCATTCAGTTTATCAGGACGTGAAAAGTCCGAGTAGCTGAGTATTGAATGAGCCATTGCTATGATTACAACTGCGCCGATAATCATAGCAAGTCCCGACTGTCCTGCCGCACGGAATCTGACAGACGGTTTTGCCCTGAACACATTTCCCTTTTTTATAAATCCTGTTTTCTTTCGTCCGGAATTTCTGTAATACCCTGAAATATCAAGCGTCAGAAGAGAAACCCAGAAAATCAGAAGTATTATAATATATACCAAATCCGGTGTTTTTCCGTGATAAAGCCCGATTTCAATTGCAGGAAAGCTTGTGAGAAATCCGATAGTAAAACTCGGCCTTACAATAGTAAAATAGCATATAAGTAATGTCAGAATGAATATTGTAAATCCAAAAAATAATGAAATATCATCTTCAATTCCGAACTTTGAAATTCTTATGGTGTACAGCGGTTTTTCATCGGGAAAAATCTCCTTGTATACCTGATTGCTTACAGACTTGAAGCCTTTTTCAAAACTTCTGAAATTCCGATAAAGATAAAAAGAGATAATCAGAAGCATCGGAAATATAGCAAGAGTTGCCTTTCTGGGAAGAATAAAAATCACAGTACATATTGAAAAAAAGAATAGCGTATAAAAATTGAGCGTGAAATATTCAATGCTGATATTAAACATTGATACAAACGCATTCATAAGTCCGAAACAGCCGCAGAAAGCTATAACTATAAGCGGCAGGACTTCGGGAAATGGTATTTTTCGTGCAACCGAAAGTGAAATATTTTCTGTTACAGCAATTCCACTGCATGGTTGTGTTAAATTCGTTTTGTTCTTCATTTCTAATTCCTTATATAATCAGGTCTGATATTCCTTTGGCTGTATTTCCTGTATAGACAACAGAAATATTATCGTTGCTTTTAAGTGAGTCGTTCTCATTTCTGATGATTACAGGGGTTATTGCGCTATTATCAAGACTCAACACAGCCGATAAGCTCTCCTCACATGAGGTTATATAATATATTTCCGAGAATTCATTCTGCTGCTCTTTTATGAATGCCGTACAGGCATCAGACTGAACAGGTCCCATAGCAAATATTTTCATAAATACAGAAACAATATCGTTTTCATCTTTTATGTCAATACAATTTACTTCTTTTATTTCCTTGTCATAGTACGCAAGCTTCATGCCGGGCTTTTTTTCGAGCATAAGAAATGAAACTGAAAAAGCCGTTTCTGCGACAGCGTCAAGCATTGGTATATTATCCGCTGACGCTGTGCCGTGAAAGTCAAAAATAAGGAGATGTGATGTACAAATTGGCTGGCTGTAATGACGGACAATAAGATTATCATGCTTAAGACTTAAATTCCAGTGTATTCTGTTGGGCTTGTCTCCTGGGATAAAATCCTTGAGTGCAAAAATTTCAGATGGGTCATCACCGCTCTTTACTTTTGAAAAAACATCGCTGTCTTCAGTGAAAATCGACTTGTATTCGCTTTTGTTGACAGGTGAAAACAACTCCGGCATTATTACAGTACTGCATGATGAATTGAGCTTTTTCTTTGTGGAAAACAGCTTCAGATAGTCGAAGGTTTTCATGGATACAGCTTTTACTGTAAGAACACCGCAATACTGCGATTTAAGCGAGAAAGTCAGCTTTTGTGTCCCCATAGGATGAACAGGAACGTGGAAAACAAGCTTTTCACTTACGTTCATAAGCTTATTGAAATATTCAATCTGTATTATGGAGTTTGAAAAGGGAAGTGGTGTTTTGTTTTTGATGCTGAGAGTGTGTTTTATGTCTGTGTTTTTTATGCTGTATTCACAGTCTGAACTCACTTCAACACTTATAAATAATCTTGCAAGAATAGTGCATATGCCAAGAAACACAGGAAGCAGAGCAATAAAAATCAGAAGATAAAGTGAAAATGGCTGGACATATAGAATAAAAAAGACAACACAGACAATCAGCAGAGCTGAATAGATTATTTTTGATTTAAGCATATTGAACTCCCGTAAATCTAAATGCCTGAAGTCTGCTGATTGAATCTCGGCACAGGAACGCTTCTCAAAATTTCGCTGAGTACTGCATTTTCGTCAAGCTGACTGAGAGCAGCCTTTCTTTCAAGTATAATTCGGTGCTGTGCAACGTCATTAAAAACAAAGGAGATGTCATCAGGAATAACGAAATCTCTTCCGTATACAAGTGCTGACGCTCTCGCCATTGAGGCAAGTGCAAGTGAGCCTCTTGGGGAAAGACCGAGTGAAATCATAGGATGACGGCGTGTTGCGTCGGCAAGCTGAGCGATATAATACAGAATGCTGTCGTCAATGGTAACTTTTCTTGTTATTTTACGAAGGTCCTCAAGTTCAATTAAATTAATAACAGGTTTTACGAATTTTGCCGCATCAAATCCAGGGTCAAGCTTGGTTTTCAGAATAAATGCTTCGCTTTTTACATCAGGGTACCCCATACTGAGCTTTATCATAAAGCGGTCAAGCTGTGATTCAGGAAGCATCTGTGTACCGATTGAGCCAACAGGGTTCTGTGTTGCAATAACTGTAAACGGCTGAGGAAGTCGGTAACACTTTCCGTCAACTGTTACATTGCCTTCCTCCATAATTTCAAGGAGTGCAGACTGCGTTTTGCTTGATGTACGGTTGATTTCGTCTGCAAGAAAAAGATTGCAGAAGGCAACACCTGGCTTGTATTCAAATTGCCCCGTTGATTTGTTGTAAAGCGAAAAGCCTGTGATATCTGTCGGGAGAACATCGGGAGTAAACTGCATACGGTTGTAGTCGAGCGATAATGCTTTTGAAAATGCGAGCGCCATTGTTGTCTTGCCAACGCCAGGAATGTCCTCTATAAGTATATGTCCTCCTGCAAGTATTGCAAGAAGTGATTTTATAATAACATCATCCTTTCCGATAACGACTTTTCTGATTTCGGAAATGACAGATTGTATGCTTTCTCTTATGGATGTGATATGATTGTACATATTTTAAAGCTCCTTTTATACATATAATAAACACATATGTTAATTATAACATATGTATATGTAAAATTCAATTGATTTCTTGGTATTTATTTTACATAATTCCATCTGGAATTGAAAAAAACTACAAAACAATTGCATATAACTGTTTAATTTATATGTTTGTGCCAAAAATCCGAAACCGCATTGACAAATCCGTCAAAAAAATATATACTTAATATGTGATTTTACTTGAATTACAATACCCGTATTATGGGATTACAACAAGGGGGTTATACTTTTGAATATCTGGCATAATATAAGTCCGAAGAGAATAAGTCCTGATGATTTTGTTGCTGTAATTGAAATACAGAAGGGAAGCAAAATCAAGTATGAGCTTGATAAGGAAACAGGTCTTATGAAGCTTGACAGAATTCTTTACACATCAACACATTATCCTGCAAACTATGGTCTGATTCCAAGAACTTATGCTGATGATGGTGACCCGCTTGATGTTCTGGTTTTATGTTCTGAAAAGCTTAATCCGATGACTCTTGTAAGATGTTATCCGATTGGCGTTATAAGAATGATTGACAGCGGTCGTCACGACGATAAGATTATCGCAATTCCGTTTGATGACCCTAATTATAACACATACAAGGATATTGATGACGTTCCTAAGCACATTTTTGAAGAGATGATTCATTTCTTCAAGGTTTATAAGGAACTTGAAAACAAGACAACGGCTGTTGATGAAATTGAACACGTTGATAGTGCAAAGGAAATTATTGAGAACGATATTGAACATTATATTAACATGTTCTGTAAATAAAAATGACGGAAGGAAAAGGTATAGCTATGACTGTAAAGGCAAGTGAAGTTTTATTCAATTCTGAAAAAAGTGTTGCACCGCTTGGTATCATTGCACTTCAGAGTGCAAAGGAACTTGGAGATATGCTCGACAAGTATCTCGTTTCATGGGCAAGAAAAGGTGGCTACAATGTTGACACACTTCTCATCAACAACCAGTGCCCAAGATTTGCTTCAGGTGATGGTAAGGGTCTCATCGAATCAACTGTAAGAGGTAAGGACATTTTCATTCTTGTTGACGTTGGAAATTACAGCTGCAAGTACAAGATGTTCGGTATGGAAAATTCAATGTCACCTGATGACCACTATCAGGATTTAAAGAGAATTATCCAGGCTATTTCAGGTAAGGCTCACAGAATCAATGTTATTATGCCTATTCTTTATGGCGGACGTCAGCACAAGAGAAGCTATCGTGAATCTCTTGACTGTGCATGCGCACTTCAGGAACTCCAGCAGATGGGCGTTTCAAATATCGTAACATTTGATGCTCACGACCCAAGAGTTCACAATGCAATCCCGCTTATGGGCTTTGATAATGTAATTCCGTCATATCAGGTTTTAAAGTCACTTTTCAAGAATGTTGAAGACCTTGTTATTGATAAGGACAACTTTATGGTTGTAAGCCCTGATGAAGGTGCTCTTAACAGAAATATGTATTATGCATCAGTTCTCGGCGTTGATATGGGTATGTTCTACAAGAGACGTGACTATTCAAGAATCGTTGACGGCAGAAATCCGATTGTTGCTCACGAATATCTCGGTAACTCAATGGAAGGCAAGGATGTATTCGTAGCTGACGATATTATTTCATCAGGTGAATCAGTTCTTGATATTGCATATGCTCTCAAGGCAAAGAAGGCTAAGAGATTCTTTGCTTACGGTACATACGGTCTCTTCACAAATGGTCTTGAAAAGTTCGATAAGGCTTATGAAGAAGGCTATATCCACGGTGTATTCGGTACAAATCTTACATACCGTTCACCTGAACTTTTAGAGCGTCCATGGTTCCACGAAGTTGACGTTTCAAAGTATATCGCATACTTTATTGCATCAATCAACCACGATGTTTCAATCAGTACAGTAATTGATCCACACGAAAAGATCAAGACTCTCCTTGCAAATAATTAATTCAGAAGCTGTGTAGTTTTAATGCTGCACAGCTTTTATGTTGCAGTATAAAACACCCGTATCATTTAATATGATACGGGTGTTATTGTGTATTTTATTCAGATACATTCAGAATTAGTCAAAGTCATCTTCGCTGATAGGGAATTTCTTTCCGCAAACACCACAGAAAGAATACTTTTCAGGTACTTCTGACTGACAAGTAGGACAAGCTCTCTTGCCCTTGAGTCCCTGCATTTCAAACTTCATTTTTCTGATTCTTCTTCTGCGTACATCAATGTCCTTACAGAGATCCTTAAGTTCATCTTCCTTCTGAGGTGATTTGTAGTAAATTCTGCCAATATCACCGAAGATTTCAAGAATTCTTTCTTCTTCATATGCAATTTTTCTCTTAAGATTACCTAAATCAGCCATACCAATAGTCCTTTCTGTTACGCTTTTACTTGCATCCCCAATTTTATTTAAAATACCCATTTTAAGTCTTTATCCTCCCGATTACATATCATAAATTTCCTGGCTTGTAAGAAGCTTGATTCCGGCGTTGTTTAAAACGTCAGCAGCATGCTTGTTGTCCGCAACTCTCAAGATAACATAAGCAAGATTTTCTGATTTGCTTACAAAAGCATACATATATTCAACACTGATTGAATTTTCATAAAGAGTGTCCATAACCTTAGCAAGACCGCCTGGGCAATCGTTTACACCAACTGCAAGTACATCTGTGATAGTAACTGTGCAGTCAGCATCTTTGAGTGCTGAGCATGCTTTTTCAGGGTCATTGACAATAAGACGAAGAATACCGAAATCCTTTGTATCAGCGATTGAAAGTGCGCGGATATCAATGTTGTTGTCTTTTAAAATGTTGGTCATTGCTTTGAGTCTGCCTGGTTTGTTTTCAACGAAAATAGAAATCTGTTTAATCATCATACTGGTATCCTCCTTTATTTACGTTTGTCTATAACTCTTACAGCCTTGCCTTCCGTTCTTGTTATAGACTTTGGCTCTACAAGACGGATTTTAGCTGAAATACCGAGTGTTGAGTCAATTGCATTCTTAATAATCTTTTCCTGATCCTCAAGACTCTTGACAGTATCTGAGAACATTTCAGGAGAAATTTCAACCTGAATTTCAAGAACGTCTGTGTTATCAATTCTGTCAACGATAAGCTGGTAGTAAGGTGCTGTGTTACCAAGCTGGAGAAGTACACTCTCAACCTGTGAAGGGAATACGTTTACACCTCTGATAATGAGCATATCATCTGAACGTCCGGCAGGTTTCATCATCTTGATGAGGGTTCTTCCGCATGCACACTTTTCACGCTTTAAGATACCGATATCTCTTGTTCTGTATCTGAGAAGAGGGAAAGCTTCCTTTGTGATACATGTGAATACGATTTCACCCTGTTCACCCTCAGGGAGAACTTCGCCTGTGTCAGGGTCAATTGTTTCAACGATGAAGTGGTCTTCATTTATGTGCATACCTGTCTGCTCTTCACATTCAAAAGCAACACCAGGACCGATAATTTCAGTAAGACCATAAATATCAAGTGCTTTGAGTCCAAGCTTTTCTTCGATAGTCTGACGCATTTCCTCTGTCCATGGTTCAGCACCAAAGAGACCTGCTTTAAGCTTGATATCGTCCTTAGTAATGCCCATTTCTTCCATTGTTTCAGCAAGGTAAAGTGCATAAGATGGTGTACAGCAGATAACAGTTGAACCAAAGTCCTTGATAATATTAATCTGTCTGTTTGTGTTACCTGTTGAAACAGGGATAACTGTCATACCAACCTTTTCAGCACCACCGTGAAGTCCGAGACCACCTGTAAAGAGTCCGTAGCCGTAAGAAACGTGCATGAAGTCCTTGTTTGTAGCACCGGCAGCAGTTAAAGCTCTTGCACAGCATTCAGACCATACGTCAAGGTCATTCTGTGTGTAACCAACAACTATCTGCTTACCTGTAGTACCGCTTGAAGCGTGAAGTCTTACAACCTGATCCATTGGCACAGCAAAAAGTCCGTAAGGATATGTGTCACGAAGATCCTGCTTCATTGTGAACGGAAGCTTCTTTAAATCTTCAACGCTGTGGATATCCTCAGGTGTAACACCTGCTTCCTCCATTCTTTCACGATAATAAGGAACATTTTCATAAACGTGTCTTACAGTCTGTGAAAGTCTGAAGCTCTGGAGTGCTTTCATTTCATCCTTAGTAGCACACTCCATGTTTTTATTCCAATATTTGCCCATTGGTTTTTTCTCCCTTATTTTATATTCTTTCCAAGCTCAAAGGCCTTTAAATTAAGGTCGAGGAACTTTTCAGGTACACAGTTTTTGATTGCTTCAATCCATACACTGTCATCAAAGCTCATTTTAGAAGCGATAAGTCCCATTAAAACAACGTTTGAAGCCTTTGCATTTCCAGCTTCTTCAGCAAGAGAAAGAGCATCAGCCGCAATAATGTCGATACCCAGAGCTTTGATTTTTTCAGTAATGTCAGCAGGGTACTGAGCATTTCCTGTGATAACAGGCATAGGGTCAAGTGTCTGAGTAGATGTTATAAGGTGACCGCCTTTTTTGAGGTATGAAACCCATCTTGCAGCCTCAAGCATTTCGAAGGAAACGATAATATCAGCTTCACCTTTTTCAATAACAGGGGAGTATACCTTATCGCCATACTTAACATATGTAACAACCGAGCCGCCTCTCTGTGACATTCCGTGAACTTCGCTTACCTTAACGTCAAAGCCCTGTGAAAGAAGCACATTTCCTATAATTCTTGATGCAAGCAGACTGCCTTGTCCGCCGACACCTACTATCATAATTGATTTAGTTTCCATTTATCCGTAAACCTCCGATTATTCAGTTATAGCGTCAAACTTACACATTTCCTTACAGATACCGCAGCCTACGCAGAGAGTCTTGTCAACCTCAGCCTTGCCGTTCTTAACGGAGATTGCAGGACATCCGATTTTAAGACACATCTTACAGCCTCTGCACTTGTCGTTGTCGACATTAAGCGGAGGATTGTGCTTGACATATTTAAGGAGTGCGCATGGACGTCTTGAAATGATAACTGATGGCTCTTCAGCTTCAAGTTCTTCTAAAATTGCCGCTTCAGTTTCCTTCATGTTATAAGGGTCAACAACCCTTACTCTGTTGATACCAACAGCCTTGCAGAGTGCTTCAAGTGAAACAGCTGAAGCAGGGTCACCCTTTAGATTTTTACCTGTTGTAGGGTTCTGCTGATGGCCTGTCATACCTGTGATTGAGTTATCGAGAATAATAACTGTTGAGTTTGTGGCGTTATATGCAATGTTTACAAGACCTGTAATACCGCTGTGCATGAAAGTAGAGTCACCGATTACAGCAACTGACTTCTTTTCGCCTTCCTTGCCCCAGATTTTGTTCATACCATGGAGTGCGGAAATTGAAGCGCCCATACAGATTGTTGAATCCATTGAATTAAGCGGAGCAGCTGCGCCGAGTGTATAACATCCGATGTCGCCTGAAACTGTAATCTTGTTTTTAGCGAGTGAATAGAATAAGCCTCTGTGAGGACATCCCGCACACATTACAGGAGGTCTTACAGGAACATTTTCTGTAAATTCAGTAAATTCAGCCTTTTTGCCGAGAAGCTTTTCAGCAATAACAGACTGTGAAATTTCTCCGATAAATCCGAAGATTTCCTTGCCGATTACATTAAGACCAAGCTTTTTACAGTGTGTTTCAATAATATCATCAAGTTCTTCAATAACATAAACTGTTTCAAACTTCTGTGCGAAATCCTTGATAATGTTAACAGGAAGCGGATTTACGATACCAAGCTTTAAGTATGAAACGCTGTCACCGAGTGCTTCTTTTGCGTACTGATAAGCAATACCGCTTGTGATAACACCGATTTTACCGCTGTTGATTTCAACTGTGTTAAGCGGAGATGTTTCACCGTATTCGATAAGCTTCTTTGTTCTTTCCTCTACAACAACATGTCTGCCTCTTGCAAAAGCAGGCATCATAACATATTTCTGAGGATTCTTTTCATATGGCTTTGTAGGAACATTTTCTCTGTCGCAAAGTTCAACGCTGCTCTGTGAGTGAGCAACTCTTGTTGAAAGTCTTACGATAACAGGAGTATCAAACTGCTCTGAAAGCTCAAAGCCCATCTTTACATATTCCTTACATTCTGAAGAATCAGAAGGTTCAAGCATAAGAACCTTTGAAGCAATTGCGTGATGACGGCTGTCCTGTTCATTCTGTGATGAATGCATTCCGGGGTCATCTGCAACAGCGATAACAATACCGCCGTTTACGCCTGTGTAAGCTACTGTATAGAGAGGGTCAGCAGCAACATTAAGACCAACATGCTTCATTCCGCAGAAGCTTCTTGCGCCTGCAATTGATGCACCGATTGCAGTTTCCATTGCAACCTTTTCATTAGGTGCCCATTCTGCATACATTTCATCATATTTTGCAGCATATTCGGTAATTTCGGTAGAAGGTGTACCCGGATAGCTTGAAATAAGCTGACATCCGCTTTCAAATAAGCCTCTTGCAAAAGCCTCATTACCAAGCATAAGTTTCTTCATTAATTCAAATCCTTTCGCTATTATAAGTTTTATTTAACCATAAGGCAACTGCATCGGAATTGTTGTCACCAATTATGCAGTCAGCCAGATTTTTAAGTTCGTCCTTGGCGTTTTGTACAGCTATTTTTCTGTCAGACGCCTCAAAAAGCGGTATATCATTGAGATTATCGCCAAAAGCTGTAACATGGTCAAAGCCGCCGTATTCCCTGAGGAATTTTACAGCATTGTATTTTGAAGCATTACGGCTGAAAATCTCAAGAAACCAGTATTCTTTATGATAAACATCCTTGTAAAATTCAAATTTAACACCGCTTATTTTTTCAATTTCTTCCTTTACGGGAAGAAGCTTTTCAAAACTGTCGCAAAGTGTAAAATAAACAACACCAGTTTTGGCATGCTCTCTGAAATCATCACATCTGTCAAACGGCTTTTTGTATTTGTCATGTCGTATTCTGTAATATTCTTCCATGGTATCATTGGAAAACTGAGTGTATAATGCGAAAAGCACGTCTTCTTCAATTTTATACATGAAAGGGTACAGATTATGACTTTCAAAAGCGTCAGCAACCAGAACAGCGTCTTCAAACTGTATATACTCGTTTTTTATGTAAGTATCTTTTTTAGTGTCATATATACTTACGCCGTTCATGAGGATACACGGCATTTCAAGCTTTAACCCTGCCATAATTTCAAGTGCTGAAGCGGCAGAGCGTGCTGTTGCAAAGGTGAAGTTCATACCATTGTCAATAAGGTTATTGAGTATCTCCGCAGTTTTTTCTGATAATACAGCGTTGCTGTCAAGGAGAGTACCGTCAAGGTCTGAAACGTAAAGCTTTTTCATCACTGATTTCTCAGGTCAACAATTCTCTTTGCCTTACCCTGGAAACGTTCAAGTGACTTGTGTTCAACAAGTGAAACCTTTGTTTCAATTCCGAGAACTGTTTTTAAGTTGTGGTGAATTGAGCCTCTGAGTGCTTCAAGCTCGCCGTAGTTTTCAAGGAGTGAACCGTCAGCAAGCTCAACCTTAACTTCAAGATGGTCAGAGAAGTTTGAGCGTGTAACAACAAGCTGATAGTGTGGAGCAATCTTTTCAAAGCCCATGAGTACGCTTTCAATCTGTGAAGGGAATACATTAACGCCTCTGATTTTGAGCATGTCATCAGTTCTGCCCTTGATTTTCGCCATTCTTGCGTGTGTTCTTCCACACTTACATGTATCGTAGTTAATTTCTGTAATGTCCTTTGTGCGGTATCTGAGCATCGGGATACCTTCCTTAGTGAGTGTTGTAACAACAAGCTCACCCTGTGAACCCTTAGGCAGAACCTCAAGAGTCTGCGGGTCAATGATTTCGGCAAGGAAGTGGTCCTCATTGATGTGCATGCCGCAACGTTCTGCACATTCACCTGAAACGCCAGGACCCATAAGCTCACTCATACCGTAGTTATCTGTTGCAAAAAGGTTGAGAGTCTTTTCAATCTGTGCTCTCATTTCTTCAGTACAGCCCTCTGAGCCGAAAAGTCCGAGACGGAGATTTATTTTGTCAAGCACGCCCATTTCCTTTGCAGTTTCACCGATAAACTGAGCATATGACGGAGTTGAAACAAGACCTGTAGTCTGGAAATCCTGCATAAGCATAATCTGCTTTTCTGTGTTACCGCTTGATGTCGGAACAACAGTTGCACCGATTTTTTCAAGACCATAGTGAAGGCCAAGCGCACCGGTAAAAAGACCGTATCCGAAAGCAATCTGAACTATATCCTCATCAGTTGCACCGGCTGCAACACAAAGACGAGCCATGCAGTCACTCCAGTTTTCAATATCCTTTTTTGTGTAGCCAACAACAGTCGGCTTACCAGTTGTACCGCTTGAAGCGTGAATTCTTACGATATTCTTTCTTGGCTGACCAAAAAGGCCGAAAGGATATGTATCACGGATATCGTCCTTAGTTGTATAAGGTATGTACTTAATGTCATCAAGTGACTTGATTTTTTCAGCAGTAACACCTGCCTTTTCAAGTCTGTCATGATAGAACTTGATATTTCTGTCGCAGTAATCTACAAGCCATTTAAGTCTTTCAAGCTGAAGCTCTTCGATTTTGTTTCTCGACATTGTTTCAATATCTTTCTGAAAAAACATTTTGAATAATTCCTCTTTCCCAATTTTAAAGTGCAATAGGTCGGAGAGTGATTAATGTGCACGAAAAAAGAGTGTAACTTTCGTCGTTTTGCCAACTAATCGTTTCCCTGACATTTATTATCGTTTTATTATAACATTTTTTTATAAAAAAGTACATACTTTTATAGAATGTAACACATATTTTGTTGAAATTAAAAGATTTTGGACGGGCATAATTGTGCACTTTGACATATTTGGAATTTAATTATGAATATTAGTCATTAAAACTATGTACAATTTATTGTAAAATCAAACTTTCTGATATAAAATAATTGTTGAAATTTAACATATAATGTGCTATAATATAAGTATACCAATTACGGAAAGGTAGGTCGTATCTATGAAATGTTTAAAAACTAAATGCTTAAATCAATCTGTCAATGAAAATCCTGAAAAGCTTGTACTCGATTCTGAAAACAACTATACAAATCAGCTCAGAACAATTGCGGCTTCCGTAAACGAAAAAAAGGATACTCATCCTGTCGTTCTGATTTCCGGTCCGTCGGGTTCCGGAAAAACTTCCACAGCTTACGAAATCGCACGCTTTCTCAACAAGGAATATGACTGCTCAAGCAGCGTTATATCACTTGACAATTATTTCCGTTCCAATAATGAACCCGATATGCCAAGAGACAAAGACGGAAATATCGACCTTGAGTCGCCGTACTGCGTTGACCTTGAGCTTTTAAAGGAGCATCTGCGTCTGCTTGAAGCAGGAGAAGAGTTCATGATGCCCGAATTTAATTTCAAGCTTCAGGGTAGAAGTGGCTATACTCCGTTTAAGCGTGAAAAGGGAAGTATTGCAATTTTAGAGGGTATTCACGCTTTAAATCCTCTCGTTACAGGCGATTGCGGAGATTTTGCGACATGTGTTTATATCAGCGTGCGCACACGTCTTAAAACTGATTCAGGAAAGCTTCTCCACCCGAGAATTATCCGTCTTATGCGTCGACTTTGCAGAGACTGTCTCTTCAGAGGTCGTGATATAGCATCAGTTTTCAGCTTTTTTGAAAAAGTTTCTGTCGGCGAAGATAAATTTATTCTTCCATTCAAGCATCGTGCTAATTTCCAGGTTGACACATTTATGGCGTATGAAGTACCTGTTTACAAAAACTGCCTGATTGACCAGCTTGAAAATGTCAGAGACGAATTTGTCGATAATAATTACTACAAGACAATTATGGAATTTTTTGAGGCCGTACTGCCTCTTAACAAGAGTTATGCACCCGAAATTTCACTTGTAAGAGAATTTATCGGCTGAAATTACCCGGAAAAGGTTGACGGTCTGCCAAGAATATTATATAATAAAGAGTGGTTAAAATAACGGCGGACCGCAGCCGTAACGGGCGGTGCTGTAAAAGATACAGCAAATGGAGATTAAAATGAAAAAATATGTGGCTGCATCACTTCTTAGTGCTGACCTTCTTAAACTTGATGATGAACTTAAAAAAGTAGTTGAAAGCGGTTCTGACATGCTTCACTTTGATGTTATGGACGGAATTTTCGTAAATAATATTTCCTTTGGTTTTCCTATGCTTGAAGCAGTAAAGAAAAGTGTTGATATCTGCCTTGATGTACACCTTATGATTACATCGCCTCTTAAGTATGCTGAACGCTTTGCAAATGACGGTGCTGATATAATTACTTTCCACATAGAAAGTGATGATGCACCTGATGCCGTTATCGAGGCTATAAAGAAGAGTGGTGCTAAGGTTGGTCTTGCGCTTAAACCGGGCACACCTTTTGAAAAGGCTGTGCCTTATCTTGATAAAATAGATATGCTGCTTATCATGACTGTTGAACCGGGATTTGGCGGACAGTCGTATATTGAAGCAATGACTGCTAAAATTGCAGAAGCCAAAAAGTATATTACTGATAATAACCTCAATGTTTCAATACAGGTTGACGGGGGAATAAACGATAAGACAGCTGCTGTTGCTGCTGAGGCTGGTGCAGAGATTTTTGTTGCAGGTAATTATCTTTTCAAGGCGGAATCAATGAAGGATGCTGTTGAAAAACTCAGAGACTAATTACTTGCTATCTGTTTTACTGCATTTTTGCTGAGTACACAGGTATAATATTCCGAAATTGATGAGAATGCAACTTCATCACATTCACTTATCAGACATCTTTCAGCTGATTCGGAAATGTAATCCTTATAGCTGACAGATGTTGATATAATGAGTCGAAGTACTGTATTACTATAATAAAGTGCGCTTTCCTTTATAGCTTTGGAAAAATCCCTGTTTACCGACTTGCAGAATTTTTTCAGTGAGGAATATTCTGTGAAATCATATACAATACAGCATGTTGTATTTTTAATTGCTTTTACGGACGGTGGATAGGAAATAAAAATCTGACAGCCGCTTGTACGTGAGAAAATTTCAACGTAAAGCTTTTCATTGGAAATATCTTTTCCTGTTGTCGCTTTTATATCATCACTTACTGACAGAAGAAAGTCAGCAGTTATATCGCTGTCCCAGCTGTCATAGCTTATATTGTAATCTGACAGGTCGCTTTTTGAAAGAGTAATTTTAACGGAGCACTCGCTGAGCTTTTCAATTTTCATCAGGCTTCCTCCAAGTGATAGTGTGTTGAATCAGAAAAATAAAATCCTTATTATCGTTTCACATTTTCTTTGAAAAATGTATTGAATCGAGATAATAACATTATATACAAATCAGAAAAAATGGTGTATGACCATATAAAAAATGGAGATAAAATGAAGAAAAAACAAAACGTTTATAAAAGAAAAAGAAATTTTCATATATTTTCCGCAATTCCGACAGTATTGTTTTCACTGATACTTGTCTCTTTTTTTGCGGTTGTGGGATATAGTGTTGCAAAACCATTTGCAAAAATAGGTGAAGCAGAGATTGCATCAGATGTTGATGTTAAAATTGAAGAGCCGACATCTGCAGAGGAACCTGTTCCTGAAATCAATGAAACCTGTGCATTCTGGCTTGCTGAAAAGGAAATTGAGGACATTGAAACTCTTGAAGCAGTTCTTGGACGAGTTTCTGATGAGTATAACACGATTGTAATCCCGCTCAAAATTGAGGGTGGTAAATTAAATTATAAGTCCTATAACGAGGGCGCTGTCATGGCTGAAGTTGGTACGGAAACAGAGCTTTCCGATATAATTTCAACAATCAAAAGAAACGGCTTCAGACCTATTGCTTCAATAAATCTGATGGAGGATAATTTATACCCTCTGGCGGATAAGGCCGCTGGTTTTTCATACGCTGAAACAGGAAAGCTCTGGTATGACTCAGACCCTAAAAACGGTGGTAGGGCATGGCTTTCACCGTCATCATCAACTACTAAAAACTATCTTTCAGCATTGACAACGGAGATTGCAAATGCGGGATTTGAAAAAATCATTGTAACAGACGCACAGTATCCTGAATTCAGCCGACTTGGCTTTGATGATATAGGCGAATCTGTTACTAATGAAAACAGATATCTTGACCTGATTGATGTTGTGAATCTCACTGCAAAAGCCGCTCATTCAAAAAACAGTCAGCTCTGGGCTGAAATCCCTGCCGCTGAAATGATTAAGGGGACATGTGAGGTCTTTCAGCCTATGCTTCTTGAGTCTGATAAAACTGTACTCAAGATTAATCTTGATGATTTTAATGGTATCATGACCTGCAATAATGAAATAATAGATTTTTCAACCATGACTGTTACTGAGAAAATCGCAAAAATCTGCAGCATTGCAGAAAATTATATTTATAAAACATCATTTGTACCTGAGATTACAGGAACTAAGTTTACAAGTTCAGATAAAATTTCAGTCAGGGAATTTTTTGCTGAAGAAGGCTATACATCGTATATTCTGCGATAAAATAAGGGACGCACTTTATTTATAGTGCGTCCTGTTTTAAGGAATGGATAAAATGAAACTCGATAAAAAATATATTGGTGTAATTTATATTGTTATGTCAGCATTCTGCTTTGCGTTCATGAATGCATTTGTGCGTCTTGCAGGTGATTTGCCGACAGTTCAGAAAAGTTTTTTCAGAAACTTTGTTGCCATGATTTTTGCTTTTGTAATACTGCAAAAAAGCGGGATTCCGCTAAAATGGAAAGAGGGCAATCTCAGATTTCATTTAGTACGTTCGATTACGGGTACACTTGGAATTTTATGCAATTTCTATGCCATTGACCATCTTGTACTTGCTGATGCTTCAATGTTAAATAAAATGTCTCCGTTTTTCGCAATAGTTTTTTCATTGATTTTTCTGAAAGAACGTGTTACTGTGTTTCAGACATTTGCAGTAACTTTAGCCTTTATCGGAAGTATATTTATTATAAAGCCTGAATTTACAAGTATGGCGTTTCTTCCGGGACTGTTGGGATTTCTCGGGGGAATGGGTGCAGGTGCCGCATATACTGCTGTAAGGCATCTTAGCAACAGGGGAGAAAAAGGGCCTTTCATTGTCTTTTTCTTCTCAGCATTTTCATGTACAACAACCCTGCCGTTTTTGATTTTCTGCTTTGAACCGATGTCGCTCGCACAATTTCTGAGTCTGATTGGTGCAGGACTTGCAGCAGCAGGCGGACAGTTTACAATTACAGCCGCATATTCCTACGCACCGGCAAAGGAAATTTCAGTTTATGACTATTCACAGATAATCTTTTCGGCACTGATAGGATTTATAATGTTCGGCGATATTCCTGATGGATACAGCTTCTTCGGATATGTTGTTATAGTAACAGCAGCGGTTCTTATGTTCCTGTATAACAATAAATGGCGCAAGGAAAAATTATAAAAAAGTGGTCGATAAGCAAATTAAAGCTTATCGACCTTTTCTCATTGTGTCTTTGTTTTATTGCCGCATATCTTCGGCTTTATAAATCTTACATAAAGTTCAATACATCCATTTAATGCATAGTCATACACAAAGAAAATTACATTGCATATTGACCAGAAAATATAAAGTCCGAATTTTCCGAAGGCTTCAAATTCTTCCGTGATTTCACTTAACCCCAAAAGATGTATTGTAATCTGAAAATCAATGACTGCAACAATATTGAATAGTATGAACTTGGTAAGATTTCTCAATATTGCATTTTTAATCTGTTCAATCGGCTGTTTGAGTATCGGATAATATCCAAACAGAAGAATAAAAATAAGTGATGCTTCCTTGTTTGGGATGATGAATACTGAAAGCAGTGATACCGCCGCATAGGTCAGGAAAGCCCATGACTTGTTTACTTCAACTACGATTATTGTGAGAAGTGCTCCAGCAATCATCGGCATTGTCAGATATAAAAAGGGAACAGCCGCTGAAACAAACATAGAAAATACGCATAGCGATGATATGACACCACCGAGAGCAACTCTGTAACTTACATTATTCATAATTAAATACAATCACACAGACAATCTGCACACATAAGGCACTGACATGCATTACAGAGACAGTTTAATGGGTCCGACTGTGTCTGTCCCTGACGGGCGTAAGGGTTGCCATTCATCTGACCTGTTCTTTTTGCTCTGAGCTGATTATATGCTGACTGATATTCTCTGTTTGACGGGTCAAGACGTGCTGCCTTTTCATAATAAGTGAGAGCATCGTTCATCCAGCCTCTTGAAAGACAAATTGTACCCTTGAGGAAGTTCCATTCAGCAACAGCGTCCTGACGGTTTTCTTCAAGAAGCTTGTCTGCCTGAGTATAGTTTCCGTTTTCGATAAGCTTTCTTATTTCAAGGAATATGTTGGAAGATGTATTGACACCGCTGCTTCTTCTCATATTCATTATTTCGTCGTATGCCTGGTTGATTTCGGACATTTTCTGATTTGCAATATCCTCCATAACGCTGTTTCCGGAATGTAAATCAGGGTGATACTGCTGAGATAATCTTCTGTATGCTTCCTTGATTTCTTCTTCAGAAGCGTTTGGTGAAATTCCTAAAATCTGATATGGATTTGTCATAAATATATATCTCCTTTTCTGTTTGATTATATGTATATTAAGTATCTATGCCCCCACAGCATATATCACATTGCTCGTTACAGCATTCATTACAGCTGTCATCTTCTCCCCATGTTGTTGTAAAGCAGGCACAATCTTCACCACAGCAGTCATGACAAGGTTCAGCGCATAATTCATGAAAGGGTGTACCGAATATGCTGCTGCAGGTTGCGTTAAAGTTAGAGTACAAGTGTTCCGGAGCAAAAAGACATACACACGCTGTTCCGACAAGTGCAAGTGTGCCGCCTGTAATAATCGCACCAAGCTGTCCGGGCGTGAGCTTCTTTCCGTTTTTCATGTTTTGCATGTTAAAGAAAGTCTGGGCATATACAGGCTCATTAGGTTCAAGCTGATATGCAATTTTTGCGTGATTGTAAGCCTCATTCATCCAGCCCTGTGAAATTCTAAGACATGCATATATGTAATGCCATTTGGCGTAGTTTGTAAGCTCAAAGCAGTTTAGCATTGCCTCAGCCTGTGTAAAATTCCTGTTGTTTATGTGATTTATTATATTCGGTGACTGAGCATCAAATTCAGCTTTCTGATTAGCAAATTTTTGACGTATGAGTCTGTACTGTTCATTTGACATTGTAATCGGAAGTGCCGCCTGATAGAAAGAGTTAATCTCTCTTTGCTTGCACAAGCACGCTTCTTTTTTAACGTCATCAGCGCTTTCATCAAAACTGTATTTATTAATCATCTGCTGATAAGCTTCATCAAGTTCTGGCTTTTCAGCATTTGGCATAAGTCCGAAGTATTTTAATGGGTCTATTTCAAACCCCTCCTTTCAGGTAAAACGTATCAAAGAACGATTTCACCCTTGTGCTTTTTCTTTTTAGGTAATGAAAAGCTTTTCAGACCAAGAAAAATCACATTATCTATAATTTCCCTGAACCTTTGAATTTTCATTTTGCTGTAATAATCAGCAATCATGCAAAGGCTCATGTTTATATTGTCCTGCGCTAATTGTTTTGCCCTGACAACTTCATTTTCGTATTTCAGCAAAACATTATAGTTGTTTTTCTTTAAATCCTTTTCAGCATCGTCATATGCATCAGCAAGATAAACAAATCTTCCGAGGTGATAGCCAAATGTTGCAAAAGCCTCTGACTGTTCTCTTTCATCCGGTATTTCAGACGCAAGCAAAGACATAATCTGAGCAGTCGGCTCGCAGGCAAGGTCAAGTGAAGAACAGTTTTCCTTTTCAAGAGTAAACTGTCTGTTCATTTCAGACTGTATTTTTTCAGCTATTTCAGGATATTTGGCTGTTGCCTTATTATATCCTCGTTTTGCAAGAAGTCTTATGAATCTGAAAGGAATTGATTTAAAAAATCCTGAATCCTCTATGGTATCACAAAGCTTCTGATAAACTGAAATAACCGCGGCTGCCGCAGTAAAGTCCAGAACCTCTGTGTTTTTAAGACATAACTTTTTAGTTATCGGGTGAACAATGCAGTGCTGTGGTTCAAAATGCAGCGGTGTTGTATTGCTTGCACAGCAAAGCAACCCCAGAAATGCAAAATCATAGCTTAGCATCAGCCTGTAAAGCTGTCCGTAATTTTTGCCTAAGTTTTTGCAAAGTCCGCAGTAAAAACCGTTATAAACCTGAAATTCACTGAAACGCATGTGTGGCTTGAACGGCTTGATATAACCAAACATCAGCATTACTCCCTTAAAAAAGTATACATCTATATTTTAACAGAATATATCTCCCGTGTCAACAATAACACACAATTTTCATATTGAACCTGTAAGTCAGGCCTTATTTTGAAATTTAATAATATTGACAAAATTTTTATTTCAAAAACCTATTGACGTCAGATAAAAAAAGGTGTATAATACATGCGATTGAGAAATTGTTACATAAGTAACAAAGTAAAAAAGAGGCTATAAATATGGAAATAGTTGAGAGAAAAGAGTTCAACAGAAAGCTTGTAAAAATCGTAGTTCCCATTGCACTTCAGCAGCTTATGATAGCATCTGTGAGCGTAACTGATGCGCTTATGATGGGTTTTCTGAATCAGGATTCGTTATCTGCAGTTTCACTTGCAGGTCAGGTTCAGTTTGTTTTTTCGTTGTTCATGTTTGCGATAATGGCGGGCGTTTCAATTTTTTCGGCGCAGTACTGGGGAATAAACAACAGGAGAGCGGTTGAAAAAACGCTTGGTATCGGATTGAAGTGGGGAATTATTATTTCAGTTCCTTTTACTATTGCGGCACTGCTCATTCCGGAACTTCTTATGAAGTGCTTTGCATCTGATGCTTCGCTTATTGAAAAAGGCGCTGAATATTTAAAATATGTCGGGCTCTCTTATTTCATGCAGGGTATATCAATGATTTATCTTGCCGTTATGAAAAACTGTGGGCAGACAGTTATGTGTTCTGTGATAAGCGGCGTTTCGGTATTGACAAATATATTCTTCAATTTTATGCTTATATTCGGAATAGGTCCGTTTCCCGAAATGGGTATTGCAGGCGCCGCAGTTGCAACAGTTATATCAAAGCTTGTTGAACTTCTCTGGGCGCTTGCTGTGATGCTGAGAAAAAGCAGTATTAAAATACGACTTGCGCACATCATTCATAATGACCCCGTGTTAAAGAAGGACTACTGGAAGTACACACTTCCTTTCCTGGGAAATGAGATTGTCTGGGGCGGCGGATTCATGATGTATTCAGTTATAATGGGGCATCTCGGAAGTGATTCAGCTGCTGCAAATTCAATAGCAAATATTGTAAAAAATCTCGCAATCTGCGTGTGTACTGGTATTGCCAACGCAAGCGGTATATTAATTGGCGGCTTGCTTGGCAGGGGAGAGCTCAGCCTTGCAAAGAAATATGGAGGCAGACTTGTAAAAGTTTCGATAATAAGCGGAGTTATTTCGGGCATTATAATCCTGTTTGTAATTCCTTTTGTACCGCTTTTCACAAGCCTTACAGCAACAGCACAGCGATATCTCAGAATCATGCTTATAGTCTGCTCATATTATGTAATAGGAAAAGCAATCAATATGACAACAATTGGCGGATTCTTTCCGGCAGGCGGAGATTCAAAATTCGGTTTTAAGTGTGACGCAATAACCATGTGGGCTGTAACTGTTCCACTCGGTATTATAACAGCCTTTATGCTTGGTGTACCACCTATAATTGTGTATGTAATTATAAATATAGATGAAATAATCAAGCTGCCCGCTGTATTTAAACACTATAAAAAATATCAATGGGTCAGAAATCTCACAAAAGAAAATGTATAACAAAAATGCGTTCAGATTAAATTCTGAACGCATAATTTTTAATATTCTGTAAAGCAACCCGGAACAACAGTCTGTACATCACATTTAAGAGCATTTTTAGCAGAATGCACCTTAACTGAACCGCCGCTTATTTTGATATATGTAATCGCTTCAATACCATTTCCCGAAGCGTTCTGAATATCAACAGTTCCGTCTTCAATAAGCACAAAGCCTTTTTCCGCATTAGCTGTTGTACTTGTTTTAATTCCATCCTTACAAGATGTCACGACAACATTTCCACCTGTAATCTGTACACTGTCTTCGCCGTAAATTGCCGCTTTCACTGATGAAACTGAAATATTGCCATTTTTGATTTTAATATCATTGCTTGACTTTATGCCAAACTGTTTATTACCTGAAACTGTAAGGCTTCCGTCACCCTTGATTGTAAAGTCATCCTTGCTGACTATACAACCCTTGAGGGTATTTGAAGAAGTATCAGCAAGATAATTGCTTGAACCCTCATCAACGTGAAGCACACATGTATCGGCACTTATAACATAAATAGCAGCAGATGTTCCTGAAGTTATGCTTGCACCATTAAGGTGAAGATTGACCTTGTCTGTCTTAGGAGCATTTACAACAATCTGCCCGTTGCTGAGCGTACCTGTAACACAGTATTTTCCGCCTGCATTGATTGTAACCGTTGAACCGCTGATAGATACGGCTGAACTGTCACTTGTACTGCAACCTGAATCACTGATATTGATTGCAATTGCAGGAGTTACAGGCTCAGCATCCTCTGTATCAATAACAGAAGCAGTTGTAACAACGGTCTGCTGTGATTGTGCAGGAGCACTTGTAACCTTATTCTGCTGAGATGTATTTGAAGAACCGGCAGAATTATTTCCCGATGAAGTATTTGAAGATGTATTGCTGTTTTGGTTTACAGTCTGCGAATTGGAAGTATTTCCGCCTGTACTTTCATATACATTGTTGTCTGATGTGTTTCCTGAAGAAACACTCTGGTTTGAAGATGCAGTATTGCCTCCTGCTGTCTGCTGAGATGCATTGGAATTTGTCTGGGTTTTTATAGTTCCTCCAAGAGCTCTCGGGTTAAAAGTGACGCTTGTCTGAGCCGAATCTGATGCCGGATTATCAATCGCTGACGGTTCAGTCGATACCTGAATTTCATCGGTATTACCGCTCTGACTGCTATCAGAAACATTTTCTTTATTCTCGTTTGTCACAAGCTCAGCTGTTTCATAAGAGCTCACGCCACCTTTTTTCTGTGCAGTACTGCTTTCATCTCCACCACACGCACAGAAAGAACCACATACAAGTGATAACGCCAGTAATAATGCAATCTTTTTATTTTTCATGATTATCATCCTCTTATCTATTATTTTATAGCGGGATAAAACATGATTCTTAATTCCTGTCTTATATCTTTTTTTATCTTTCTAAGGCTAAAACATACGCAGTTGACTTGTTATATAGTCACATGCAAGCTTATTTATCTAAATTATAAAATAAAATCAAGGATTTGTCAAGAGAAATCAGAAATTATGACGACTTTTTATAAAAAAACAGGGTACATTACATACCCTGTGATTCTTATATTACTTTTTTGATGTGGATTTTGCAGTCTTTCTTGCTGTTGTTTTCTTTGTTACTGATTTTTTAGCAGCAGACTTCTTTTCAGGCTTAACCTTTACAGCTTCTGAAATCTTCTGGAATTCAAGAGCCTTTTCAATACTTCCTTCAACCTTAAGTTTACCTGTTGTGAAAGCCAGAACAGGATTTAAAGAGCCTTCAATCAGCTTGAAGAAGTTCTTGCCTGAAATGATAAACTTACAATCATTGTCGTAATATTCATAAGGTTCAACATGAAGTTCATGGTCCTTAAGTTCGATATAGAATGCACCTTCACCTTCACCTCTGATATCAACCTCAACAGCGAGATGTCCGTCAATGCCGCTTACATCAGACTGCATTATAATTTCTTTTGATTTTTCAAAAATTTCCTCATATGTCATTTTCTCTATTTCCTTTCTTAAACAAGTTCACCCTTGCTTGTCTGCATTGTTCTTTTGATTTTCTTTGATGGTGTTTTGTCAAACTCTGTTTCTCTGAGTCTGAGTCTGCGGATAGTCTTTGAAGAAGAAAGTGTTGCATTAACCTTCTTGATTTCTTCGTTAATAGCGGCAATAACTTCATCTCTTGACATATCTGCTGTCATGTCAGGGTTAGGGAATATCTCAGCTGTAACAAAGCCTTCTTCCGCATAAACAATGATTTCACTTACAATGTCAATTGTAACAAACTTGTTTTCAAGTTCTTCAGGAGAAACGTTTTCACCATTGCTTAAAATAATAAGATTTTTCTTTCTTCCTGTGATAAACACTCTGTTCTGGTCATCAACATAACCCAGGTCACCTGTTCTGAGCCAGCCATCTTCTGTGAGTGCTTCTGCAGTAGCTTCAGGATTCTTGTAATATCCCTGCATTACAGACGGGCTCTTAACTGTAATTTCGCCATCAACGATTTTTACAGTACAACCATTTACGATATATCCAACGTCACCGATATTCTCAACATCAAATGATGCAGTTGAAATTCTTGGTGAACATTCAGTCATACCATATCCCTGACTAATCGGAATACCAAAACTCTTGTATTCAGCAACGATTTCAGGTGCCAAATATGCGCCACCGCTGAAAATGCCCTTCAGTCTTCCGCCGAAAACTGACTGCGCAACTGCAGCAGCAGGAAGATTCTTTGCTTTTGCGGCATTCTTAATCTGCTTACAGATTGTCTCAGCAATCATCGGAACAAGAAGAATAATTGTCGGCTTGAAAAGCTGGAGGTTCATTGTGATACGCATAAGTGAATCATTTACACAAAGTGTCGCACCATATCTGATACTGCATAAAATATCACATGTAAAGCAATAAATATGGTGAATAGGGAGTACTGTAAGGATTGTATCCTCAGGACAGCTCTCATTATCCTGACACATTGTATTGTCAATGAGATTTCCGTGAGTAAGCATAACACCCTTGCTGAGTCCTGTTGTACCTGATGTGTAAACAATAGCAGCGAGCGTATCAGAAGTCAGAGATTCCTGCTTTTTCGCTTCATACTTTTCAAGTATAGCAGAAAGTGTATTGTCAGCATCTTCACATTCCTGCATAGCTACATATGTTTTTACCTGAGGACAAGCCTTCTTGATTTCAGGAATCATCTTGCTGTATCTTGCATCATAGAAAAATGCAGTAACATCAGCTCTTGTGATATGGTCACAGATATCCTCACATGAAAGCTGAGCGTCGAGCGGAACAATTACATTACCGCTTGAAACAGTACCGAAATAGCATACAAGATAGTTATAGCTTGTAAGTCCGATTACAGCCGCATGTACTTTTTCACTATTAGCTGTTTCCTTAACAAATTCAGCCATTTTCATGCTGTCATTATAAAACTGATTAAAGGATTTTTCAGAAATATCCTTTCCGTCCTTTTCCTTTAAAAAGACTTTGTCTCCGTATAATTCAGATGATCTTGTGATAAGGTCAAGGAGTGTTTTGATTGTATCTCTGTTCATTTATGTATTCCTTTCCAATCAGCCCTGAAGTGATTCAACATACTTGATTGCTTCACCGACAGTTGAAAGCTTAACAACTTCCTGTTCGTCAACCTGAACATCCATTGTCTGTTCAAGTTCACCAAGTAAACACATAAAGTCGTATGAGTTCATTCCGAGATCTTCAATAAATCTTGAGTTTTCTGTAATGCTGTCTGCGTCTACATCAACATAATTACAGATGATTTCCTTAAACTGATCTAACATAATAAATCTCCATTCTGCCGCATTTGAATTGTATGTATGAAATATCCGAAGCGGCTTTCAGACATTCCTGTGTATATTTTAAATCATTTCGAGAATTTCGCCGACTGTTCTGTTCTTGTCTTCAATACCTCTGAAAAGCACACGGCAAAGATAGTAATAAAGATATTCCATCTCTGATTCCGTAACAACGTCCTTTTTGTACTCGAAGTTGAAGTTAAGACCATTATCTTCAGTACGGTGCATAACAGTAAGATAAAGCGGAGAAGCCGCAACACCGTTTGAATACCAGTAGCTCTTATAGTCAATGTCAGGAAGCTCAGCGTCCTTCTGCTTCATTGTAAGAGGCTGATATGTAAGGTTGATACTTTCATAGCTTGCACCAGGTGCAAACTTTCTGAACTTTGCTCTGTCGATTGTGACTTCAATCGGGTCATAGTTTGCGTGACGGAAGAGCTTGTTCTGTTCAGCCTGAATTATACGAAGTGCATCAATAAATGTAGTTTCAGGTTCAATGATAGTACGAAGAGGGAAGAAGTGAATTCTTGTACCGCCTGAACGCTTTTCAAGGAGTGTACCTCTTCTTGCGATACAGCTCTTGATTGAAACGTCCTTTTCATCATCATTGAATTTTGAAAGTACTGTACGAAGTCCCATAAGAAGCAGACTTGCCATAGGAACCTGGTTTTCGTTACAGAAATTCATAAGCTGTTCTGATGGGTCAGCTTCAAGATGATAAACAGAAATTGATGCATCGAGTGTGTTTGAAGTGATAACAGCGCTTCTGAGGTCAGGATTTCCGCTTTCTCTTCTCTGTGTGAGAAGTCTGCCCATACCTGTGAAATCAGTATACATCGGCTCATCGCCTTCAATCTGTTCCTTCCAGAATTCTGCGTCCTTCTGACGTGCAGGAGAATTTGCCTCGTATGCCAAATCCTTTTCAACAGCCTTTAAGTATGACTGCATAGGCTTAGGCATAGGAGTGCCATATTTTTTGGCACAGTATATTTCAAGTACATCACGGTTGAATGCAATAATTGAGCTTGAGTCCATTGTCATGTGGTCAACCTTAAGGTAAATTCCGTTGTAACCATTCGGAAGCTTTATCATAACAACTCTGCTCATAGGTGAGTTATAACGCTTGAAAGGCTGTTCAGTCCACTTTCTCATTTCATTGTGAGCGTGTTCCTCACTGTCATTTGAAAAGTCGATGAACGGAATATCTCTTTCATCAAACGGCACAACATACTGATAAACTGTACCATCTTCATCTTCAATAAATCTGAGTCTCATTGAATCCATTCTGGCACAGGCTTCATAGATTGCCTCCTTAAGTACTCCAAAATCAATATCCTGCTGTACATAAAGACCTGTACCGATACAAAGCACCTGATGCTTCGGACAGTATTTGATTGTGTAGTTGTGAAGTCTCTGAGCTGCAGTCAGCGGATAACACTTCATTGGTGAGCCGTTAATAATAAATTCTTTCATATTTTATCTCCTCAATAATCAGAAAACATATTTTTCCAAGAATTTGTTTACCTTATCTTCATAAGCAGCAGTATCCTGATAATAGCTTGCTGCATGGGCTGCATTTTCAACTATAAGAAGTTCCTTTGGTGAATTACATACTTCATAGTTCTTTTCACTCATCCATGTCGGAACAAAATCATCATCCTTACCATGAATAAACAGAATAGGACACTTTGTTACTTTAACAGCGTCAAGAGTTGAGTAATCCTTGAAGCCATAGCCTGCTTTTTTACGACAGAAAACGTTATTTATGTTCATTACAGGGAATTCCGGAGTATGATAATCTCTTTTCATGATGTGAGAGAAGACATCATATGGCGATGTGAATGCACAGTCGGCAACAATAGCTTTTACATTATCAGGGAGTTCCTTAAAGCCGGCTGTCATGAGAACAGTAGCACCACCCATTGAAACACCGTAAAGAACGATTTTCTTGTTTCCGCTAAAACGTTCATTAACGTAGTTTATCCATGAAAGACAGTCAAATCTGTCAAGTATACCGAAACCAATATACTGACCTTCACTCTGTCCGTGTGAACGGTTATCAACAACAAGACAGTCGATTCCTTTTTTCAGGAAATATGTAGAAATTGAAGCACAGTCCTTGAGACCGCAGCCTGTATATCCGTGAAAAGCAATTGCAATTGTGTCAGACTCACTGTCAGCCTTAAAATAATCACCATGAAGTGTAAGATTATCTCTTGATTTTATTGTGATATGTTCCATTTCACGCTGCATGAGCCATTCCTTGTTAGGAGTAATGATTTTCTTGTACTCCTCCCACTTTGCCATATCAGCCATTTCGTCAAGGTCAACCTTAAGTTCATCCTGTCTTGGAATGACACGATTAAACAGTGTCTTGGCGCCAAAAAAAGAACCGGCTGCACACGCAGCAATAATACCTCCGGCAATAGCCGAAACTGTAAGTAATGTGTTCATAAAACTATACCTTTCCTTTATGAATTCCTTTGGGAATTATTTGTTATTATTTTATCATAAATTTCACTTTCGGTCAAGCAATAAAATACAGTAAAATGTCCGTAAACACATGGATTTTTCCGAAAACAGCGACGCTTAAACGTTATCGGAATTGTTGAAAATGTATCAAAGCGGTCATTTTTTGAAAACTATTTGTTAATTGTTACTATCTCGGACGTCTCTTTGATGTGCAGGATTAACAAAAAAACACATTAGTATTTACATTTAATGGCTAATGTGATAAAATTATTCACGTAATAAATAATTTACATTTATTACACGAAAGGGGTTAAAATTAATGAAGAAGAAAAACTTTTTTAAACGTTTTCTTTCAGCTGCTGTCTCAGCTGCGGTAATGGTTTCTTCCGCATCTCTGCTTGTTTCGTCGGCTGATGAGGAAACTGCAGTCGATTCCACACAATCGGAAGTTGATGTGAACTTTGCGAAAGCACTCCAGCTTTCAATGTATTTCTATGACGCAAACAAATGCGGTTATGGAATTGAGGGCGGAAATCTCGATTGGAGAGGTGACTGTCATGTCGAGGATGCTGCAATACCGCTGAAACCAATGGGTGAAGACTTTAAGGGCACGAATCTCTCACAGGATTTTATCGACGAGCATCGTGATATCCTTGACCCGGACGGTGATGGCACAATGGACCTTGCCGGCGGCGTTCACGACGCAGGTGACCATGTAAAATTCTGTCTCCCTGGAAGCTACGCTGCTTCAACAGTTGGCTGGGGCTACTACGAATTCCGTGATGCATACATCGATGCGGGAGTTCAGTGGCATATTGAAGATATCCTGCACTGGATGAATGATTACTACTTAAAGTGTCTTTACTACGATGAAAACGGTGACGTTCTTGCGTTCTGCTATCAGGTAGGCGAGGGTAATATTGACCATAACTACTGGATTGCTCCTGAGCTTCAGAATGAAAATCTTCTCGACTTTGCAAGACCTGCTTACTTTGCAACAGAGGAGACACCTGCTTCAGATATGTGTGCAGGAGTTTCAGCCTCACTTGCTGTAAACTACTTAAACTTTAAGGACACAGAGCCTGAATACGCTGAAGAGTCACTTAATGCCGCAATCAAGCTTTATGACTTTGCTGTTAAGACTCACTCAGAGGTTGAGGGCACAACAACAGTAACAAGCCTTGGTTATGACGGCGGTTTCTATACTTCAAGCTATGACTATGACGAGCTTGCATGGGCAGCTGTGTGGCTTTATGAATGTACAGGAAACTATGATTACATCGAAGATATTATTGCTGTTGATGAAACAGTAACAGGTGATATGGGCGCACACCCTTACACAGGTTATTTCAAGAGAATCATGACAGACACAGGTAACTGCTGGCAGAACATCTGGGTTCACTGCTGGGATACAGTATGGGGCGGTGTTTTTGCAAAGCTTGCACCTATCACAAATACATCCCGTGACTGGTACATCTTCCGCTGGAACCTTGAATACTGGTCAGGTATGAGTGAAGCTGACGCTGCTGCAGCGACAGGCATTCCTCCTGCCGTTACAGCCCATAAGGATTTTGGTATGGATGACCAGGTATGGAATACATCCATAACAGCTGAAGAAATTGCTGATCTTCCTACAGAGGACGGTGCTTGGCTTGCCAAGACTCCTGCCGGTTTTTCAATGCTTAACGAATACGGCTCAGCACGTTATGATACAGCCGCACAGCTTTGTGCACTTGTATACGCAAAGGAAACAAACGACTTCACATTTGCTGACTGGTCAGCAAAGCAGATGCAGTACATCATGGGTGACAACCCTATGGGCAGAGCATATATTGTAGGCTATGACCTCGAAAATGGCGCATGCCACCCACATCACCGTGCATCACACGGTTCAAAAACTCTCTCAGCACTTGACCCTGTTGACCAGGTTCACGTTCTCTGGGGTGCGCTCGTTGGCGGTCCTGACTCTGATGACTTCCATGTAGATGATACAAATGACTACATCTATAACGAAGTTGCGGTTGACTATAACGCAGGCTTTGTCGGAGCGTGTGCAGGACTTTATGAGTATTACGGAAAAGAGGCAGGACACGAAATTGATCCTAATCTGCCGATTCCTGAGACAGAAATGAAGGATGAAATTCGCGAGTACTACATCGAAGCAAGAGTTGTACAGGAAAATGAGGCACGTTCACAGGTTGAAGTAAAGATTTATAATGACACATTCCTTCCACCGAAGTATGTTGATAACATTAAGTGTCGCTACTATTTCAATATTAACGAGCTTTATGCAGTAGGTCAGGATATTGACGACCTTACTGTTGAGATTTACTATGACCAGGAAAATGCAAATACAAATGGTATAACATTTGCTACAATTTCTGATCCTGTAAAATGGGATGACAACGGAACATATTACGTTGAAATAAGCTGGAAAGACTGCGAGTTCTATGGAACGAGAGTTTTCCATTTCGGTCTTATTGCGGAAATGGACGAAAACTTTGAAACAAACTGGGATCCGACAGACGACTACAGCCGTGAAGGACTTGAAATCAGTGAAGATACACTTCTTCTGACAGAGCTTATCCCTGTATATGTAGACGATGAGCTTGTATGGGGTAAGGAGCCTGAGGGCGGTACTGCTGAACCTACCGAACCTTCTGAGCCAACTGAACCAACAACTGAAGAACCAACTGAGCCATCAGAAGCGGAAACAACAGAACCGTCTGAAAAGGTTACTATAAATACTGACCCTGACGCTATTGCAGATGCAAACTGGGGCGATGTAAATACTGATGGTGCTGTTGACGTTGCGGATATTGTAAATCTCAACATGTATCTGCTCAACACAAAGGATAATGCACTGACAGAACAGGGAATTATAAATGCAAACTGTAATTTCGATGATTACATAGATTCAACTGACAGTACACTTATCATGAATTACGTTGGTATGATTATCAAATATTCAGAACTTGGTCCACAAGCATAAAATTAAAAATCCATCGGTTTATCCGATGGATTTTTTGTGTATTGACAATGAATCTGAAAAATGAGATAATTAAAAATAAAAAAT
>CAZULQ010000009.1:0-59126 GCA_964621265.1 uncultured Clostridium sp. | reverse complement strand
GAATATATATATTATAACATTTTTTATTTGTTTATGCAACAGGAAAATCAATGGCACGTCAAAAAAACAAGCTCTCATAAAAGGAGAGCTTATTTTAAGTATTCAGTTTAAATTACTGAGCAGCAGGAGCGTCTACTGGACATGAACCTGCACAAGCGCCACAATCGATGCACTTTTCAGCGTCGATAACGTACTTGCCGTCGCCTTCTGCAATAGCTTCAACAGGGCAATCAGCTGCACATGCACCACAACCGATGCATTCGTCTGAAATTACGTATGCCATTTAGGAAACACCTCCGTTATATAGTCGCATACACAGCACTTCTGCGTATGTCTTACTTATATTGTATCACATTTTCGGAAAAATGCAAGTGTTTTTTTGTGCTTTGGGCAAAAATAATATTGACAAATCAAAAAACAGGGTATACTATATAATATGTAGATTTCAGGACAGGAGATTTAAAGATGTATATTGATTTTCACACACATGCATTTTCAGATAAAATAGTTGAGAAAGCAATGGCGGGGCTTACTGCCACTTCAGGCTTCAGCCCATGCACAGACGGTTCGCTCGGCGGACTTATAGACAAGATGAAGAAAAAAGGCGTCAGCGGCGCAGTACTGCTCACAATCGCCACAAAGCCTACCCAGCACGAGGTTATTAACAGCTGGGCGGCCGAAGTCAACAACAAAAACGGAATTTACGCCTTCGGCAGTGTTCATCCCGACGGCGATGACGCACTCGAATGGCTCGATAAAATAAAGGAAATGGGTCTTTACGGAATAAAGCTTCATCCCGATTACCAGAATTTCATAGTTGACGACAAAAAGGTCTTTCCGATTTATGAAAAATGCTCGGAAATGAAAATGCCTGTACTTTTCCATGCAGGCTATGACCCTCTTTCGCCCGACTTTATCCACTGCACTCCCGAGGGACTTAAAAATGTTCACAAGGCATTCCCTGACCTTATCATGATATGCGCACACATGGGCGGTATGTACCGCTGGGAACAGGTTGAACGTCATCTTGCTGGAAGACCGGGCAATATCTATTTCGACCTCGGCGTTGTTGCAGGTGAAATCGGCGAGGATATTCTTATGCGTATTATCAGAAAGCACGGTGCAAAGAGAATACTTCTCGGAAGCGACTGCCCGTGGGACGACCCTGAAAACGAAATCGAAATGGTGAAGAAGCTGCCGCTTTCCGACGAGGAAAAGGAATATATTTTCTATAAAAACGCACAAAAGCTGCTTGGTATATAATCGCCGCAAACGGCGCAGTTACGCCACCCTACGCTCCGTAGAGTATGCTTTTTCCGCAATTCTACGGAGCATGGGTGTTATTTTTTCAGAGCTTATGATATTATCATTACAGGAGGTCGGACATGGACCAGATTAAAACAGGAAAATTTATTGCAGGCGTGCGTCACGAGCGTTCACTCACACAGCGTCAGCTTGCGGAAATCTTAAACATCAGCGACAAGACTGTAAGCAAATGGGAATGCGGAAAAGGCTTTCCCGAGGTGTCGCTCATACAGCCGCTGTGCAACGCACTTGACATAAGCATAAACGAACTGTTTGCGGCCGAGAAAATTTCCGACTCCGATTTTAAAGAGAAAGCGGAGGATAATATTATGAAAGTTATTGAAAAGGAAATCAGAGAAAACAAGAAAAAAATCGTCATCACATTAATAATGGTGGTTGTGACACTTATTGCAAGTCTTACTATCATACTGCTCACAGAAAAGCTTGAGATGTCGGATACACTCAGAGGAGTACTTATTGCAGTGGGTCTTGTTGTGCTGTTTGGCGGGTTATTCAGCGCCGCACTGCTTGAAATGAGCGCAGGTACATATGAATGTCCGCACTGCAAAACGAGATTTGTGCCGACAACAAAAGGCTATATGCTTGGCATGCACACTATCACACGCCGCCGTCTTAAATGCCCTGAATGCGGCAAAAAGGGCTGGTGCAAAAGAAGACTCAGTAAATAAAGAACAATAAAGAGCGTTCATAAAGAACGCTCTTTAGTTTATCGAAAAAGTCTTTTGAAAATAAAAATTGCAAATTTAAAAGTTTCGGTCAAGCCTTTTCAAAGGCTTGCGGGGTCGAGGGGCGGTGCCACTCGTTGCCGTCCGCAGACGGCGAAACACCTTGCCTCAACGGCGTATTTACAAGGGGTGAATTGACAAAACAGCCCAGTGGGCTGTTTTTCAAGAGGGGACGCTTTGCAAGAGAAAGCGTCCCTTTATTATCTTTTTTCTTGGATCAAATCTGCCGATTTAATCGGCAAAATAATCAAAATAAGATTTTTCTACAGTTTAAAGAGCGTTCATAAAGAACGCTCTTTTATATTTGTAATATTATCCCATTACAACTGTAATCTTGTTTTCAGCAGCAAGCTTTGAAGCAGGAACGTAGTTTCCGTCAAGCTTTTCGCCATTGAGTGTGATTTCCTTTACGCCGCCTTCAACGTGGTCAGGGTTCTGAACGTCAATTGAAAGCTGTTTGCCACGGAATGTCTTTTCAATCTTAAAGCCGTCCCATTCAGATGGAATAGCAGGTGAAATTGCAAGTCCGTCAGCGTCAGGACGCATACCGCAGATACCCTCAACACAGCCTACCATAACTGTTGAAGCTGTACCTGTGAGCCAGTGAACGTGTGAACGTCCCTCAAATGGTGAACGCTTACTTTCTGTAAACTGACCGTGTGCGTATGGTTCAAGAACACGGATTTCAGCCTTGTCATTCATTGCAGCAGGCGAGCTTTCCATGAAGTATTCAAATGCTCTGTTACCGTGACCCATAAGTGCTTCGGCAAGGATAATCCAGCCCTGTGACTGTGAGAAAATACCGCCGTTTTCCTTTGTGTCAGCATTGAAGATGTGCATGAGCGCACCGTCGAAGTAGTGTTCCTTGTATGGGGGCTCGAGAAGCTTAGCACCATATGGTGTATTGAGGATTTCGTGAACGCTGTTAAGAGCCTTTTCAGCCTGTTCCTTTGAAGCAAACTTTGAAATAACGCTCCAGCTCTGTGGGTTGAGCCACATATTAGCCTCAGGGTCCTTCTTGGCACCAACGATTACGCCGTCTTCTCTGATACCTCTGATAAATCTGTCTTCGTCCCAGCACTTGTCAAGTGAAGCGCCAAGCTCAGCCTGTACCTTTTCTATATATGCAATATATTCGCTGTCGTTCTTGTCAGCCGCCATATCCTTGATAACGCTCATAGCGTAGTAAAGCTGGAATGCAACGAATGTAGATTCGCCCTTTGCACCCATTCTGAGACAGTCGTTCCAGTCAGCGTGGAGACCAGCTGGCATAGCGTTTGCACCGAGTCTGTTCATTGAGAACTCGATAGCCTTCTTTAAGTGGTTGTAAACAGTGTCCTCGCCACCGTTTGCATAAACGATAACTTCATCAAGGAAGCCCTTGTTTCCGCTTTCACCGATATACTTTAAGATTGTCGGGAACAGCCAGAGAGCGTCGTCCGCACGGTATGAAGGGTGACCTGTTTCCTTGGCGTATACTGAGTTTTCATCGTTTTCATCAGGGCATGTTTCGTGTCCTGCATTGTGATTGAACTTAACGAGTGGCAGACCGCCGCCGTTGTCAACCTGTGCTGAAAGCATGAATCTTATCTTATCAGCCGCCATTTCAGGGTCTAAGTGAATGATACCCTGGATATCCTGTACTGTATCACGATATCCGTAGCCGTTTCTGAGTCCGCAGTATACGAATGAAGCCGCTCTTGACCAGATAAATGTGATAAAGCACTGGAAAGCGTTCCATACATTAATCATGTTGTTGAACTCATCTGATGGTGTTTCAACCTGGAAACGGTCGAGAGTTGCGTGCCAGTAGTTCTTGAGCTCAGCGATTTCTTCTGCGCACTTGCCTGCCTTCTTGTATTCATTGAGGATAGCGTCAGCCTGTGCGTTGTCCTTCTGACCGAGAATGTAAACGAGCTCAATTGTCTGACCCGGTTCAAGAGTGATGTCAGACTGAAGCGCACCGCAGGCATTTGAGTTGAAGTTCATTGAACCGTCAAGCTTGCCGTTTTCAACCATAGCAGGATTTGAGTAGGTTCTGTATGAACCGATGAAGTTGTCAAGATTACCGCAGGCAGCGTTTACGTCCGCACCAACCATACCAAAGAATCTTTCTCTGTGGTTTGAGCCTGTTTCGTCCTTGCCTGAGTTTTCGTTGATATGCTGTAAAATCTTGTTACCTTCAAAGCTTGTTCTTGTGATAAAGAGTGTATACTGAAGGTTAACCTGGTCCTGTTCGTAGTTATTGTCGTTTGTGAACTCAACAAAGCCGAAAACTGAAAGCTTTCTTGCCTTTGAGTCATTGTTTGTGATTTTAGCGTTCCATACTTCGTATGTTGCACCGTTCGGAACGTAGTAAGTTGTTTCAGCCTTGATGTTTTCGTATTCTGAGCTGATTACTGTATAGGCAGTACCATGGCGGCATTCGCTCTTGTACTTGTCCATTGGCTTGCCGACAGGCTGCCATGAAGCTGACCAGTAATCTGCTGTGTCGTTATCTCTGATGTAGATATAACGACCGGGGAGGGACATCATTGAGTTGAAGCGGTAACGGCTGATTCTTCCGTTTGCGCCCGACTTTACAAAGCTGTAGCCCGCCGCATTGTTTGAAATGATTGCACCGTATTCAGGTGAACCGAGATAGTTTACCCATGGTGCAGGAGTATCAGGCTTAGTGATAACATACTCCTTGTTTTTCAGGTCAAAGTAACCATAGTTCATTGGCATATTCTCCTTATATTTCATAAAAATTTATTGCATATATAGCTATTCTTATAATAACATTTTACAACGATTATTGCAAGGGGTATTTTTAAAAATAAATAATTTACCAAAAAGACTGTTCAGCCGAGTCATTTCTGAACAGTCTTTATTTTTATTTAAAATACATATAAAGATTACATTTTATCATTCCGTTATAGAGCTTGCGCTTTTTATCAGCCTTCTTGCCGAAGAACTGCTCAAACTCCTCATGCGGAGAGATTATGTAGCAAGGATTTTCCTTTGACGGATTCATAACTCTGCCCATCTGTTCATAAAGCTGTTCAGCCTCACGGATTTCCAGCATTCTCTCGCCATACGGCGGATTGCAGATTGTAATAGCGTTTTCAACAGGTTCAAAGTCGCAGATATCAGCATTTTCGATTCTGATTCTTGTCTTGACGCCCGCTTTTTTCGCATTTTCAATGGAAAGCGAAACCGCCTCAGGGTCAATATCAAAGCCAAGTGCCTTGAAATCTGCCTCCTTGTTGACAAGGCCTATCGCCCTCTGTCTTTCCTCCTGCCACACCTTCTGAGGTATGCAGTCCCATTTTTCAGCGGCAAAACGCCTGTTTATACAAGGCGGAATGTTAAGCGCCTTGAGTGCTGACTCAATAAGGAATGTACCGCTTCCGCAGAACGGGTCGCAGACAATACTGTTGCTTCTCACTCTTGCAAGGTCAATAATGCCTGCTGCAAGGGTTTCCTTGATTGGTGCGGCATTTGAATTTCTGCGGTAGCCTCTCTTGTGAAGTCCCGCACCGCTTGTATCAAGATAAATTATAACATTGTCTTTGAGTATGCTGAACTGTATCTGATGAACTGCGCCTGTTTCCTCAAACCAGCCTGTGTGATACTTCGATTTAAGGCGTTCAACAGCCGCCTTCTTTATAATCGACTGACAGTCAGGGATACTGTGAAGCGCAGAATTAAGGGAATGTCCCTTAACAGGGAAGGCGTCCTTCATGCCGATAAAATCCTCAAGAGGAATTTTCTTCACGCCCTGGAAAAGCTCTTCAAACGTTGTTGCGCGGAATTCCGCAAGAACAATCAGCACTCTCTCTGCCGTTGAAAGGCAGAGATTGGCTCTTGCAAGGATATCAAAGCCGCCCTCAAAGCTGACTCTTCCGTCCTTGACTTCAATATTTTCGCCGCCGATTTTGTTTACTTCAAATTTCAGCACGCTTTCAAGTCCGAAATGACACGGACAGCTAAATTTAAGTTTATTATTCAAAATGTCTCCTATTCTACCAATGGTGCCTGTGGCTCAGGTTCCGGCTCTGGTTCCGGTTCAGGCTCAGGTTCCGGCTCAGGCTCGGGTGCAGGAGGAGGTACAATCTCAATTGAACCTGTATCCTCAGGTTCCGGCTCAGGCTCAGGTTCCGGTGCAGGTGTATCTTCCTCTTCTTCCTCTTCTTCCTCGTCCTCTTCATCTTCATCGCTTTCATGATTTGAACAGTAAGGAGCGTTTGTTGATTTCCAGTAGCCTGTTCCGCTCTTTGTACATGAGCCTGTTGCAATACAGCCCGAATTTGCACACATTGGTGCTGAAATTACGTCATCACAATCAGGATATTCATTGTCCGATTCAATGGCATCAGCGTATTCACCTATAATATTATACCATACCTTTGCTGATGAAAGCTTTGTATTAAGCTGTGTTTTTGTATCATAACCAATCCATACACCGCTGACAAAGTCCTCTGTCAGACCGACAAAGCAAAGGTCGTTCCAGTCCTGTGAAGTACCTGTCTTACCTGCAACAGTCTTGTTGTTAAGCTGTGCGGCAGTACCTGTACCACTCTTGATAACCTCCTGGAGCAGCTTGTTCATAACATATGCTGTTTCCTTGTCAACCGCCTCACGAGGATTGCCGTCGTTTTCATAAACGAGCGTACCATCGCCCTTTTCAACGTGGCTTACAATATGTGATTTATAATATGTTCCGCCGTTTCCGTATGGAAGATATGCGTTTACTAAGTTTTCAACCGAAACACCGTAAGTCAGCGCACCAACCGAAAGCGGAGCGTAACCGATGTCAGTTTTTCCGTCCTCTGTCATATCAACAAGGTTAAGACCGAGATTCTGTGTCGCATAGTTGAATACCGACTCAGATGTAAGCTCCTTACAAAGCTGTGCAGGAACGGTATTTCTCGAACGCTTAAGCGCATTTACAACAGGAATACGGTTTCCAGGCCATGAGCCGTCATAGTTTTTCGGCCACTTCTTGCCGTCTACTTCAATCGGAGAGTCCTTATACATACTTCCCCAGTGAATGTGGTCCTCATAAAGTCCGAGACCATAAGTCGAAATCGGCTTCATACATGAACCTGGCTGTCTCTTTGACATTGTAGCACGGTTAAAGGTGAGCATGTCTTTCTTTTCGCCGATACCACCGACAACGCACTGGATTTCACCCTCGTAGTTCAGGGCAATAAAGGCTGACTGCGGATAAATAGTGTTACCCTCTTCGTCAGTTGACTGGTTATATGCTGGGTCCATGAGGTTGCTCAGGTCAAGGTATTTTTCCTCAACATATTTCTGCATATCCATATCGACAGTTGTATAAATCTGATAACCGCCCTCATTGATTCTTGTAAAGGCTTCTTCTTCAGAAATGCCGTATTCGTCCATAAGAACTGCCGCATATTCACGGAGCGCTGCGTCAACAACCCATGATGTTGCCTTGAGCGCCTTTTCCTGTTCTTCAGCGTCCTCATTTTCAGCCTTGTACTTTTCAGAATCAGTAAAGATAAGCTCTTCATCAAGCGCCGCCTGATACTGGTCATAGGAGATTGTACCGTTTGTATACATGTGTCTTAAAACGCTCTCCTGACGCTCTCTGTTTGCCGCCTTACCTGTATTTACCCATTCGCCTGTTTCATCGTCCTCATAGCCTGCAAACGGATTGAGAGTCTCAGGGCTCTTCGGAATAGCCGCAAGGCATGCCGCTTCAGCAATTGAAAGCTCGCCAACGTCCTTACCGAAATACTTGTTTGCCGCAAGCTGAATACCGTTTGTCGGACCGCCAAAGCCGATATAGTTAAGATAGTTTTCAAGGATTTCGTCCTTTGAGTACTTCTTTTCAAACTGCATGGCTCTGAAGATTTCTCGGATTTTTCTCTCAGGGCTCGGGTCGTCATCGCCCGTTAAGTTCTTGATAAGCTGCTGAGTGATTGTCGAACCACCCTGACGGGTATCGTAAATATGAATGAACATGTTGGCAAACGCCGCAAGTGTTCTCTTATAGTCAACACCTTCATGCGAATAGAAACGTTCGTCCTCGATGCACACGAATGCGTCTCTTACATGCTGAGGAATCTCGTCAATATCAACAGGTATTCGCTGAACCTTGTTCTTTACTGTATACAGCTCGACAAGGTCGCCGTCGTCGTCCGTTGCGTAGACAATGGTGTTTGCACTGCTCGCAAGCTCTGTGATGGTAACGTCCGTACTCTCGTCCATAAATTCAAGGACATATACAGTAAGCGCCGTTGCAACGATAGTTCCCGTTATAACAACGATAAGGAACATTGAAAGCAGAGTTGTACCTAAAATCGCAAAAAGCTTTTTTACGACCTCGAGCTTTCTGTTTCTCTTTTTCTTTACAGGTGGCTTTGCCTGCGCAGGTCTGCGTCCCGACGCGCCTCCTGTTCTTTGTGATGTACCCTGTGTTCTTCTTGCAGGTGATGAACCTGTTCCCGAACCCGTTGCGGTTCTTTTTCTTGCGCCTGAACCTGCAGGAGCTGTACGTCTCTGGGAAGTTCTTCCCGATGAGTACGCAGTATTTCTCTGTGTTCTGCGTCCTGACGCACCTGTATTGCTGCTTCTTTCTGTCATAATCAATTACCTCTGTAATGCTTTATATAGTCCGGAGACGCCTTCCGTCTCCTTACTTATTTACTGGTATACTTTATTATTATAGCACATTTTTTCAGCTATGTTAAGTCTTTTTTTGAAAATTAAAGTGGTATATTTTGAAAAATTAAGCCAATAATAAAAGAAATACTTATGTAAATTGTGAAAAAATACGTTTTGCCGTACTGTTTCATAAGGCGGCGGAAAGGATATTCAATGACAAGGAAACAAGTTCTTTACACGGTTGTGACAGCCTCAGCAATTTCGATAATAATAATTATCATTTCTCTCGCCTACTCAATGAAGGAACAGCGTGTTGAGGCACACAGAAAAAATCTCGAAACAACAATAGTTATAGAAACCCAGCCTGCTGTCGGATATATTTTAAAGGAATATAACGGTGAGCTTGCCGTATTCCGTGGCGACAGCGACACGCCATACAAGCTTCTCGGCGTTCCCGTTTCTATAATGTCGGATTATGACAGAAAGCTTCTTGAGGCGGGCATTTTTACGGAAAGCCAGTCGGAGCTCAACAGGCTTATCGAAGATTACACGTCTTAAAAAAGGACTGCAAAAGCAGTCCACAAGTTTGCAAGATTCATTTTTACTAACGGGCGAGCAATGCTCGCCCCTACAAATTGCTTAAATACGTTGTTTACATGTAGGGGAGACCATTGGTCTCCCACTCTTTTTAGTTCTTCCACAAGCTGAAAGGACTGCTTAAAGCAGTCCTTTTATTTTTTAGCATTATATTTTTCAAACGCTGTTTTAACATCGCCGTCAAAGAGGATTTTACCGCCGTTTAAGTAAATCGCTCTGTTACAGGTATCGCTCATGCTCGCCATTGAGTGACTTACGAAAAGAACAGTAATCCCAGAATCCCTCAGTTCTCTTATCTTAGCTTCGCATTTCTTTCTGAATTCTGCGTCGCCGACGCTGAGCGCCTCGTCGATTACAAGAATGTCAGGACGGATATTAATATTGATTGAAAAGCCGAGACGCATTTTCATACCGCTTGAATAGGTTCTGACAGGCTGGTCGATATATTCGCCCAGCGCCGCAAAATCAATGATATTCTGCTCAATCTCGTTTACTTCGGACTTTTCAAGTCCGAGCAGATAGCATTTGAGATAAATGTTCTCTCTGCCTGTCATGTCCTGTGAAAAGCCTGCTGTAAGCTCTAAAAGCGCCGCAACCTTGCCGTTTACCTCAACAGTTCCCTCCGTTGCAAAGGAAACGCCTGTTATCATTTTAAGCAGAGTTGATTTGCCTGCGCCGTTTTTACCGATAATTCCGACAGATTCACCCTCTTTTATTTCAAAGGAAATCCCGTCGATAACCTTGTGTCTCTTGACATTTTTATTGTTGTTGAAAATCGCCTTGAAACGTGCTCTCTCGCTCTTGTAAAGGAAATATTCCTTTGTGACGTTTTCAAATTTTATAACAGTTTTACTCATGCTTTTACACCTCTTTTAAAGAACGTCAGGAAGAATTTTTCTGAGCTTTTTGTAATAATGCGAGCCGATAAGCATAATCAGAATAAGCTCGGCAAAGAAGATGAGCGTTTCAGTTGTATAGTCTGCGCTGAAAATGAACTCATTATAAAGAAAGCTCTTTCTGTATCCGTTGACGAAATAGTTGATAGGGTTTATATACATGAGTGTGCGTACAATATCACTTTCTATCTCATATGTGTTCCAGAAAACACCCGAAAGCCAGAAAAGTCCCGTCATAATTGAGTTGATAAGGTTTTCAAAATCCTTTGAAAAACCGCTGAGAGGGGCAGTTGCCCAGGAAAGTATCAGGAAAAACAGGAACATCATCGGCATATAGTAGAAAAACTGAAGATTATAGAGAGACGGTCCATAGCCCATGCATATAAGGATTACATACATGATAACGCACATTCCTATATGGACAATAAGCGAAGAAAGCCCCGTGAACGTCATAATGTTTGAAACAGGGAACGAAAGCTTTGTTACAAACTGACTGTTCTGGCGCATTGAACGTGCACCGCCGATAATCGCTTCGCTTATAAAAAACCATGGGATATATCCCGAAAGCATAAATACAAATCTCGGATATCCGCTGACAGTGTCAGAGCCCTTGAGCCCCACAGCAAAGGCAAACCAGAGTATAAAAAGCGTAAAGCTTGGCTTTATGAGTGCCCATAAAGGTCCCATAACCGAGCCCTTGTACTTTTTCTGGAGCGTATTGAGCGCCAGCATCCATATTTTTTTCCATTGTCCCCTGTGTTCGGCTATTATCTCAGTAATGCCGAATTTATACGTTTTGTTATTATTCATATTTTATCATCTCCGGAATCAAAAATCTCTCCGACAACCCTTTTTGCGCAGTCTGCGCTGTCATAAGGGTTGAATTTCTTTCTGAACGCTTCCATTGCTTTTTTATATTTCAGAAGCCCGTCGCCGCCCTGTCTTAAATCCTGCAGGATTTCTGCAAGGCATATTTCAAGCTTTGACTGCGTCTGTGCCGTACACCCCGGAAGCATGGCTGTTCCGAAATAAAAGTCGCGCATTTTTGTCATATAATCGCTGACATCGTAAAGATAGAACAGTATAGGGCGTTTTAAGTTTGCGTAGTCAAAAAACACGCTTGAATAGTCGGTTATAAGTATGTCACTTATAATGTAAAGGTCGTTTATATCGTCATAGTCCGACGCATTGTAGACAAACCCCTCATATTTTCTGAAATCAAAATTCTGCGCAATGAAATAGTGCGCACGGAAAAGTATCACAAAATCCTCTCCGCAGTTTTGTCTGAGGCTTTCAAAATCAAGCTTTAAGCTAAGCTTATAGCCATCAGCGCCAAACTGATTGTCACGGAAGGTCGGGCAGTAAAGCACAACCTTTTTATTCTGCGGTATACCAAAATGCGCCTTTATGCGCTGAACCTTTTCGTCACCGAATGTGAAAAGCGCATCATTTCTCGGATAGCCCTTTTCGATTATGTCATTTTCTTTACCGAGCTTTCTGAGATTAAACGCAGAAATCAGCTTTTCTGTACAGAAAGGCGACGGCGAAACAAATCTCGAAATCTTCTTCGCCTCGTTTGTATACTCGGCATAAATCTCCTCAACCGTCGAAGTCGCATTCCCTGCGGCATCTATGTCACAGCCGATTTTCTTGAACGGTGTGCCGTGCCAGCACTGAATATATCTCTGCTCAGACTTCGGAGTTATGAAGTCACGGAGTCTTGAATTTACAATCCATGTCCCCGCTTTTGCGTAATATCTGAACGACTCGTTTGAATCGAATTTAACTGTAACCGTATTTTCGGGGAAATCACGATAGCTTTCCGTGTCCCTGAAAATCCACACAAATTTATAGTCCGAAAACTCAGGTGCAGTACTCATATATTCATAAATCGCCTTCGGACTGCATGAATAGCCTCTCCCCTGAAAGGATTCAAAAAGCACAAGCTTTTTATCGACTTTTTCACTTTTTGAAATCTTCGCAAAGCTTTCAGCCTTGTTTTTCAGATAAAGCCTTTTGAGCCAGCCTTTTAAAAAAGGTATTTCCTTGATTTTTTGTTTTATACTCATCTGTTGTCCTTTATCCCGACAGCCTCCAGGGCACGTCTGCAGTTTTCATCGTCTTTATAGAAGTTGAAAAGACGATTCATCTCATCTCTTTTTTGTTTATATTTATCCTCTCCGCTGAAAACGGATTCAATAAATGCGAGCATTTCCCCGCCGTTATGACAGATTTCACCCGCCATGTATTCCGACGGATTTTCCATTGTAAAGCCTCTTTCTCCGCCGTATTCCCCGATATCCCCGACAGCAAAGCCTATCGGTCTGTCAAGCAGGAGAAAATCAAAATATACGGAGGAATAGTCGGTTATAAGGCAGTCTGTGCGTGCAAGAAGCGTATAAAGCCCCTCGTCCGACTGTTCAAATTCCTTCTGCGTCATAATTTTAATATTGTTGAATTTATTATAGTCCGACGAATCCGCCTCAGACAGCGGATGAAGCTTTACAACAACGCTCCAGCCGTATTTTTCGCACAGCCCATCAAGCCTTTCAAACTGCTCACGGCTTAGTATATCAAGCTCGTCCGAGCGTCCCTTACGGAATGTCGGCAGCCAGAAAAGCAGCTTTTCGCCGTTTTTACGGTTCTTCGCAGCCCTCAGCATCTCATCTGTCCTCGGCTGACCGCATATAACAATGCTTTCATCGCCGCAGGAAAAGCTCTGCTTCATAAGCGGACTGAAAAACTCAGCGGTACTCAGCAGATGCGTGAAATAGTTATAGTCAACACCTTCAAAGCCCTGTACCATGTTTCCGACACGCTTTAGTGGCATTCCGTGCCACAGATTAAAGACCCTCTGTCCCCTTCTTGGCTTGACAGGATATTTGCCGAAGCAGTAAAAAGCGTATTTACAGCGAAAAAAGCTGAAAAGTCCACGGATATTGCTTACGAATTTTACGTTTTTCTTTGGAGTCCGGGCTTTGTAGTCATTGAGACTGCAGATTATTTTATAGTGTTCATTATAGCCGTTTTCGATAAGATAATCGTAAACCGCCTTTATATTGTCACGAAAGCCGAGATTTGAGTAAAGAAAAATCTTTTTCGGGCTTTTCGGGACAGCACTGTTTATTACATTTAAAAACGACCAGATTTTTCTTGGCGCAGATTTTAGAATACTCATTTTTTCTTCGCCTTTCTCAGAAATTTCGAGTAAAGGAATCTGCGCAGTCTGTTCGGTACAATCCCGACTGCAATATGCGCCATACAGGAAATCAGAAAGTCCCCGAATCCGCAGAAATTTTCCTTGTAGATTCTCTTTCTGAATTTAAGTGCGGCGGCGGTGTATTCAAAGCCGCCACGTCTGCTGTACATGCCGTCTCCCGCACGCATATATAAAAGCGGACGGTTTATGTTATATGCACGACAGCCGCGCTTTAGCATTCTCAGCCAGAGGTAATAGTCCTCAAACCACGGGCAGTCGATATACCCTCCCGCAACGTAAACCTGCTGTTTACGAAACGCAGTGCACGGGTGATTGAAAGGGTTGCGGCGCTTGGCATGCTTTTGTATGGCATCATTTGTTCTCGGAAGCTCCCTGTAGGACAGGATATTGTCAGGAGTCCCGTCAAATTCGGCAACTGTTCCGCTTACAATATCCGCATCCCTGTTGCGAAACGCATCAAGCTGAAGCTCCATTCTGTCGGGCAGGGCGATATCATCGCTGTCCATTCGTGCAACTATATCATTGCGGCAGTAGTTAAGCCCCGTAGTAAGAGCGGAAGCCAGTCCTTCATTCTTTTCCTTGTATATTACATTAATATATGAATATTTCTGTTTGAATTCATCTATAACGAGATAGAGCTCGGTTGTCAGAGGTCCGTCACAGACAATAACAAAATCACTCGGCGGTATGGTCTGTGAAGTCATACTCTCTATGCTTTCACGCAGATTTTGTGGTGATTCCTTTATATATACTGACATCAGTACAGAATATGCATTCGGCATATTTTCCGCTCCTTTCCCATGAATTCAATAGTTTCCTGATTATAGAAATACATTATAAGTATACCCTTTTGTCCTGTCAATGTCAAGAAAATCGCAAATCTTCATAAGTTTTATACTGACAGAGCCTTAATCTGTCGAATATTTTTGACTTGTATTTGCAGAAATAAAGCGGCTGAATTTAAAAATTGACAACTTATGTATAACTGTGTTATAATAAAGTGTTAGTTTTTAAATTTTATAAAGGAGAATTTTCTTATGAGTAATACAAACAGCTACGAAAGTCCGTTTTGTACAAGATATGCCAGCGAAGAAATGCAGTATATCTTCTCTGCGGACAAGAAATTTTCAACATGGCGCAGACTCTGGGTTGCTCTTGCAAGAGCTGAAATGAAGCTCGGACTTCCTGTAACACAGGAACAGGTTTCGGAACTCGAAGCAAACATCGACAACATCGACTATGAGTATGCCGCAAAGGAAGAAAGACTTGTCCGTCACGACGTTATGGCTCATGTCCATACATACGGCAAGGCTTGTCCTAAGGCAGACGCTATTATTCACCTCGGCGCAACATCATGCTATGTAGGCGACAACACAGACGTTATCATCATGCGTGAGGCACTTCAGGTTGTAAGAAGAAAGCTTATCAACGTTATCGCTCAGCTTTCTGATTTTGCAATGAAGTACAAGGACATGCCTGCCCTTGCATACACACATCTCCAGCCTGCACAGCTCACAACAATCGGTAAGAGAGCAACTCTCTGGACAAATGAGCTTCTCATGGACTTAAGAGAAATTGAACGCAGAATTTCTGACCTTCAGCTTTTAGGTTCTAAGGGTACAACAGGTACTCAGGCATCATTCATGGAGCTTTTTGAGGGCGACACAGACAAAATCAAGGAGCTTGAAAGACTTATTGCCGAGGAAATGGGCTTTGACGGCGTTGTTCCTGTTTCAGGCCAGACATACTCAAGAAAGGTTGACAGCTTTGTTGTTAACGCTCTCGCAGGTATTGCGCAGTCATGCAGCAAGTTCTCACACGACATGAGACTTTTGCAGTCCTTCAAGGAAATGGAAGAACCATTTGAAAAGACACAGATTGGTTCATCTGCTATGGCATACAAGAGAAATCCTATGAGAAGCGAGAGAATCACATCACTTTCAAGATATCTCATGATTGACTGCTTAAACCCTGCATTCACAGCAGGTACACAGTGGTTTGAAAGAACTCTTGACGACTCTGCAAACAAGAGAATTTCAGTTGCCGAAGCTTTCCTTGCATGTGACGCTATCCTCAATATCATGATTAACGTTACAAGCGGTATGGTTGTATACCCTAAGATTGTAAGAAGAAGAGTTATGGCTGAGCTTCCTTTCATGGCAACAGAAAACATCATGATGAGTGCCGTTAAGAAGGGCGGAAACAGACAGGAGCTTCACGAAAAAATCAGACAGTATTCAATGGAAGCAGGCAAGCAGGTCAAGGAAGAAGGTCTTGACAATGACCTTTGCGAAAGAATTCTTGGGGACCCTATGTTCATGATTACAAAGGAAGAAATGGACGAAATCATGAAGCCTGAAAACTTCACAGGAAGAAGCTCGCAGCAGGTTGAAGAGTTCGTAAACGAGCTTATAAAGCCTATCCTTGAAGAAAACAAGGACATCTTAAATGAAACATTTGAGATGAAAAACTAAAACGTGCAATGAAAAAATCAAAAATTGCAATTGCTGCATTAATATCCGTAGTTGCGGTGACAGCGGCTGTACTGCTTGGTATATGGCTGATGTCACGCTCCGATAACGACACAGAAAAAGATAAACAGAGCGACCGTGGGCTTGTTGAAATAGTACTTGCACCAGCCTCTGATTCTTACGTGACGGACGAGGAGCTTGATGCCGCAAAGGAGGTTATCGGCCGCAGACTTAATATGCTTGAAATCTATGACTGCAATATTAAGACTAAAGACAGTACAATTATTGTAAGGATAGATGAAAAGCCCGAAGGTGACCCTGAAGAAATCGCAGAAACGCTCTGTGAAACCGCTGAACTTACGTTCAGAAAAGGGGCGGAGGTCAGATCTGAGGACTGGGAAAGCTATATTGAGGAAACAGGCGAAATCATCAGCGGATCAAAAATTGTCCCATATGGAGAGATAATAGCAGACGGTAATGACGTTAAAAGTGCACAATGGGAAAAGACGCTTGGTGCGAGCGGTGCATATGAGGATATCGTTGTTGTTGAATTTTCAGATGAAGCCGCAGAGAATTTTGCAAGTGTCACATCAGAGCTTGCAGGTACTGACACACCTATTTCAATCTGGGTTGACAGCGAACTGATATCAACACCGATTGTAACCGAAGCCATTACAACGGGCGAGGCTGTTATCTCGGGTGATTTTACTGAAGAATCCGCAAAGGAGCTTGCTGAGAAAATCAATTCGGGCTCGCTTCCTATTAATATGGATATCAAAAACATTTACTGCGGGTATTGACAAAACATATAATATATGTACCCGTATTTGTGAAAATGCAATGAAAATAGGGCAAATTATGGTTTTTGCCCTTGACACAGGATTTAAATAATCTTATAATTATAGTTAATTGCGATATATCAAGAAAATATATCGGATAAAAAAATACAGGAGGTCAGATCGTGAAATACGCAAAGAAACCCGTTTTCTTCATCATCTTTGCTCTGATACTTGCTTTTGCCGCATCGGTTATCTTCGGTGTGTCAACACAGTATGGCGATATCAGATCAGTCAAAATCAAGGGTGTTGAAGATATACGTCTTGGAATAGACATTCAGGGCGGTGTTGACGTTACTTTCGTTCCACAGGGCGGAATCGACGCAACAGATGAACAGCTCGACGCAGCTCAGGCAGTTATCGAGCAGAGACTTTTCTCACTTAACATCAATGACAGTGAGGTTTATCAGGACAATGAAAATGACAGAATCATCGTAAGATTCCCATGGCAGGCAGGAGAAAAGAATTTCGACCCTAAGGCTGCTGTAAAGGAACTCGGTGAAACAGCTATGCTGTCATTCAGAGTCGGAACAGAAACAAAGGAAGAAATTTCAGAAGTTGTAAACGAAGTAACAGGTGAAACTGAAGAGGTTACTGAAATCGTTCCTTCAGGTCTCACAGTTATTGAGGGTGCAGACATTGAAAAGGCTTACTGGGACAGCCAGCCACAGGAAGACGGTACATACGAGGACGTTGTAGTCTTAAAGCTTACAGATTCTGCAAAGCAGAATTTTGCTGACGCTACTGCTTCACTTGCAGGAACAGGTACAGCCATCTCAATCTGGATGGACAATGACATGATTTCAGCTCCGACTGTAAACGAAGCTATTACAGACGGTACTGCAGTTATCTCAGGTGATTTCACTGCTGAATCAGCCAAGGACTTAGCCGACAAGATTAATTCAGGCGCACTTCCTTTCAAGCTTGAAACAGCAAGCTTCAAGACAATTTCACCAACTCTCGGTTCAGGTGCATTAAAGGCTATGATTATCAGTGGTCTTATCGCATTTGTATTTATCGCAATTTACATGACAATACTCTATAAGATTCCCGGTATTGTTGCTTCAATCTCAATCATCGGACAGGTTGCCGTAACACTGGCATTCATCTCAGGCTGGTTCGGCTTCATGGAAAGCTCAACTCTTACAATCCCAGGTATTGCGGGTATTATCCTTGCAGTTGGTATGGGTGTTGACGCCAATATCATCACAGGCGAACGTATCAAGGAAGAGCTTCGCTCAGGCAAAAGCCTTGACACATCTCTTAAAGCAGGTTATCAGAGAGCGTTCTCATCAATCTTTGACGGAAACCTCACAAGCCTTATCGTTGCTTTAATCCTCATGGCTGCATTCGGTACACCTGACAGCTTCCTTGCAAGCGGTCTCAACACAGTTCTCAGCTGGTTCGGAATCGGTGCTACAACAGAAGGTGTTATCTACTCATTCGGTTACACACTCCTTATCGGTACAGCAATGAACTTTGTAATGGGCGTGTTTGCATCAAAGATGATGGTATATTCACTTTCAAGATTTAAGATTTTCAGAAATAAGAAGCTTTACGGAGGTGAGAATAATGACTAAGAATTATGATTTTTCATCGAAGAAGAAGACATGGTTTCTTATTCCGCTTGTTCTGATGGTTGTTATTCTCGTAGTATCAGTTATCAGAGGCGTTGAAATCGCAATTGAATTCAAGGGCGGTACAATTATTTCATACGCAACAGAAACAAAATGTGATATTAACTCAGTACAGGGCGATATCGAGTCACTTCTCGGAACACCTGTTACAATCCAGGAGGGTGAAAGCCTTTCAGGTAATGCTAACACATTTGCAATCTCATTCAGTTACGACCAGGGTCTTTCACCTGAAATGCAGGAAGCCCTCACAAACATGCTTGGAGAAAAATTCCCTGATGCAAACCTTGAGCTTCTTGACTCAAGTGACGTAAATCCTTCATCAGGCCGTGAATTCTTCATCAAGTGTATTATCGTTTCAATCCTTGCTGCTCTCCTTATCATTCTTTACATCGCAGTAAGATTCAAGCAGATAAGCGGTTGGTCAGCAGGTGTTTGTGCCGTTGTCGGACTTCTCCACAACCTCGTATTCGTATTCGGTGCATTCGTTGTTATGGGTTATGAAATCAACTCAAACTTCATCGCCGTTATCCTTACAATTCTCGGTTACTCAGTAAACGATACGATCGTAGTTTACGACAGAATCAGAGAAAACAAGAAGCTTATGAAGAAAGCGTCAGTTTCAGAGCTTGTTAATACAAGTACAGCTCAGTCACTCAAGCGTTCAATCAGAACTTCTATAACAACAGTTGCAACAATGGTTATCGTTACAGTTGTTGCATACATCTTCGGTGTAAGCTCAATTTTAAGCTTCTCAATTCCAATGATTGTCGGTATGATTGCCGGTACATACTCAAGCCTTTTCGTTGCTTCACAGCTCTGGGTTTGGTGGAATGAGAGAAAAACATCAAAGAAAAAAGCATAATAAAACCAAGTGCCTTTCAAATACTGAAAGGCACTTTTTCTTTACAGAAGCTGTATATAAAGTAAAAAGGGAGACTTTTCAAAGTCTCCCTTTTTTATATCTTAAAAATTCTTGTGACTGTTTCTTTTTCTTGCTTCGCCAGGGCTGCAGCCATACTGCTCCTTGAACTTGCGTACAAAAAGCTTGTAGTTATGACAGAAACCGTTTCTGTCGGCAATAACACCGATTGTGTAATCAGTAGTCAGAATATCGTGATAGACATGCTCAAGTCTTACAGCAAAGACATAGTCCATAAAGGTCATGCCCATATACTTCCTGAAGAATCTTGCGAAATATTCACGGTTTAAGTCAATCGTCTCAGCCGCATCGTTTAAAGTGATATTCTCAGCATAGTGCTGACGCACATACTGAATTACAATACCAAGTCGCTGAATATTTCTGTCTGTTTTCTTTCTTGAAACAGGGTCAGAAACCGATTTGAAGCCTGTTACAAGCTTATAGAGAAGTTCAAAAACCAGTGAATTGAACTTTAAGTAATAGCCGTCGTCCTTCTGTGACTCGAAATGACGTCTGAGCTTTTCAAGGTCGGACCTGACAGCAGTATTTTCACCGACACAGTTTTCAGCCTTAGGACAATAGCAGTTAAATGCTGTTATGTCAATGTCAGTAATGTTTTTTCTCAGCACCTCATATGGTATCTGAATAAGCATATGACGGGTTTTTTCCTGACAGACAACAGAATGTATACTTCTCGGATTTACAACAACAAATCCCCCCGAGGAAAGACGATATTCCTTTCCGTCGATATCAAGAGTCATGCCGCCCGAAATCACATATACGATTTCAAGTTCATTGTGCCAGTGTTTTGAATTAAAGAAACCGTCTGTATCGTAAATCTCATACTTCATGCCGGTTTCAGAATGGTGGTGAATTTGTTCGTATGTATAATCTTCCACAACAAACACGCTCCTTTACTCAATATTTTTTCCGCTTGATGCGATACTATAAAATACAACAAAAAGGCCTATAATTATTCATCAGGCCTACCCCTATATTCTATTGTAGCATAGTTTAATTCTTTTTGCAACCCATTAATTGACTTTTGTTCAGAAATTTATACGACTGTAAATTATTTCCGGAGGATTGAAGATTCTCGGCTTTCCGATACCGCCCGAAACAACCATAGTCGTTTTTCCTTTTTTGTACACTCCCTTGCTGTATTTCGGGAAAAACTTCCTCTCAGGCGACAGTAATCCGCCCAGAACAGGAATTCTTACAGAGCCGCCGTGTATATGGCCGCTGAACACAGCGTCTGCGCCCCACTGCGAATATGCCTCAAAGCAGAGCGGATTGTGTGCAAGAAGAATTGTACAGCCTTCCTTTTCGCCGATATCAGCGCTAAGGTCAGCTACGGTATACTGTTCAAGGTCAGAATATCCGCCCTCGGGATTTTTATACACGCCATGCTTTAGTGACGCACCTGCGATTTTAACATTTATACCGTCTTTATGAAGGTCTGTCACAGCATTTTCAAGCAGACAGACGCCGTACTTTTTCATAAGCGCTCTGTACTGCTCCATAAGCTCATCGGGCAGGTCCTGTTCATGATTGCCGATACAGGCGTATACAGGGCATATCGCAGACAGTCCCGAAAGCAGCTTGTCAAGCTGAGAAAAATCAGTCTCATGACGTGAAACAATATCACCTGTCAGAAATACAGCATCGGGTTCAAGCTGCTTTGTACGGCTTATGATTTTTGACGCAATACGCTTTTTATGTACATCGGAAATCTGCACTATGTCAAGCTTTCCCGCAGGATTTTTATTTGTGTCGATTATATATTTTCTTGTAATCAGCAGTTTGTTTTCCGCATAAACATAAATCAGAAACATAAAAAACATTCCGAGCAGAAAAATCAGAATCTTCAAAACAAGCCTCCAAATATCAGATATCAGAAAATCGGGCTGATTTAAGCATCAGCCCTTTTTCAGTCATATTAAAATATACTTATTCAAAAAGTCCTCTTACATATCCGCTTTCAAGCTCTGCTGTCGGAGCAAATTCATCTGAAGCGCAGTAGTCGCTGACGCTCTTTACAAACCATCTTCCCTCAGCTGTTGCCATAAGCTTTTCAAGAGACATTGTACACACCATAAGTCTGCCGTCTGAAACCTTCGCTTCAAACACGTTGCCAAGCTTGTGGTTTCTCTCCCAGTTGTCGATTGTCTGAACAACAGGGAAATAGTCACGCGGTGAATCGTCAAGTATCGCACAAACGCCGCTTGTAACGATGTTATACCACTGCGGAGTTGAATAGCTTTCAGTTGCAAAGCTTTCAAATGCGCCATGATGATTTTTAATAAGAAGTCCCATAGTACCTGTCGGGACAGGCTTATTCATGCTCTCGGATATGGAACGGAACATAGGATAGCACCAGAAATCAGTACAGTAAACACCCTCAATGCTGTTTCTGAGCTTGTCGGAAACAAGCAGTACCCTTTTTCCGTTCTGAAGCATTTTAACTGCTTCATCGGCGCTTTCCGTGATAACAGCGCCGCTCCTGCTCTCAGGCACATTCTCAGGGAAAATCCAGAGCTCATAGCTGTTTTCAACATTTCTCGCTTTAAGTGTTAAAACAACCTTTGACGGCTTTTTAACCTGAGGCACATTCCACTTTATAACGCCGACATTTATAAGTCCGTTTCTGTGCTCATAAACATCAATATCGTCACTGCATATAACTTCACCGTCTCTGGAAATTTCCCAGTGGATAAAGCTGTCCTCAAGACCGCCAGGCTGATGACAGCGCACAGAAACATAAGCTTCAAATTCCTTCCCTGTCAGTACATAGTCATCAAACTGCGCAAGCAGTACCTTTTCTGAACAAAAGCCTCTCCACTTTTTCGGAGTTACAAAGCCCTTGTTTTCCATGAATGCATTGAGAATACCGACAAGCGCTGTTCCCTGTCCGGGGAAATCCTGCAGGTCAAGAAGCTGGAAGCCCGAAAGCTTTTCAGAGCGCATTGCGGTTTCAATCTCGTCCTTATAGCACTGTGCCGCTAAGTTACCGCTTGCCTTAAAGAACTTTTTCCACTTTGAAAGCATGCCCTTTTCCTCAAGACGCTCCATGAACAATTCAAAGTTTCTTGCCTTCAGCACACCTGTGTACTTATCAATTTCGTTGAAATCAGGATAGAATGTATACTGTCCGACTTCGTGGGAAACAACAGGTATCTGCGGATTCAAGCCGCCCGCATTTCCTGACACCTTAACCTTCTTTACGCCTGTTCCGTACTGGATTTCAATTTCGCCCTCCGCCGCAGAGCCGTCCTCTGAAACAGGCGGACAGATAAACATATCGTAATTATGGGAAGTATTCGGCTTGTCTGTCTGAATATGGCCGAGAGGTGCGTCGCACATAGCATAAGAGCCTCTTATAAGTCGCTCACGGCTCAGACGTACTCCGCAGAAGAAGTCATCTGCCTCAACAATATTCGGATAGAACTGGAAATTATTCGAGCCCATTGTGTAAAGATGGCGGTCATCATGCTCCTTATACGCCTTCATGATTTCGTTCATGCGCTGAGCATTTCCCCAGAGCTCATTTCCGAGAGAAAACATACAGAACGACGGGTGGTTACCGTATTCGTCCATAATTCTGAAGCCCTCTTTTATGAGATATTCCTGCTCCTCCTTATTGAAGCCGTCCTCGCCCTCACCCTGTAAGGTGCCCCAGAACGGAAGCTCAGGCTCCATGTATATACCGACTAAATCCGCCGCAGTGAATGCCGCTTCAGGCGGACAGCATGTGTGGAAACGATAGTGGTTTATGCCGTATTCCTTGGCAGTTCTCAGAACCTTTACCCATGGTTCAACCTCAGTAGGCGCCGCCCCTGTAAGCGGGAAAACAAGACCGTCATGCTTTCCTCTGAGGAATACATTGTTTCCGTTTATTCTAAATTCCATTCCATCGGTTGTAAATTCTCTCATACCAAAACGGGTACGGACTGTATCACCATTCGGAAGCTCAATTGAAAGCATGTAGTAATATGGTCTGAATTCGCTCCAGACTTTTACTTCACAGTCCATGTGGTACACAAATTCCACAAAGCCGTTTTCATCGGTGGTAACATTGAACTGCTGTTCGCTTGAATACTCTCTGCCCATAAACGCAAAAACATTAAGCTCCGCAGTTTCAGCACCGACAAGTCTGCACTTGACCTTAACGGTGTTTTTGTGAATATCAGGGAAAACTCTTACATTTTCGATATGGACATTTTCATAGAAACGAAGCGAAATTTCACCTGTAATACCGTTCCAGTTAGTCTGTGTGTCTGGCGATGTAAGGTGACCGCCTCTTGTCGGGTAGTCAGTATTGTCAACCATAACGGTTATTATATTTTCTCCGCAGATAAGGTGCTCTCCGACATCATACACATGCGGTACATTGAGGCTGTCGAGCAATCCGCCCGCCTGTACGCCGTTAATCCAGAGCATTGTCTTTCTTGTTCTTTCCAGAAAAAGCTTTACATTTTTTTCGTGAAGCTCTTTTATATACACCTTTCGCTGAAACCACGCATAACCTTCAAATTTAAACTTTTCAGTCAGAAAGTCCTTTTCCTTTTCAAAGTTCTTTTCACCCTTCTGAGCCTGTGAAAGAGTTGACGGAAGCATTATGCTGTCATCAAACAAGGTTTTATAGTATTCCTTTTCAATACCCTCTTTTCCGGCGTCGAGTTTCACTCCCCAGAGCCCGTCAAGATAAATTGTATCCTTCATGTCAATCTCCAATCTGTGTTATATTGCAGGCATAACTCTGCCGCCGTTAACCGAAATGTATGAACCTGTTGTAAATGACGCTAAGTCCGAAGCCAAAAATGCAACCATGTTTGCGATTTCCTTGTCTGTACCACGTCTTTTAAGCGGCACGGTGCTGTCATAGGCGTCCTGTTTTTCCGTTCCGTTTTCACGGTCACGCTCACTTATCGTCCAGCCGGGAGCCACCTGGTTTACAGTTATATTATAAGGGCCGAGCTCCTTTGCAAGACATCTAACAACGCCGTCGAGTCCACGCTTTGCACCTGTATATGCACTGCAGTTTTCCTCAGCAAGTGCGGAGCATTCTGTGTTGATTGCAATAATCCTGCCGTATTTCTGTTCCTTCATATGCGGCGCAAAGGCTTTTGCCATATAAACATTCTGCATGATACAGGATTCAAACTGACTGTAATAATCGGCAATATCCTGTTCAAGAAGCGGTTTCCACGCATACTGTATAACAGCATTGTTTACAATGATATCTGGCATTTTAAAGCCCTCTGCCACAGCCTTCATCTCCATAACGGAGTCAAAGTCCGTTATATCCGCCCTGACGGCTATTGCCCTCCTGCCCATAGCTTTGATTTTTTCCTCAAGCTCATGCGCTTTCTGCTCATTTGAATTATAGTGAATAATAACGTCAGCCCCGCAGTCCGCAAAGGTCTCGCACATAACCCTGCCGAGCTGTCCCGTGCCGCCCGTTACAAGAACTGTCTTACCTGTAAAATCTATACTGAGCATATTCATTTCTCCCCGATAAAATTTATACTTATTTATATTATATCATCTGCAGAAGGAAAATTAAAGGGGTATTACAGATTTTTTTGATATTTAACAACATATTTCCGCCCGAAATCACGCTTTGACTGAGTTTCAAAAAATTATTGCTGTAAAGTGTTGAAATAAAAAATAAAATGTGGTATAATTATTATTACATATTGCGATTTGCGCTGAAAAATCAAAAACACTCTTGTAATCTCGTTTACAGGCATGGCGTTTAAGACGCCATGATATGTTGAAAACTCACAAAATTCATTTTTGCTATTGCAAGTTTTGTGCAATCGTGATATATTTATTAAATAAGTATTTTTTCATCTCAAAGGAGGTTTTCCCGGTTGAAAAACTTTTTCTTCGGATTTGTCATGCCGGGTCAGCCGGCAATTCACCGAGTCTGAAGCTTACGGTGATAAAGTATTGCAGAAAAGATGTTTTGATATTTAAGCGAAAGGAAAACAGGTTTTTATGAAAATTTCCGGTTCACAGGTTATTATCGAAGTTCTGCTTGAACAGGGCTGTGACTGCATTTTCGGTTATCCGGGCGGTCAGGTTATCAATATTTACGATGCCCTCTATCTCAATCAGGACAGAATTAAGCATATTATTACTGCTCACGAACAGGGCGCAGCACACGCTGCTGACGGCTATGCAAGAGCAACAGGCAAGACAGGTGTTGTTCTCGCAACATCAGGTCCCGGCGCTACAAACCTTGTAACAGGTATTGCAACAGCTTACCTTGACTCTGTTCCTATGGTTGCTATCACAGGTAACGTTCCTTGCAGCCTGCTCGGACGTGACAGCTTCCAGGAGGTTGACATCTGCGGTGTTACACTTCCTATCACAAAGCACAACTACATAGTAAAGGATATAAACGAGCTTGCGGATACTCTCCGTGAAGCGTTCAGAATTGCACGTTCAGGCCGTCCGGGTCCTGTACTTGTTGACGTTCCTAAGGACGTTCAGATTGCTCAGATTGAATTTGAAAACAAAAAGCCTGAGGCTGATTTTGAAAGCCCTAAGCCAAAGCAGGGCGTACTCGAAAAGGCTGTTGAAATGATTAACGCTTCAAGCAAGCCTTATATCTACTGCGGCGGCGGTATTATCTCAGGTAATGCAAGCGATGAAGTCATGAAGTTTGCTGACCTTATTGACGCTCCTATCGGATGCAGTATGATGGGTCTTTCAGCAATCCCTACTTCAAATCCGAGATTCCTCGGTATGCAGGGTATGCACGGTCACTATGCGTCATCAATGGCACAGGCTGAGGCAGACCTCGTTATCGCAATCGGTGCAAGATTCAGCGACAGAGCAACAGGCAACAAGAATGTTTATGTAAGAAACTGTCAGATTCTCCACATTGACGTTGACGCTGCGGAAATCGACAAGAATATTGCCGCTCAGCTTGGTGTTAACGGCGACGTTAAGGAAACTCTCAGAAAGCTTCTCACAATGGTTGAAAAGCAGAGCAATCCTGAATGGACAGCTGAAATTGAGCGTCTTAAGAAGGAAGAAGCAGAAAAGCTTGAAAGAGCACTTAAAACTCCTGAGGGCAAGGACTGCTCAGAGTGTACTGTTCAGTGTGCAAACACAGGTATTCCTGCGGCAGACAGACTCAATCCTTACAAGATTATTGATGTTATCAGTGAATTTACAGATAAAAATTCGGTTATCGTAACAGACGTAGGTCAGCACCAGATGTGGACTGCGCAGAGATATCCGTTTGAAAAGCCAAGAACATTCGTTTCAAGCGGCGGTCTTGGTACAATGGGCTTTGGTATGGGTGCCGCAATCGGCGCAAATACTGCAACAGGCGAAAGAACAGTACTCTTTACAGGTGACGGAAGCTTCGGCATGAACTTAAACGAGCTTGCAACAGCTGTAACTCAGAAAACTCCGCTTGTAATCGTTGTTATGAACAACGGCGTTCTTGGTATGGTAAGACAGTGGCAGACACTCTTCTTTGACAAGCACCACTCAAACACAACCTTAAACCGCAAGACTGACTTCGTTAAAATGGCGGAAGCCTTCGGCGCAAAGGGTATCAGAGTAAACACAGTTGATGAACTCAAGGCAGCAGCTGAGGAAGCTTTCAAGGAAAACGGTCCTGTTGTTTTAGACTGTCTTGTTGACTGCGATGAATTCGTTTTACCGATGCTCCCACCAGGCGGCTCGATTGACGATATCATAACAGAAATTCACGGAGGTGAAATCTGATGGGAAGATTTGTTTTCAGCGTACTCGTTGCAAATAAGGCGGGTGTTCTCACAAGAGTTTCAAGCCTTTTCACAAGAAGATGCTTCAACATCGATTCGCTCACAGTTGGCGAAACAGAAACTCCGGAATTTTCAAGAATGACCATCTCAATGATGGCAGACGAATATTCCAAGGATCAGATTATAAAGCAGCTCGACAAGCTTCATGACGTAAAGCAGATTAAGGTTATGAAGCGTGATGAAACAATTTCAAGAGAACTGCTTCTTATAAAAATCAGAAATGATTCCGCTACACGTCAGGACGTTCTTTCAGCAGTTGACGTATTCCGTTCAAAAATTGTTGACTACTCACCTGATGCGCTGTGTATCGAAATCACAGGTGAAACCTCAAAAATCAACGCTTTTATTGAGCTTGTAAAGCCTTTCGGCATAATGGAGATGTGCCGTACAGGTGTTGTAGCTCTTGAAAGAGGCGGAGAGTGTCTGAGAGACGAATAATCCGGACGCAAACGCCCATATACAAAATATTATTATAAAAGGAGTCTTTATAATGGAAAATTCAGCAAAGGTATTTTATCAGGAAGACTGCGATTTATCCTTACTTTATGGCAAGACAATAGCTGTTATCGGTTACGGCAGCCAGGGTCATGCTCATGCTCTCAATGCTAAGGAATCTCTCGGCGACAACGCAAGAGTTATCATCGGTCTTTACGAAGGAAGTAAGTCATGGGACAAGGCAGTTAAGCAGGGCTTTGAAGTATTCACAGCTGCTGAAGCTGCAAAGCAGGCTGACATCATCATGATTCTTATCAACGATGAAAAGCAGGCTGCAATGTACAAGAACGACATCGAGCCAAACCTCAAGGAAGGCGATATGCTCATGTTCGCTCACGGTTTTGCTATCCACTTCGGTCAGATCGTTCCTCCTGCATATGTTGACGTTACAATGATCGCTCCTAAGGGACCTGGTCACACAGTACGTTCAGAATATCAGGCTGGCAAGGGTGTTCCTTGTCTCGTAGCTGTTGCTCAGGACGCAACAGGTAAGGCTCAGGATATGGCTCTCGCTTATGGTCTTGCTATCGGTGGCGCAAGAGCTGGTGTCCTCGAAACAACATTCAGAACAGAAACAGAAACTGACCTCTTCGGTGAACAGGCAGTTCTCTGCGGCGGTGTTTGCGCACTTATGCAGTGTGGTTTTGAAACACTCGTTGAAGCCGGTTACGACCCAAGAAATGCTTACTTTGAATGTATCCACGAAATGAAGCTTATCGTTGACCTTATCTACCAGAGCGGTTTTGCAGGTATGAGATACTCAATTTCTAACACAGCTGAATACGGCGACTACATCACAGGTCCAAAGATCATCACAGAAGATACAAAGAAGGCTATGAAGCAGGTTCTCAAGAACATTCAGGACGGTTCATTCGCTAAGGAATTCCTCCTCGACATGTCTGCTGCAGGCGGTCAGGCACACTTCAGAGCTATGAGAAAGCTCGCTGCTGAACACTGCTCAGAACAGGTTGGCGAAGAAATCAGAAAGCTTTACAGCTGGAACAACGAAGAGGACAAGTTCATCAACAACTAATTCTCTTTCCAAAACAGAATAATTATCCGATTGTCGAAATCGGACTGTACTTGCTGCTTTCCCGATTTTTTGGGAAAGCAGTTTGTTATTTTTGAAAAGCAGAGGACTATTATGAGAAAGAAACTATTCGCATTGTTTCTATGCATCACATCTGTTTTTGCATTTGCAGGATGTGCAAGCGTCGAGGTTAAGGATGATAACGTAAAGGTTGACGTCGGAAACATTCATGTAGATGTGGATGAAGACAAAAACGGCGATGATGTAAAGGTTGATGCCGGAAATCTTCATATAGATGTAGATGAAGAAGATGATGATGTAGAAGTAAAGATAGATTAAAATATTATGAGGTGATAATATGGCAGAAAACTTTTTCTGTAACGGAGTTGAAATGGCTCCACAGCGTTCACTTTTCAACGCTCTCGGTATGACAAAGGAAGAAATGAAAAGACCTCTCGTTGGTATCGTTTCTTCTTACAACGAAATCGTACCGGGTCACATGAATATAGACAAAATCGTTGACGCAGTAAAGCTCGGCGTTGCTATGGGCGGCGGTACTCCTGTTGTATTCCCTGCAATCGCTGTATGCGATGGTATCGCTATGGGACACAAGGGTATGAAGTACTCTCTCGTAACAAGAGACCTTATTGCTGACTCAACAGAATGTATGGCTCTTGCTCACCACTTTGACGCACTCGTTATGGTGCCAAACTGTGACAAGAACGTTCCCGGTCTCCTTATGGCGGCTGCAAGAATCAACGTTCCGACTGTTTTTGTAAGCGGCGGTCCTATGCTCGCAGGTCATGTCAAAGGAGAGAAGACAAGTCTTTCAAGCATGTTTGAGGCTGTTGGGGCATACTCAGCAGGCAAGGCAAGCTTAGAAGACGTTGAAGAATTTGAAAACAAGGCTTGTCCTACATGCGGTTCATGCTCAGGTATGTACACAGCAAACTCAATGAACTGCCTTACAGAAGTTCTCGGAATGGGTCTTCGTGGAAACGGTACAATCCCTGCTGTTTACTCGGAAAGAATCAAGCTTGCAAAACAGGCTGGTATGGCTGTTATGGAGCTTTACAGAAAGAATATCCGTCCGCTCGATATCATGACAGAAAAGTCATTCCACAATGCTCTTACTGCTGATATGGCTCTTGGCTGTTCAACAAACAGTATGCTCCATCTCCCTGCAATCGCTAACGAATGCGGTATTACAATCAATCTCGACATGGCAAACGAAATCAGCGCTAAAACACCTAACCTTTGCCACTTAGCTCCTGCAGGTCACACATACATGGAAGAGCTTAACGAAGCAGGCGGCGTTTATGCCGTACTCAACGAGCTTAACAAGAAGGGTCTTATCAATACAGACGTTATGACTGTTACAGGTGAAACTCTCGGCGAAAACATCAAGGGCGTTATCAACAGAAACCCTGAGGTAATAAGACCGATTGAAAATCCATACAGCGAAACAGGCGGTATTGCAGTACTCAGAGGCAACCTCGCTCCTGACGGCTGTGTTGTAAAGAGAAGTGCCGTTGCGGCTGAAATGTTAAAGCACAGCGGTCCTGCAAAGGTATTCAACAGCGAAGAGGAAGCTATTGAAGTAATCAGAGGCGGCGGAATCAAGGCGGGCGACGTTGTCGTTATCAGATACGAAGGTCCTGCTGGCGGCCCTGGTATGAGAGAAATGCTCTCACCTACTTCTGCAATTGCAGGTATGGGACTTGACAAGGACGTTGCTCTTATCACAGACGGACGTTTCAGCGGCGCTACAAGAGGTGCGGCTATCGGTCACGTTTCACCTGAAGCAGTAAGCGGCGGTAACATCGCGCTCGTTCAGGACGGCGATATTATCTCAATTGATATCCCAAGCTACAAGATTACTCTTGAAGTTTCTGACGAAGAACTCGAAGAAAGACGCAAGAATACCAAGATTCTCGTTAAGGAAGGCATCACAGGCTACGCTAAGCGTTATGCGGCTATGGTTTCTTCTGCTGATAAGGGTGCGATTATTAATAAATAATCCAGAGAAGCGACTGATATGGGAAACTTACCATATAGAAAGCCCAACAGGTTGACAGCATTTGATTACAGCACTTGTGGCGCATATTTTATTACGATTTGTGTGCAGAATAAAGAATGTATTCTGTCAGAAATCGTAGGGGACGGCGCCCACGACGTCCCGAAAAATATATTGACGGAATACGGCAGAATTGCTGAGAAATATATAATTTCCGGAAACAAAGTGCCAAACGTGACTGTAAAAAATTATGTTATTATGCCGAATCATATACATATGATATTAATGATTGACAACAGCAATTTTAATAGCGGGACGTCGAAGGCGCCGTCCCCTACAAATCAGATAATCCCACATTTTATTTCCACATTTAAACGTTTTTGCCATAATGATATAGGCGGGAAAATTTTTCAGCGTTCATATCACGACCGCATAATACGCAATGAAAAGGAATATTTAAAAATATGGGAATACATTGAAAAGAATCCGCTGAAATGGAATGAAGATTGTTTTTTCAATGAAAACCAAAACTGAAAGGAATGATATAAAATGGGCATGACAATGACGCAGAAAATTCTTGCGGCTCATGCAGGACTCGACAAGGTTGAGGCAGGACAGCTTATCCTCGTAAATCTCGACCTCGTACTCGGCAACGACATCACTTCACCTGTTGCCATCAAGGAATTCAACAATATCGGCGCAAACGGCGTTTTCGACAAGGAAAAGGTTACTATGGTCATGGACCACTTTGCACCGAACAAGGATATCAAGGCGGCTCAGCAGTGTAAGATGTGCCGTGACTTCTGCGGTGAAAAGGAAATCACAAACTTCTATGACGTAGGCGAAATGGGTATTGAACACGCTCTCCTCCCTGAAAAAGGTCTCGTTGTGTGCGGTGACGCTGTAATCGGCGCTGACTCACACACATGTACATACGGCGCACTCGGCGCATTCTCAACAGGTATCGGTTCAACTGATATGGCCTGCGGTATGGCAACAGGCAAGACTTGGTTCAAGGTGCCTTCAGCTATCAAGTTTGAACTTAAGGGAAGCCTTAACAAGTTCGTTACAGGTAAGGACGTTATCCTCCACATCATCGGCATGATTGGTGTTGACGGTGCGCTTTACCGTTCAATGGAATTTACAGGCGAAGGACTTCACAATCTTTCTGTTTCTGACAGACTCTGTATGGCTAACATGGCTATCGAAGCGGGTGCTAAGAACGGTATCTTTGAAGTTGACGACAAGACTCTTGAATATGTAAAGGAACACAGCAACAGAGAGCCTAAGGTTTACAAGGCTGATGATGACGCTGTTTATGACGAAACATACGTTATCGACTTAAGTGAAATCAAGCCGACTGTTGCATTCCCACACCTTCCTGAGAACACTCACACAGTTGACGAAATCGACGAAATCAAGATTGACCAGGTTGTAATCGGTTCATGCACAAACGGCAGACTCGAGGACCTCGAGGTTGCCGCTGAAATCTTAAAGGGCAAGAAGGTTGCTAAAAACGTAAGAACAATCATTATCCCTGCAACTCAGAAAATCTATCTCGAAGCTATGGAAAAGGGCTATCTCAAGACATTTATCGAGGCTGGCGCTGTTGTTTCAACTCCAACATGCGGACCTTGTCTCGGCGGTCACATGGGTATCCTTGCTGAAGGCGAAAGAGCAGTTGCAACAACTAACAGAAACTTCGTCGGAAGAATGGGTCACGTTGACTCAGAAATATATCTTGCAAGCCCTGCTGTTGCAGCAGCTTCAGCTATTGCAGGTAAAATTGCAGAGCCTAAGGAGGTAATGTAAAATGGTTTTTGAAGGTAAGGTTATTAAATACGGCGACAACGTTGACACAGACGTTATTATCCCTGCAAGATATCTCAACACAAGCGACAAAAAGGAACTCGCCGCGCATTGTATGGAGGACTTAGACGCTACTTTCGCAGGCAGAGTTCAGAAGGGCGATATCATGGCTGCAGGCTTTAACTTCGGCTGTGGTTCATCACGTGAACACGCTCCTATCGCTATCAAGGAAAGCGGTATTTCACTTGTAATTGCTAAAAGCTTTGCAAGAATTTTCTACAGAAACGCAATCAATATCGGTCTTGCGATTTTAGAGTGTCCTGAAGCGGCTGAGGCTATTGAAGAAGGACACATCGTTGAAGCTGACCTTGACAAGGGCGTTATTACTGACAAGACAACAGGCAAGGAGTTCAAGACTGAACCATTCCCTGAGTTTATTCAGAATATCATCACAAACGGCGGACTTGTTGAATCAATCAGGAACGGAAGCTTCAAATAATTTCGCAGAAACGGAGAACACTAACAATGGAATTTAATATAGCATTACTCAGAGGCGACGGAATCGGTCCTGAAATCGTGGACAGCGCCGTTGAAATCCTCAAGAAAGTGGCTGACAAGTTCGGTCACACATTCAACTTCACACCATATCTTATCGGGGGTGCGGCTATCGACGAAACAGGAGTTCCTCTTCCACAGGAAACAATTGACGGCTGTTTAGCAAGCGACAGTGTACTGCTCGGATCTGTAGGCGGTCCTAAGTGGGACTCACAGCCTCCTGCAAACCGTCCTGAAAAGGGACTTTTAGGCATTCGTGCGGCACTCGAGCTTTTCACAAACCTTCGTCCTGCCAAGCTCTACCCAACTCTCAAGGACGCAAGCCCGCTCAGAAGCGATATCGCTGAAAACGGCTTTGATATCATGATTGTAAGAGAGCTTACAGGTGGTATCTACTTTGGCGAAAGAGGCAGAAGAGACGGCAAGTACGGCGAAGAGGCTTATGATACAGAATGCTACAGCAGAATGGAAATCGAGCGTATTGCCAAAGTTGCTTTTGAAACAGCAATGAAGAGAAACAAGAACATTATAAGCATTGACAAGTCAAACGTTCTTGAAAGCTCAAGACTCTGGAGAGAAGTTGTTCACGAAATGGAAAAGGATTATCCTGAAGTAACTCTCACAGATATGCTCGTTGACAATGCGGCTATGCAGCTTGTTAAGAACCCTGCACAGTTTGACGTTGTTGTTACATCAAACATGTTCGGTGATATCCTCTCAGATGAGGCTTCACAGATTACAGGTTCAATCGGTATGCTCCCTTCAGCATCTCTGGGTGCTACAAAGAGAGGCATGTATGAGCCAATCCACGGCTCTGCTCCTGACATTGCAGGACAGAACGTTGCAAACCCTATTGCTACAATCCTTTCAGCGTCAATGATGCTCAGATATTCATTCGACCTCACAGCAGAAGCTGACGCTATCGAAGCGGCAGTTGACAAGTTCCTTGAAGCAGGCTACAGAACAGCTGACCTCGTTGGAAACTCAGGTGCCACACCGCTTTCAACAACAGAAGTTACAGCTAAGATTTTAGAGCTTCTCTGATTTAAGAATCGAGGCGTTTTAACTTGAAAAACAATCTGACAGAGCTTCATTTCAAGCTCAGCTCTCTGGTTATTTTCAGAGATATCATGAACTGCCGCACTATGCAGAGTCTTGAAAGACTGCTCATGAGCTTTGACCATGACGATACTGCAAGGCAGATTCAGGCTTACTCGGATTTCGTTTCAAACCTTTATCGTCACCACAACGATTTAAGCTCCTATATCTTAACCCTCATTTTAGAGGACGAGAATATTTACATGATAAGAAAGGCGCACAGGCTTGATATAAGCGACAAGATGCACGACTGTCTTATAAACGAGCTTGAATCGCTCCAGACGATTGCTGAAATGACATCTGAGGACGTTACAAAAAATATTGCCTACAGCGGTTTTCTGCCGCAGTGGGACAATACGCCTTATGACTTTAAGGCGGAATACAAAAACAGAATTGACAATATTGACCGCTTCGGTTATGGCATTTACGCAAAATACTATATGTTCGTTGTAAAGGACAGCGTTGTTGTTCCTGTAAAATACCCTGATGAAATCAAGCTTTCACAGCTTATCGGGTATACAAAGCAGCGTCAGCTGATAATCGACAACACACTCGCCCTTATAAACGGCAAGCCTGCTTCAAATGTACTGCTCACAGGCGATGCGGGAACAGGCAAGTCCTCGTCTGTCAAGGCGATTGCAAACGAATACCGTGACAGAGGGCTGCGTATAATAGAGGTGCGAAAGGACCAGCTGAGGGATATTCCGCTGCTGATTGACAATCTCAGCAAAAATCCGCTGAAATTTATCCTGTTTATCGACGACCTGTCGTTTGCAACAGATGATGACAGCTTCGGTGCGCTGAAAGCAATCCTCGAAGGCTCGGTTTCTGCAAGAGCGGATAATATTGTAATTTATGCCACAAGCAACAGACGTCATCTTGTAAAGGAGAAATTCTCCGACAGAAACGGTGATGACGTTCACAGAAACGACACCGTTCAGGAGCTTGTTTCACTCTCTGAACGCTTTGGTCTAAAAATTGCATTCTCCAAGCCTAACAAGGCTGAGTACCTCGAAATTGTTCATGGACTTGCTGAGCAGTACAGGCTCGACATGACACAGGAGGAACTCGATATGGAAGCAGAACGCTTCGCTGTCGGCAGAAGCGGACGTTCGGCAAGAGCTGCAAAGCAGTTCATTGATAAAATGCTTACCTGCCGCAACACTCTCAACTGAATGTTGACAAATGCTATGACGGGAACCGCTTCTTTTCACGATTTTACAGAGAGCTGACATGTCGCTGAAAAAACAGCATTTACGGGAAAGAAAGCTATCCTCCCCGAGCAGACGGCTGAAAATCACAGTAAGCCGCTCCGGACTTCCGCCGTTATACGGAAACGTATTGTCAGATACGCTAAAAAACTGCTTTAAGGTGGTTTAAGCGGAAGAATTCTTTCGTCCTTAAAGCAAAATTTAACGAAATGAGTGTAATAAAAAATGCTTACTCTTGATAAAATCTATCATGCAAGCTATGTGCTGAAAAATGTCATCAGAAAAACTGACCTTATTCATGCACCGAAAATCAATCCTGAAAGCGAAATCTACCTTAAAACCGAAAATCTCCAGATTACAGGTTCATTCAAGGTAAGAGGCGCTTACTACAAAATTTCACAGCTCAGCGACGCAGAAAAGGAAAAGGGCGTTATTGCATGCTCCGCCGGAAACCACGCTCAGGGCGTTGCCCTCGCTGCCACAAAAAACGGCATCAAATCTTTAATTTGTCTGCCTGATGGCGCACCTATCTCCAAGGTTGAGGCAACCAAGGGCTACGGAGCAGATGTATGCTTAGTCGAAGGCGTTTATGATGACGCATATAATGAGGCTATCCGTCTGCGTGACGAAAAGGGCTATACATTTATCCACCCGTTTGACGATGAAAATGTTATTGCAGGACAGGGCACTATCGGTCTTGAGCTTTTAGACCAGCTCCCTGACATTGACGCTATCATCGTGCCAATCGGCGGCGGCGGACTTATTTCAGGTGTTGCATTCGCCGCAAAGGCTTTAAAACCTGAAATCAAGATTTACGGCGTTCAGGCAAGCGGCGCACCGAGCATGGTCGCTTCAATGGAAAGCGGCAAAATCGAGTGTCTCGATTCTGTTGCTACTATTGCCGATGGTATCAAGGTTAAGGAACCTGGCGTTAACACCTTTGAATTCTGCCAGAAATATGTTGATGAGATTGTAACCGTAACCGACGACGAAATCTCGTCCGCAATTCTTTCTCTTATCGAACAGCAGAAGCTTATCGCAGAGGGTGCGGGTGCTGTTGCCGTTGCGGCAGCAATGTTCAACAAGGTACCGATTAAAGGCAAGAAGACTGTATGCCTCGTATCGGGCGGTAACATCGACGTTACTATTCTTTCAAGAGTCATTAAGAGAGGTCTGCTCAAATCAGGACGTTCAGACTCCATTAATATCGAGCTTATGGATAAGCCCGGTCAGCTTAAGACAGTTTCATCAATCATTGCTGACCTTGGCGGAAATGTCATCGCTATTCACCATGAGAGAGCAAGTGAAGGCACAGACATCAACGGCTGTTATTTAAGAATCGTCCTTGAAACGAGAAATTTTGAACACATCACAGCTATAAGACAGTCACTTACTGACGCAGGCTTTAAGATAGTTGAATAAAAACGGAGGAAAAACAAATGGCAAATACAATTTACACACCAAATGCTCCTGAAGCACTCGGCCCATACTCACAGGCTGTTGTTACAGGCGGACTTGTTTTCACATCAGGTCAGATTGCAATCAATCCTGCAACAAATGAAATCGAAGCACAGGATATCGAAGGTCAGACAACACAGGTTATGAAGAACTTAGGCGCTGTTTTAACAGAGGCTGGTACTTCATTTGACAAGGCTGTCAAGACTACATGCTTCCTCAGAAACATGTCTGATTTTGCGGCATTCAACAAGATTTACGGTGAATACTTCACATCAAAGCCAGCAAGAAGCTGCGTGGCTGTAAGAGAGCTTCCAAAGGGAGTACTCGTTGAAGTTGAAGTTATTGCAGAGGTTTAATTAAAAGTAAAGGGACGCTTTTTTCTTGAAAGCGTCCCCTCTTTTTATTCTGATATAACTACGTTAAACGGGTCGATGTGGGCATCGCCCCCTACAAAATATATGGTCGTGCCTTATCTTCTGTTATTATTAATGATGACAGAGCGAAGATGTCCTGTCGGGTCACCGACTTCTGTCACACACTCTCATGGAAATTAAGTAGACAATACCTCCGCAGGCAATTCCAAGTGGGAGCATAAGCCTCAGTTCATAGCCGCCAAAACTGCATACAATTCTTGCGACAGTTCCGCAGAGGACACCCGAAAACAGCGACGGGAGCATAAGCGAAAAAATCCTGAGACGTATTTGCGTGCATTTACAATAAAAAATCACAGATAATATAAATATGACAAGGTAGCAAAGAAACGTTGAAATTGCCGCCCCCGAAACGTTAACGGACGGCACGGGTATAAGCAGAAGATTGCCGATAAGCTTCACCGCAACACCTGCTGTCATGAGCTTTACAGGCAGGTCTGCTCTGCCGACCGCCTGGAGCATGCTGAAAAGCGGAAACGAAAGCGCAAGGAAGATTACGGCAACGCCAAGATATTTAAGGCTTTCCGCCGAAACCACGCATTCCGCAATTCTCTCGGGGAAAAGAAAAAGAAGTATTTCTTCGGAAAGGAGCGTTATCCCGATTCCTGACGGCACAGCAATAAACGCTGTCGCTTTCAGAACGCTCCCCGAGAGGTGTTCTGATTCCTGTCTGTCATTTTTCGCCCACGCCTGTGCCAGATTCGGCAGTATTCCTTTGCCGAACATGTTTGTCACCGAGGGAACAAGATTGAAAACGGTCACGGCAAGTCCCGTAAAAGAGCCGTATACAAATTCTGATATTTCCGCCGCAGACACTCCCGAAAGCCCGAAACGTCGGCTGAAAAACTCGGGAGAGGTGTTCACAGCCTTGTCAACACAGCGGATAATTGTCGCTAAATCTATAACAGATGTAAGGTTTGTGACTATTGAACCGAGCGCTACGGGTGCAAGTACCGCAAAAAGCTTTTTTACTATTTCCCTGCCCTGCTCCTCAGTTCCGTTATTTCGCAGATTTCTGGGTACTGTCCCGAAAAGGCAGAGAAAGGCAGTGCTTGCAAGGGTAGAAAGGCTTATCCCCAGCACAGCCGCCGCAGATGCCGCCGCTGTTATGTCAGTGCCCTTTGGCAGAAACGCCAGTACCTCGGCTTCGTGACGCAGAACCCACGAACAAAGCAAAAGACCCGTCAGAAGCTTGACAAACGCCTCTATAACCTGCGAGACGGCAGTCGGGTACATGTTCCTCATGCCCTCGTGACTGCCTCTGTAAACGGCTGTTATGCATCCGAAAAGCACACTCGGAGCAATCATGATTATCGAAAGCCACGCTTTCGGACAGGCGGCTATTTTGTCCGCAAAGGGATATGCCAGAAGAATTATCGCAACTGTCCCGAGGATTCCCGCAATTGTAAAGAGCCGCAGGGAAATACGCTGTATTTTAAGAGCGTTTCTGTAATTGCCGAACGCACAGCTTTCAGCCGTCAGCTTTGCAACGGCTGTCGTAAGACCCGTCGCTGTAACAGCGTAGACAGGGAGAAAAAGACCGTATGCACAGGAGAAATAGCTCATTCCCACGCCGCCCAGCATATTTGTAAGCGGGATTTTGAAAAGCGCCCCGATTGTTTTGGCAACTATCGCCGAAACTATGAGAATTACCGAGCCTTTGAGAAAGCTTTGATTTTTCAAGTCTTTCTCCTTTCTTTGTTGTTTTATTGCTTAATTTTATGTTTTTCTATTTGTTGAAATTGCATAATGATTTACGGAATTACTTTAAAGCGTATTGCTACATTTGTAAATATGTGTTATAATTATATGCGGTATATTTTTAATTATGAAAGGCGTTGCATTTAAAATGAATTATAAATTTTCTGAAAAGGTTTCAAAGCTTCAGGCTTCTGCAATCAGAGAAATTTTAAAGTATACAGCTGACCCTGAGGTCATCTCCTTTGCGGCAGGAAATCCTGCACCGGAAGCATTCCCGACAGAAGAAGTCGGCAGAATTTCTGCGGAAATTTTAAAGAATGACCCTGTTTTAGCTTTACAGTACAGCATTTCTGAGGGCTATACTCCTCTCAGAGACGTACTCAAAAAGAGAATGGCTGATGACAATTGCTTCAGAGACGGTGATGACCTTCTCATCACATCAGGCGCACAGCAGGCTATTGAGCTTGCATGTAAGGTTCTCTGCAATGAAGGCGATACTCTCATCACAGAAGCACCAAGCTTTATCGGCTCGCTTAACGCTTTCCGTTCATACAACGTAAACCTCGTGGGCATTGAACAGGAAGAGGGCGGCATGAAGCTTCAAAAGCTTGAAGAAGTGCTTAAAAACGCTTCGGGACAGAAGGTTATCTACGTTATCCCGAATTTCCAGAACCCTACAGGCTCTACTATGTCACTCGAAAAGAGAAAGGGCATTTACGAGCTTGCATGCAAATATGACAGCATAATTATTGAAGATAACCCATACGGCGACCTCCGCTTTGCAGGAGAGCCTGTGGCTTCAATCAAGAGCATGGATACAGAAAACAGAGTTATCTATGCGGGAAGCTTCTCAAAAATCCTTGCACCTGGTCTCAGAGTGGGATATGCAGTTGCACCAAAGGAAATATTCCAGAAGATGGTTGTCTGCAAGCAGGTTTCAGACGTTCATACAAGCATCTGGCCTCAGCTTATCTGCTATAAGTTCATGACAGAATGTAATCTTGATGAGCATTTTGCAAAGCTTCGTGAAATTTACAGAAAAAAATGTCAGCTTATGCTCGACTGTCTTGACAAGCACTTCTCCAAAAAGGTTACTTACACACGTCCTGAGGGCGGACTTTTCATCTGGGCTACTCTCCCTGAGGGAAGCGATATGATGGATTTCTGCACAAAGGCTGTAAGAGACTATAAAATCGCTGTTGTTCCGGGCACAGCATTCATGATTAATGAATCTGACAAGACTACATCATTCCGTCTTAACTTCTCAACTCCGACTGATGAACAGATTGTAAGAGGAATTGAAATCTTAGGCGGCATGACAAAGGAAATGCTCGATTAAGCTTAAAACAATAATAATACAGAAAGTGAGATTTAAAAATGGCTAAAAAACGTTCAACACTCGACAGATATGTTGCTTCTCAGAAATACATCGTTTCAAGAGGCAAGGCACTTACATTCCCACCTGAACCTTTCAAGCAGAAGCTTGAACCAAACCAGGTTTACGGCGCAGTTATCGACATGCCTATGTCACCTACACTTCTTTCAACACTCGTTTGCTATATCAACGGTGCTGCAAATGTATACTTCAACATCGGCGGCGAATATATCAACGCTTCCGCAAGATACAGAGGCGTTGCACAGGCATCATTTGACTTCATCAGAATGGCAAGTGAATGTCTCGACTGCTGCAAGAAGACAACAAAGTTTGACATGCCTGTTGCAGGTAAGAACTATGTTTACTTCCTTACCAAAAGCGGTGTCTACATGACTGAAATTGTACCATCAGCAATTGCAAAGGAAGACGAATCAAAGAGAAAGATTTACAACATGTATCAGCGTGTTATGGCTCAGCTCCGTATCGCTCAGATGAAGGATCAGGCTGCAGGAATCAGCAGCGGCAATGCAAACGGCTGATAAAAAAGAGGATAATAAACAGAAATTAGCGTAAAATGGCTTTATCTTTAAAACATTTTTACAAACTTCTGAAAACCTATTGATATTTTTCCGAATTTAATGTATTATTAATATTGTCGGAAAAGGGAGATATTATGGTTGAATTTGAGCGAAAAGAACAATATGATATTAACGACCTGCGCGAAATCATGGGGATTCTCAGGTGTCCTGAGGGTTGTCCGTGGGACAGGGAGCAAAATCACAAATCAATCAGAAATGATTTTATTGAAGAGGTTTATGAGGCTATTGAAGCCATTGATTCTGAGAATACAGAGCTTCTGAGAGAAGAGCTTGGAGACGTTCTGCTTCAGGTTGTTTTCCATTGCCGTATCGAAGAGGAAAAAAACTCCTTCAATTTTGACGACATCTGCGATGAGCTTTGTAAAAAGCTTATTGTAAGACATCCTCATGTATTCGGAGATGTTGAGGTTTCGGGTGCTGACGACGTTCTTAAAAACTGGGACAGCATTAAAAAGGAAACCAAGGGACAGGAAAGCTATACTGACACCTTAAAAAGCGTTTCTGCTTCACTTCCTGCACTTATGCGTGCACAGAAGGTCGGCAAGAGAGCTATGAGGGCGGGTATGGACTTTGAATGTGCTGACGACGCTTTCGCCTGTATCAAGGCTGAAACAGCTGAACTTGAATCGGCTATAAAGTCGGGCAACAAGGACGATATATTCGAGGAATTCGGTGATCTTCTTTTCTCCTGTGTCAATACTGCACGTCATCTTGGAATCGACGCTGAAGAAGCCATGACAAGGGCAACAGAAAAGTTTATTGAAAGATTTGAAAAAACCGAAAACGCAGTTTTGCATGACGGAGTCGACATGAAGACTCTTGGCATAAATGAGCTTGATGTTTACTGGAACAAGGTAAAAAATTCAGGCAAATAAAAAACAAAAGAAAAAATGGAGGTAATACAATCATGACAAAGGCAGAATTAATCAACCAGATTGCAGAAAAGAGCGAATTAACAAAGAAGGACGCTGAAAAGGCTTTCTCAGCAGTTATCTCAACAATTACAGATGCTCTCGTTAACGGTGACAAGGTTCAGATCGTTGGCTTTGGTACATTTGAAGTACGTGACCGTAAGGAAAAGCAGTCAAAGAACCCACAGACAGGTGAAACTATTACAGTTCCTGCAAAGAAGGCTCCTGCATTCAAGGCAGGTAAGGCTCTCAAGGACGCTGTTAACGCTTAATTGATTGTTATACAAACCTGACGGCAGAGTTTTCGCTCTGCCGTTTTTATTTAGAAAAGGAGAGTAAACTATGCGACTTGACAAATACCTCAAAATAACACGCCTTATAAAGCGCAGAACGGTCGCTAACGAGGCCTGCGACGCAGGTAAGGTTCTTGTCAACGACAAGGTTGCAAGGGCGTCCTACGACGTTAAAATCGGCGATATAATCGAAATAAACATGGGCACACGCCCGCTTAAGGTAAAGGTTACAAATGTAACCGAGCATGCCACAAAGGAAAATGCCGCCGATAACTATGTTGTTATTTCATAATCTGTATATACAGCAAAACGCACCGCTTTTAAACGGTGCGTTTTTATTTTAATTAGTCATCCCAAACTTCTGCTCCGAGATTATCGCCTTCAATAAGCATACCAACATAGTTCATAAGAAGTGTGCTGTCTGTTGAGTCAACAACGTAATCTCTTGCACAGTCTGCATTTACAAGCTGTAAAACTTCAAATTCGCCTGTACCGAGAAGGAGTGTGTTGAGTGCAACAACGTCTGCAACGTCAACTGTACCATCAAGGTTTACATCGCCGTACAGTGTAGCTTCGAAGCCATCAGGAACTGTGATTTTATCGCCTGATGTAGGAGGTTCAACTGTCGGATAAGTTCCGTCACCTACGACCTCTACCTCATATGTTGCAGTATGAAGAAATGCATAGCCATAAGGGAAATCATTTGTCACTGAAATTTCAATTGTGTATGTGCCAGGTGTTGAGCCGTCATAATCTGATGCGTCAATCACGAATAACTCAGGATAATCCATTGGATTAACCTTTTCGTAAATAACGTCGTGACTATCTTCGCCATAATAATGGTCAACAGTTACTGTAAGACCTGAGAAATCAGGATATTCACCGACTTCATAAACAGTCTTGTCCGGCAGAGAATCAATAGTGATTACAATAGCTGGATCATATTCAATCGGCTCATCTGTCGGAACTGTCGGTTCTTCTGTTGTAGGTTCTGTCGGGTCTTCTGTTGTTGGTACAGTCGGGTCTTCTGTCGGAACGATTTCGCCCATTTCATAATTTCTCCAGTCAGGGAGCTCGCTTAAAGTGATGCAGTAATCACTCTGATACATCTCCTTGAGTGTCTCAGGATTGTTCTTGTCCTCGCCTGAGAGGAAGTTCTCTGAGCCGTTGTCATACCAGATACAGAAATAGAGCCAGTGTGCCTTTTCAACAAGGATATTTTCAAGGCTTGGAACTGTATCGTTTTCAGGCATTGCTACAAGCTTCTTGTTGTCAACAATATCAACAAGGTTATAGAATGTGCCTGAGATAGCGTCTTCGTTAGGACCGCTTGTAAGACCGTCATGACGGTTATAAACTGTATTGTACTTATCAAAGCCTACCATATCTACCCATTCATCGCCAGGATACCATTCAGGTGATGTTGCGTAGTCATAGCTGTTGAATTCCCAGATAAGGTTGTGGATGCCATACTTTTCTGTGAGAGTTGTGTAAAGCTGTCTCCAGAGCGCCTTATAAGCCTCTGCGCCGTCCTGTGCCCACCAGAACCATGCACCTTCACCATTGATACCGCCGTTACCCTCAGCCTCGTGGTAAGGTCTGAAGATTACAGGCACGCCTGCTTCCTGAACCTTTAAGAGTTCCTGTGCAAGACAGTCGATTGTGAGCATTGTGTATTCATATTCCTTAGTACCTTCAACAGATGCCTTTGCAACGTCGAAAGTATCATTGTTCTTGTATGAACACTTCTGCCAGTCGAGTGGTTCACCAAGCTCATAGCTTGTGAAGTCTGTCGGGAGATTGATATGCCAGCAAACTGTCGGAATACCGTTTCTTTCGCCCCATTCGATAATTCTCTCAGTTGAGCCGTCGTCCCAGCCGTAGAGTGGGTTATAGTTCATAAGGTCAAAGCCTCTGATTGCAGGATAGTCGCCGAAATTCTTCTTAATCCATTCAAATTCAGATTCATAGCCTAAAAGCTCGTCGCCGCTGTAACCGTTAGGGCTGTCCTGAGTATGACCGCCGCCATAGATTTCCTGCTGTCCTGAGAGCATGTGCTCGCCGTAAACATCGCAGAGATAGTTCATAAGTCCCTGTGTTTCTGATGTAGCGTCAGGGTCTGAAAGCACAGGTGAAATTTTCAGCTCAGGGAATACTGCTTCCTTAACTGTAATTGTATCAAACGCAGCATAGCCGTATTTAGGTAAAAGCTGAATTGTGTTCACACCCTTTTTAAGTCTCATCATGCCAAAGCTGAAATCTGTCCATGTGTCAGCGTATGGGAACTTAATCATATACTCAACGCCGTTGACAGAAATTGTCTGCTCTCTTCCCTCTTCTGAAAGAATCTGGCAATAGCTTGTTGAAATTTCGTACATACCATCTTCAGGTACTTCAACTTCAAATTCAACAACACCTGTTGTAAGGTAAACAAAGCCCTCGCCTGAATAGCCAGGGAGCTGCTTGTCGTAGATAGAAGTCCAGACTGTTGCCCCATCAAGTAGTGTCAGGTCCTCACATTCACTCTGAAAAACAACATCACCCTGGTCAGCAGTTACAACAGGCATAGAAGCGCATACAGTTGTAACCATAGCTGCTGCAAGAACGGCTGATGTCATTCTCTTGAAAAATTTAAACATTTTCATCGTTCCTCCTTAATAATAAATATTACCATATGTTATAATTGTACATTAAAAACTCACAAATGTCAATATTTTTTTGCATGTCAATAGGGTATTGAATACTAAATATTGCATTTTCCACCATTTATACAAAAAGAGCATTATTGATTTATCAATAATGCTCTTAGCTTTTAATTATATGAAACTGTGAAATTAGGGGACTTGAGTCCGAGATAACCTCTGAACTTGTTACCCTTTACAGTAACCTGTCCGTCGATTGTAACGTAAGCCGCATAACCGCCTGCACCCTCTGTTACTGAAATCCAGTTTTCAGGGTTGCCTGAAAGAGTAATTCCAAGGCATGATTCAAGGTCAGCTCTTACCTGGTCTGCGCTGATAACTTCAACGCTGCCATAGTGCTTGTCATAGCCTGCGTCATAGTCACAGTATACACTTCTGAGGTATGGGATATCTTCAAAGAAAACGTCCGCACATGAAGCTGTATAGCCGCCGCTTGAAGCGCTGAACATTGTGAGCGCATAGCTTCCGTTGTAGTAAACTGCTTCGCCGAGAACTGACTTAACAGCGTCAACTACGTTCTGTGGCGGATTTGACTTTGGTCTGAGGTCGCTTGCACTTCCGCCCTTATACATGATGTATGAATAAACTGCAACAGCCTGAGCCTTGATAGCTTCATTTGCCATTGTGCTTCCGACTTCATTGTATGTAACCATTGAAACAATGTCGAGAACTGAACCGCTTACGCCGCCCGCTGAAATTGTTCCGTCTGTATTACCTGTCTGCACGATTGATGTGCCGGGATAATAGTGCTGTAAAATCTGTGTATAATCCCAGCCTGAGTATGAAGCGTAGTGGTTTGCACCATTCTGGCTGAGTCCTACGCCGTGACCGTAGCCGTATGTTGTGAATGTAAAGCTTCCTGATGGAGCCGATGTGTTCGACTCAACTCTTGACGGTGCTGATGTGTTGCCTGAATTAGGAACTGATGTTGATGGTGAAACAATTTCAATTGTTTCGTATGTTGAGTCAACATCTTCAGAAACTTCTTCTGCTTCTGTTGTTTCCTCTTCAGGAACTTCAACTGTCTCATAGCTTACAGTAGAAAGCTTTTCGCTGTATTCTGATAAATCAGCCTTCCACCATGAAGTAACGTCATAGCCTTCTTCTTCCACAGCCTCAGTTGGTTCCTCCGCTGCTTCCGTTGTTGCCTCTGTTGCTGCGACGACCGGTTCTTCAGTTGCCACCTCTTCTGTAACAGCTGAGATACTTCCCATAGCCGATGCAGCTGTAATAACTGCTGTACTCAGTAAAACTGCAGCAGTAAGTACTGCCGTACTTTTTCGTGGTAATCGTGTTTCCATAATTCACTCCATTTTTTCTGTTCGTTTTAGATTATTTTCATAATCATTCTTCGTCTGTACCTTCAGTTTCCTCTGTAGGGTCTGTTGCCGCTGCAGGGATTCTGTCAATATTGTCAACAGTTTCGTGGTCACGCAGACGTCTTGCGACGACGAGCATACGTGAATTATCTACGTCCAGGTGACATGTCTGTAATGTCAGGAGCTTGTCTCCATACTGCACATCAACATCTGACACGTAATTACAATGTCTTTCCGCTCTCTCCCTTACATTGTCCATGTAAGAATTGAATTCGCTTTCATTGCTAAATTTATGAATATCCCAGTAAGGGAATTCTTCATCTCCGTAATATGTATCACCATATCCGCCATCTGTCAATAAATAACCTACAATTACATATTGATATTCTCTGTAATTCGAGCTGAAATCAACAATAAAATGTTCATTTATAAACTCGCTGTCTTCTCTGTACTTGTGCAGCTGAGAAAACATAGTATCATTGAGCAGATTGTGTCCGTAAAGGACAATATTATCGGACTGCTTTGACTCATCTATACCGAACTCATTTCTGTAGTCCATATAGATTACACCGTCAAAGAAATACTGCTTGTCAAAGCCTCTGTTGAGGTAATATTCATTGTCACCCTTGTACTGTACAACAGGATAATCAATGTTAGTACCATCAATTGTGATATATCCGACTGTTTCATCATTCTGGGTCAGAAGATATTTTGCTTCACCCAGAAGCTGTGGTGGATAATCAAAGTCATCCGCCGTAATCGGATCTGTCACAGGCTCTGTAGGCGGCTCTGTCACAGGTTCAAGAACATCTGCAACCGAGCTTGTATTTTCCGTTGTTTCCTTTTCTCCGCCAAAAACCATAACTGCAGCTAATGCAGCAACTGCAACCGCCACAGTACATCCGGCAGTGATCAAACCTTTTTTAGCTAACATTTTGTTTTCTGCACCTTTCATACGTCCATTTTAATTTGTTGTAAGCGGATAGCCTTCAAATTCAGCATCCGGATCGTATGTGTTCTCGTTCCACTTATAATAAATCGACGGCCAGAGTATATTTGTATTCTTTTCAACAATGTCTGTTCCCTCATAAGGGTCTTCACCTTCACGGACAAGTCTTGCCATAACAATAAGTCTGCCCGAGTCGAACATGCTGTTGCATGTTGAAAGCGTCAGAAGCTGGTCGCCATACTGTACATCAACGCCATTGTGCGTAAGCGCACGCTTTTTAGCGTTGTTTACAAATTCATAGAAGTCCTCTTCGTCACCGAAGTTAAGCTGATTCCAGCATTCAAACTTTGTTTCTGTCTCGTCCTCTGCGTCAATAATAAAATAAGCAAAGATTTTGTATTTATAGGTTTCGTAGTTTGAACTGAGTTCAATAATCGGATGTTCGCTGTAATAACTTTCGTTATTCTTGTAGTTCTTGAGCTTTCCGAACATCGAACCGTCCTTCATGTCATGTCCGTAAACAACAAGGTTCTGAGAGTTTTCAAGCACCTTCTGTCCGTCAACGACATAGTCGAAGTAATTTCTCCAGTCAAGGAAAATTGTACCTGCCTTAGCGTCATCCTTTTCAAGATTCTTGTCAAGGTAGAAGTCGTTTCCGTCTTCCTTTCTTCTCTGAACCATCGGATATTCAATTCCCGTATCAGGGATTCTGATATATCCTATAACATCGCTGTTGATTTTGAGAAGCTCTTCCGCTCCGGCATTGATTTCCCATGTTTTCTGAAGCTGCTGTTCCTGTTCGTCATCATCATCTTCAGATTCAGCTGAGAAGCCTTCGTTTATAGCATTGTGGTATACTTCGTTATAAGAAGCGTTATCCTGTTCGTTCTTATAGTTTTCCCAGTAATAGTCAGCGATGAAGTAAAGACACACGCTGAATGCCACAACTGCAATCATGAATATTGATTTTCTGATAATCTCGACTACGCTGTCGCCCTTCCATGGAAAAATCCCTCTTAAAACATCCTTATAGGTTTTTCTCTGAAGACCGATGCTTCTCTGTGAAGGAAGATTATCAGGCATAACCTCAAGCATCTGCTTTAAGAAGTCGAATACCCTGTAAGCCGTATTCATTCTTATATTATCACGGCTCTTGTCCTCAAGCTGCCAGAGCTTCAAAAGCTTTACAATGCGTTTGTTGCCGCAGCTTATTCCGACATAGACAGTACCAACCGGTTTTTCAGGCGTTCCGCCACCCGGACCTGCTGTTCCCGTAACAGAGATGCATATGTCTGCACCTGACTGTTTCTGAAGTCCTGCAACCATAGCAAGTGCAACCTGACGGCTGACTGCTCCGTACTGCTTGAACATCGCTTTCGGAACACCGAGATATTCATGCTTGATTTTATTTGAGTATGTGCACACACCGATTTCAAAAATCTTTGATGCACCCGGAACCGATGTAATCAGCTCCGAAAGAAGTCCTCCTGTACAGCTTTCGGCTGTAGAGATAGTAACCCCTTTTACTAATAACAATTTTACTACATCTGTAACCAATCTGTCAAGATTTTCGGGGGTCACTTCGGTAGTTTGTCCTATTTCATCATAGTACATTTCCGATTTTTCCATATTTTCACCAAGCGTTCGTTTACAATTTTAACGTATAGCGTGTAATTTTTCTGTAACCTGTATGTAATTTTTAATCAATAATCCAGGTTAAAGATTTTAAGCTCTGTTTCTGCAACCGCTTTAGCTATCAGCGGTTCAAAATCGAAGCTGTTCTGCGCCGCTTCAACGTCGGCGAGAAGTGGTCTTACCTTAGGGTGACGCGGAGTGAATACCGTGCAGCAATCCTCATAAGGAAGCACCGATGTATCAAATGTGTCAATCTTTCTTGCGACTTCAACAATTTCTGTCTTGTCCATACCGATAAGCGGTCTGAAAACAGGCATTCTGCATGCAGCATCGGTACACGCAAGCGCATTCATAGTCTGACTTGCAACCTGTCCGACGCTCTCGCCTGTTATAAGTGCCAGACAGTTTTCCCTGTCACTTATTCTCTGGGCAATTTCCATCATAAGGCGTCTCATGATGATAGTGAAGAATTCCTCAGGGCAGTTATCTCTGATTGCCTCCTGAAGCTCCGTAAACGGAACACAGAAAAACGCAATACTTCCGCAGTAAGGAGTAAGCTTTTCACAGAGTGTCTCAACCTTGAGTCTCGCTCTTTCTGATGTATAAGGCGGGCTTACATAGTGAATTGCTGTAATATGTACGCCTCGTTTCGCAAGCATATAGCCGGCAACAGGGCTGTCAATACCGCCCGAAAGCAGAAGCATAGCCTGTCCGCTTGTTCCGACAGGAAGACCGCCTGCTCCCTTCATGTTTCCGCAGTGAACATAAGCCTTTGTGTCACGGATTTCAACGGTTACAGTCACATCAGGATTGTTCACGTCAACCTTTAAGTGATTGTATTTTGAAAGCAGTACACCGCCGAGCTCACGGCATATTTCAGGAGACTTCATAGCAAACGCCTTGTCAGAACGCTTTGCAGTAACCTTAAAGGTTCTCGCACAGCTTAAAGCGTCCTCGAAATAGTCAAGGCTTACTCTTTTGATATCCTCGAAATCCTTTTCACAGACAGCCGCACGGCAAAGTGCCGCAATGCCGAAAACCTTGCTGAGTCTGTCAACTGCCTCGTCGGTGTCAAAAAACTCGTCGGCAGGAGTGATTGTAATAGTAGACTGTGCTCTTGTGATTTCTGTTTTACCGAGCCTCTTAATACGTCTTTTTATATTCTTAATGAGAATGTCCTCAAAGGTTCTCTTGTTAAGACCCTTAAGCGCCATTTCTCCGTATTTTATCAAGATAATTTCCTGCATTATAAAGCTTCCTTTCTGTGAAAACAAATTTTCGCTTATATTTTATCATAACATATTCAGCCTGTCATGTCAATATAAACAGGCGAAATAAACCTTGTCAGAATCCACATATTTTTGCAAAAAATAACTGCTCTGTCATGGCAGATAACAGAGCAGATGAAATATCACTTTGTTCTTGCAAGTCTTGTCATAGCTTCCTCTATTGCTTCAACAAGCATTCTGAGTTCCGAAGCTGTATTCTCTGGGCAAAGACTTATTCTCAGTGCCGAATCGGCAAGGTCGGGCTTTAAGCCGAATTCCGTCAGAACGCCGCTCTGTGCACCCTTTGAGCATGCAGAACCGCTTGAAACGTAAATTTCCTTCGACTCTAAAAAATGGAGCATAATCTCAGAGCGTATTCCCGGAACGGAAATATTGATAATGTAAGGAGAGCTTTCCTCCTTTGAGTTTACAACAATACCATCAGTCTTTTCTATTCTTTCAAGGAAACGACCTCTTAGCTTTTCCATCTGGGAATATCTCTCACCGATGGTAGCTCCCAGCTTTCTGACTGCCGCACCGAAAGCCGCAATCATCGGGACATTTTCTGTTCCCGGACGGAAGCCTCTCTCCTGTCCGCCGCCGAAAATCATCGACGGAAGATGAACGCCTTTTTTTATGTAAAGCGCACCGACTCCCTTACAGGCGTAGATTTTGTGTGCGCTCATTGATATAAGGTCTGCGCAGAGGTTATTCACCTTAACGGGAACCTTCATAAAGCCCTGAACCGCATCGCAATGAGTGATGCATTCGGGGTACTGCTTTTTTATGCTGTAAAAGGCACGTCTTACAGGGAGAATATAGCCCGTTTCATTGTTTACAAGCATCATGCTTACAAGGCAGGTTCTCTCGTCAACAGCCTCTACAATTCTTTCGTGAGAAATCTCCCCCGATTTATCGGGCGCAATTCTGACAATCTCAAACCCCTGCTTTTCAAGCTCAGCCATTGCCTCCTTGACGGAAGCGTGTTCAACCGTTGTTGTAACGATTTTCGGGCGGCGTTTGCCGAGAGTTCTTGCAACGCCGAAAATAGCTGTATTATTGCTCTCTGTCGCCCCCGATGTGAAGTACACACACTCGGGCGGACATGCGATTTCCTTTGCTATCGTTTTTCTTACGCCGTCTGTAACAAGCTGTGCCTTAAGCCCCTTTGTGTGAAGCGAGGACGGGTTGCCGTAATTTTCGGTCATGCAGTCGGTTGCCGCAGAAACCGCCTCTCTGCACGGCTTTGTCGTTGCCGCATTGTCAAGATATATTTCCATAAAATCAGTCCGTTTCTAATATAATTGTATTCATTATATCATATTTCACGATTTTTTTCAATCTCGAATATTCTATTGACAAATTAATCTGTTTAAACTATAATTTATTACAGAAAACAAACGCTGCCAAAAGCGGTGGAACGGAGAATAAAATGAGTAAACAACCAAACAAGCTGATTAGTATACTGAACTACATTTTCAGCACAAAAAATCTCGACAAGCGAGACACTGGAATTGACCTTATAAAAACCTTTGCGGTCATTTCCGTTTTAAGCGTACATTTTCTTTTGAACAACGGTTATTACAGCATTCCGATGACCGAAACAGACATCCTTTTCCCGACAGCATTCCGATGGCTCATGTTCACGGGCGTTCCGCTGTTTTTCATGTCAACAGGGTATCTCAAAAGAAAAACTGCGTTTAACGCTCTGCACTATGTAAAAATACTTCCTATTGTAATCACGACCTTTTTAGTCGGCGGATTAACCGTTTTATATAAGGTTTACCTGCTCGGCGAAAGCTTCCCTCTGTTTACATGGCTTCGTTCAATCTGGGCGTACGAACAACCCACATATGCGTGGTATGTTAATATATATCTTTCTCTTGCGCTTATCATACCGTTTTTAAGCTATGGCTGGAACGCAATTGAAAGCGTGCGCAAAAAGCAGATGATGATTATTGTTTTTGCAATCCTCACATCTCTCCCGACTCAGATTAACAGATGGCCTGTCGAGGGCGCAAACTTCGGCTTTGCTCCTAACAAATGGACAGTCTGCTATGCTATTACATATTTCCTTATCGGCGCTTACATTGCCGAGTACAGACCGAAAATCAAAAAGTGGGTTTCGGGACTGCTTTTACTGGCTTGCGTCGGATATCAGACCGCCAAAACCTACATCACAGCCGACGGCGGTAATTTCTATACAGGCGTTTGTGCCGATTATGAAGATTTAATCACTGTAATAACCGGTACTGTTTTATTCCTTTTCCTTTACGACATCAAAATTAACTTCAAGCCTGTCCGTGCAATCCTTGCGAGCGTATCGAGCGTTACTCTCGGACTTTATCTGCTGTCATGGATTGTCGACAACGAGCTTTACGCATACCACAACTACATCGGAACCTTCAATGACGGTGTGAGCAGTATGCCCGTAGGATATTTGAGAATTATTCCTCTTGATTTTGCAGTATGCTTTGTCGGAGCGACAATTCTGAGCGTAATAACAAAGCTCATCACAAATCCTATAATCAGACTCGTAGCCCGAAAAACCCAAAAGCCTGAAGTAGTTTCGGAAGAAAAAAGAGAAACTGTTAAAGTATAAAGCTTATAAAATAACCTGTTAATCAGCGCGGGGGTGGTCAATGACCACCCCCGCTTCTTTCTGTTACAGAGTTTTCGTCATAAGCACGGCATTTTCTGTCGGGTTATGATAGTAGTTCTTTCTCATACCGCTTTTCTCAAAGCCGTATTTTTCATAAAGGCATATTGCGCCGCTGTTGCTTTCCCTCACTTCGAGAAAAACTGTTTTAATCCCGAGGCTTTCCAGCTCCGCAAAAAAGCGTTCCATAAGCGCACCTGCCGCACCCATGCGGCGGCACCTTGCCGTAACGGCAATATTCAGAAGCTCCGCCTCGTCAAGGACATAGGAGCCGTTTAAAAAGGCGATTACTCCGCCGTCACACACAGCCGCATAAATCAGCGCATTTTTATTGCTCAAAGCCTCGTAAAAAGCGTTTTCCGACCAGCCGTCTGTTATGCATTCAGATTCGATTTCCGCAATCTGCGGAATGTGCACAGCCTCCGCTTTTATAACATCAACCCTTTGCGACATACCAGCTCTCACCTCTGTTTACATCCGCTGTCAGCGGCACTTTAAGCTCACATGCATGACTCATCTCATACGCAAGAATTTCAGCCGCCTTGTCAGCGTCCTTTTCGTCGCACTCAACAATCAGTTCATCGTGCACCTGCAGAATAAGTCTTGCCTGCGGCACTTCTTCCCTAAGTCTCTGCCACACCTTTACCATGGCAATCTTGATTATATCAGCCGCACTTCCCTGTACAGGCGTGTTCATTGCAATTCGCTTTCCTGCCGCCTGCATGTTCTTGTTTGACGCAGAAAGCTCGGGGACGTATCTCTTTCTGCCGAACATTGTTGTGACAAAGCCCTCGGACTTTGCCTTTTCGACAGTCTCGTCCATAAACTTTTCAACGTTCGGGAATTTATGCAGATAATCCCTTATATATTTTTTCGCCTCAAAAACGCTTACGTTGATATCCTTCGACAGCGAAAATGCACCGATGCCGTAGATAATACCGAAGTTTACAGCCTTTGCCGCACTTCTCATTTCAGGCGTTACCATTTCCTGAGGGAGTCCGAAAACCTGCGCCGCAGTTGCGGTATGGATATCAGCGCCGTCCTTAAAGCCGTTTATCATAGTTTCATCACCGCAGATGTGCGCCACAATTCTGAGCTCAATCTGGCTGTAATCGGCGTCAAGGAACACCTTTCCCTCTTCGGCGATGAAAAATTTTCTCATCTCCCTGCCAAGCTCGGTTCTGACAGGAATATTCTGCAGATTAGGCTCTGTCGAGGAAATTCGTCCCGTACGGGTTTCTGTCTGACGGAACCAGGTGTGTATTCTGCCGTCCTGTGCGACTGTTTTCAAAAGCCCCTCGACATATGTCGAATTGAGCTTTGCAAGCTGTCTGTAACGCAGAATAAGATCAATTATCGGGTAATCGTCACGCAGCTCCTCGAGTATGTCAGCGCTTGTCGAAAAGCCTGTTTTGGTTTTCTTTTTGAGCGGTACGCCCATTTCAACGAGTATTTCACCAAGCTGTTTCGGGGACGCAATATTGAATTCCCTGCCGCACATAAAATAAATCTGCGACTGAAGTCCCTCAATTTCGTCAACCAAATTTTCGCCAAAGCGCTTTACACCCTCGGTATCAATCTTAACCCCGAAGTGTTCCATAGAGGCAAGCACCTCTGTAAGCGGCTGTTCGATATCAGACATAAGACTTTCCATGCCCTGTGCCTTAATTTCGCTTTCGAGCGTCACGCACAGCTCATAAAGGCTTGCGATTTCAGCAAAGTCGCCCGCCGACTTATAAAACGGCGAATTATAGCGGAAGCACAGCTTTTCTATATTATATTCAGATGAGGACGGGTCGAGCAGATACGCCGCAATTTCAGCGTCAAAGCCCATGTTTTTAAGCTCCGTTCCAAAGTCATAGCAAAGTCTGTAATGCCCCTTTGCCGAAAAGGTGTATTTCTTCTGATTGCCCGAAAGAATCTTCGCAGTAAGCTCACGGCTGTCTGTTGTGTAAACGGCAATACTGCCGTCGTTTTCTTCTCCGCACACCTGCATAACACCGTCATTATACAGATACACAAGCTTTTCAAAACTGAGAAGCTTTTCGGCAGTTTCCTCGGTTAAATGCTCCTCTGTAACGACAATTTCCTTTGCAGGTGCAGTATTCTCCTTAGCAGTCTTTTCTGACATTTCAAGTCCAAGCTTTGCAAGCAGTTTTGTCATTTCAAGCTCTGTCAGAAGCTCGCTTAACGCTTTCTCGTCACGCTCAGACGGAATGTAGTCCGATATTTCAGTTTCAATCGGCGCTTCAAGGCATATCGTCGCAAGCCACTTGCTCTGCTCTGCCGATTCCTTTCCGTTTACAAGCTTGTTGTAAACGCTCTTTGTAAGCCCCGCATCGTCAATATTTTCATAAAGATTTTCGATAGTTTTCCACTTTGTTATAAGCGTACCCGCAGTTTTCTGCCCTACGCCCGCAACCCCCGGGATATTATCCGAGCTGTCACCCATAAGCGCTTTTAAGTCTATAAGATAAATCGGCTCAAAGCCGTATTCCTCAGTGAATCTGTCAGGAGTATAGCAGATAGTCTCCTTTGTTGTTGCAAGACGCACTGTAACCTTATCGTTCACAAGCTGAAGGCTGTCCCTGTCGCCCGTTAAGATATAGCACTCGTTTCCGCTGTCGGCACACGCCTTTGATAGAGTACCCAGCACGTCATCAGCCTCATATCCCTCGCACTCGACAATCTTAACGCCCATATGCCCAAGCACCTGTTTCACAAGCGGCAGCTGCTGTGCAAGCTCCTCAGGCATGCCCTTGCGGTTAGCCTTGTAAAAATCCGCCGCTTTGTGTCGGAAGGTCGGCGCTTTAAGGTCAAACGCAACGGCAATGCAGTCGGGCTTTACTTCCTCAACATTCTTGAAGAAAATATTCATAAAGCCGAAAATTGCATTTGTATAGACGCCGTTTTTATTTGTAAGCAGACGGATTCCGTAAAACGCACGGTTTAAGATACTGTTTCCGTCGATTGCGAGTAATTTCATAGACTTGTCCTCCGAGAATTATACTTAAGGCAATAACGCGCAAAGCCGTCAGGGTGGGCTTTGTGCGGTGTTGCCTTATTAGTTATTATATCAGATTTTGAGGGATAATGCAAAGCTTTTATATCACAAAAGGGCGGTCAATGACCGCCCTCATTTATTCTATTCCCATACGCCCAGAATGAATCTTGCAAGCATGATTGTATCATAAAGGTCAACAGTTCCGCTTCTGTCAAAATCGGCGATTACTGCCTCCTGTTCTGTAAGCGTTCTCATTCCCATGACAACCTTTGCAGTTTCGATTGCGTCATAAAGGTCGATGTTGTCGTTATAGCTTAAATCGCCCTTCATCTGTCCGCCGAACGGTGAAAAATAAAAACCGTATTTATTGGCATAGACCTGTGCAGATGAATCTGAAAATCCGTAAATCGTACCGTAAAATTCGCCGTCCCAGGCTGTGCTTACGTTGTTTATTGTGCGTGAGGCATCATAAATTTCACAGCTGAGACCGTTTATCGTTATGCTCATGAGCTTACTGCAATCATCGAAAGCATACCAGTCAATTTTTCGCACCGACGAAGGAACAGTTACCTTTTCAAGTAAAGAACAGTCTGAAAACGCCCAGCCTTCAATCGAAAGCAGTCCCTCAGGCAGTCTGACGCTCTTTATTGTCGGGCAATACTCAAATGCAGATACCCCGATATGAAGTGTGCCGTCCTTTACATCAGCGTGAGTCAGACCGTAATCCGCCCCCAGAAGCCAGCTGTCAATATATTCAAGTCCCTCCTGGTTTTCAAGAACGGGTGTATTCTCAAAAGCACCTCTACCCACAAGAGCTACTGAGGCAGGAATATTTGCACTCCCCACACTGCTGTTATGGAAAGCGTAAGCGCCGATTTCTGTTACAGTTTCGGGGATTGTGACAGAGTTGAGCCCTGTACATGAAAATGCCTCAAAGGCAATCAGCTGAAGCCCAACAGGTAATGAAATTGATTCAAGCTTTTTGCAGAACATAAAAGCCTGGTCTGCAATTATATTAAGTCCGCTTCCTAATGTTACAGAGGAAAGCTCTGTGCAGTATTTAAAAGCGTTCTCTCTGATTGCAAGAACCGTATCAGGAACGATTACACTTTTAAGCGCTCTGCAATCCTCAAATGCCGATGCGCCTATTGTTCTTACGGCAATGCCGTTTATAGACGACGGTACACCAACATCTGTCACCGACTTGTCACAGCCGATTATGCTTACATAGTCAATATATCCGTCGGCATTGTCGTCAACATTTTCATAAGTCAGAACGCCGTATGTCGCAACATCCGCAGATACATCAAAGCTTAAACCGCCAAATGCTCCGATTGCACACACAGCAGAAGTCAGAACACTAATTATCTTCTTTTTCATTTTTATCACTCCTTAAAATTTCCAAAGTATATTTTAGCACACATAACAGAGTGTGTCAAGAAAAAGGGTGCCGAAAATAAATGCTGATTCAGTTTCTGTATAAACGCTCTTTATTTTTACGTTAAAATGTGCTAAAATAGAGTGATAAGAAATTTATGAGAGGTAAACATGGAATATATTAACATAGGAAACGTGAAAATAAAAAAGACCGCCGCCCTTGCCCCGATGGCATCTGTGGCTGACAGGGCGTACAGAACGCTCTGCCGTGAGTATGGCGCTTGTTATACAGTCAGCGAGCTTATCTCCGCAAAGGGACTTTGCTACAACGACACAAAGACCGCCGAGCTTTGCACCATTACTGAAAAGGAACGCCCTATGGCGCTTCAGCTTTTTGGCGGCGAACCTGAGTTCATTGAAAAAGCAGTTGAAATATGCATGGGCTACAACCCCGATATCCTCGACCTTAACATGGGCTGTCCTGTGCCGAAGGTTGTCAACAACAATTCGGGCAGTGCGCTCATGAAGGATATTGAACTTGCGGCATCACTCGTTGAAGCGGCAAAAAGAGCATCGGGAGTTCCTGTGACGGTGAAATTCCGTAAGGGCTGGAACAGGGAAAGCGTTAATGCCGTTGAATTTGCAAAGGCAATGGAACAGGCGGGCGCAGACGCTCTTGCAATCCACGGCAGAACCCGTGACCAGATGTATTCGGGAGAGGCTGACTGGGATATTATAAAGGCGGTCAAGGAAAGCGTTAAAATACCTGTAATCGGAAACGGAGATGTGACATGTCTTGATGATTGTCTTGATATGTACACCAGGACGTGTTGCGACCTTGTCATGATAGGACGTGCGTCCTACGGAAATCCGTTTGTTTTCAGAGAAATTGAGTCATATTACAATAATGAGGAGTACACACCGCCGACCGTTGAGGAACGTATGGAGGTTATGCTGTATCACATAAGACTGATTCTGTCGCAGAAAGAGGACGGAAGTGAGGAACGTGCCATGAAGGAAGCACGAAAGCACGCTTCATGGTATATGAAGGGCTTATACGGTGCGGCGGCGTTCAGGGCGAAGTGTTACAGTCTTGAAACGTATGATGACGCACTGAGGCTTGCTGAGGAATTTCTGGCAGTACAGAAAAATGCTGAAAATTCAGACAGGATTCCTTAAAATAATAATACTGCACAAAAATTATATGTTTACGTGGCTAACTAAAACGTTTGAGTTGGTACATTTTTAACAAACATGACATGTAAATGTTGACAATTATGTAATTTTATGTTAAAATATAGTCAAGCTAATAACAAATCACTCCTTGAAATACCACTTGACGCAGAAACATACGTACTACTTAAACATTCTACAAACCTATATGAATACACCAAAACTACGAAGCAGCAGTCTCACAAAAAAATGCTAAATCAAAATAACATTTCATGCTGCTTCAGCTTCACTCGAAGCAACCGGTTGGGGATATATCTGCTGATTCAGCAAGATTTCCCCTGTTATGCCGGACACATTCCTGACATTAACGTTCATAAAATAAATCCTCTAATTTTTTCCAAAAAAGTCCCGGGCCAATAGGCTCGGGATTTTGCTTTGTATTTTTATTCTTCTATTTTCCAGTAAAGCTTTTCTGCTATCACATAGGTACAGTTTCGAGATGAAATCAGCTTATCTTCAGTATATTTTAAAGGGTCAAAGCATTCATAATCAGCCCAGACAATCAGTTTATCATCACAGGTTGTACCTGGTAATTGTGAATAAAAACCTATATGTGCATCGTAAATATTACAAAAACAATTATCACACCAACCAACAATGCTGCATTTTCTCACTCCTGTAAATCGCAATTCAATAGGCTTACACAACTGACTGTGCACAACCATATTTACACAGTGTTCAGAAATAGAACCATCTGCCATACCGCCATTACTGTCAACAAAGGCACCACTTGTATAATTAATAGAAACAATGCAGCTATCGTGAAAACCACCGTAAAGGTCCATTAATGCTCTGATATCATCATCATTTTTAATTTCGTTATACATAATAAACTTCCCTAATACTCTTTTATTTTTAGTTCACATTCAAATACCACTTCTATAAAAACGAAAAACAGCCATCACTGAAAGTGATAGCTGTTGATGGCTCCCCCAACT
>CAZULQ010000008.1:0-64152 GCA_964621265.1 uncultured Clostridium sp. | reverse complement strand
TTCATACATTGTTAATATTTTGGTAATAAAATATTAAGGAATATATTGTATAATAAAATTGCACTCGTGCATTTTCATTTTATTTTCAGAAAGGGAGATTATTTTCATGAAAGGCAAAAAGCTTTTGAACAGAATCAAAGCTGCGGTAACAGGTATTGTAGTTGCCGCTACGGCGTTAGTTCCTATGACAGCCGTAGAAACACAGGTTATTGAAGCTGCTTCAAGCGTAAACTATGCTAAGGCACTTCAGTATTCACTCTATCTTTACGACGCAAACATGTGCGGCGGACAGGTTGGAGAAACATCACAGCTCAACTGGAGAGATGACTGTCATACTTATGACTCAGCTGTTTCAACTCCATACGGTACACTTGATTTAAGCGGTGGCTTCCACGACGCAGGTGACCACGTTAAGTTTGGTCTTCCTGGTGCTTACTCGGCTACAATGCTCGGCTGGGGCTACTACGAATTCAAGGATGCCTATACAAAGACAGGACAGGCGGGTCACCTCCAGACTATCACAGATTATTTCTGTGACTACTTCAAGAGATGTACTGTAATGAGCGGTTCAAGCGTTCAGGCGTTCTGTTATCAGGTTGGTGACGGTGATACTGACCATGCACAGTGGTGCTCACCTGAAAGCCAGACTCTTGCAAGACCTGCTTACTTTGCAACATCAAGCAATCCTTGTACAGACGTTGTTGCTGAAACAGCTGCGGCACTTGCAATGAACTACATTAACTTCGGAAACTCTGAGGACCTTACATATGCCAAGGCTCTTTACGCATTTGCAAAGTCAAATAACAAGGCAAATCATCAGTCACAGTCATACTATACAGGTACAAGCTATCTTGATGACTTAGCTCTTGCTTCAATCTTACTTTACAAGGCTACAAACACATCTTCATACAAGTCAGACTGCGCAAACTGGATTTCTCAGTCAAACTATGCCTATACATCTGACTATCCGCTCTGCTGGGACAGCGTATGGCCTGCAGTTAATGCAATCTACGCAAATGAGTGGGACAGAGTATCAGCAAACGTTGATACAAACAAGAACAGCTTCAACACATCAGGCGGTTATGCATGCCGTAATAACTGGGGCTCTGCAAGATACAATACAGCAACTCAGCTTGTAGGTCTTGTTTATGACAAGTATAAGAACAGTTCAACTTATTCAGCATGGGCAAAGGGACAGATGGAATATCTCTTTGGTAATAACAGTGCAGGTTACTGCTACATGGTAGGCTATGACAGCAATTCTGTTACAAAACCTCACCACAGAGCGGCTTCAGGCTACTCAAACTTCCCGTCACAAAATCAGGGCGTTCCATTCAAGCACGTTCTCGTAGGTGCGCTTGTTGGCGGTCCTGACTCAAATGACTCTTATGTTGATGACGTTGAAAAGTATGAATATACTGAAGTTGCAACAGACTATAACGCAGCATTTGTTGGCGCACTTGCAGGTCTTTACCTTAAATACGGTTCAGGACAGTCAATTGCTTCTTCTGTTCCTGGCGTAGACGGCGGTTCAACACAGCCAACTACCACTACTACAACTCCAAAGGTCACAACAACTACTACTACAACAATAAAGACTACTACTGTTTCAACATCAAATAACCAGGGTGGAACAACTACTACAACAAGAACAACAACAGCACCTTCTTCAGAAGGCTCAACAGTTGTGACAGTAAATACTCAGCTTGACAGTTCAAGCGAAAACAACAAGATGTATCAGATTTCACTTTCAGAGCTTGTGCCAAGCGGTGCAAAGGCTGAACAGATTATAGTTAAGCTCAATACATCAGAATCAATCTCATACGGCGGCGGTATTTCTGTAACAAGCAATGCTGACAACTGGCTTGACCTTACAGCTTCATCTGTAAATTCAGGCAAGTATGTATTTGATGTATCATCAATCCAGGATGAAATTGAATACGGTACAGGTATATTCCAGTTTGGCTACTGGTGGGGCAACAGTCCTATTACAATTGAATCTGTAACCTGCATTTACTCAAAGGAAGGTGCATCTGTTACTACAATCACTACAGCTCCAAAGGTTACAACAACTACTTCAACTACAATCAGAACAACTACTACAACAAGAACAACAACAGCACCTTCTTCAGAAGGCTCAACAGTTGTGAATGTAAATACTCAGCTTGACAGTTCAAGCGAAACAAATAAGATGTATAAGATTTCACTTTCAGAGCTTGTTCCAAGTGGCGCAAAGGCTGAAAAGATTATTGTTAAGCTTAATACATCAGATTCTATCTCATACGGTGGCGGTATTTCAGTAACAAGCAATGCTGACAACTGGCTTGATCTCACAGCTTCATCTGTAAACTCGGGTAAGTATGTATTTGATGTGTCATCAATTCAGGATGAAATCGAATATGATACAGGTATATTCCAGTTTGGTTACTGGTGGGGTAACAGCCCGATTACAATTGAGTCAGTGACATGTGAATATTCACTTGATAATCAGGGAATTGCAACAACTACAACACCGTCCACAACAATTGCAATCAAGACAACAACTTCTACAACAACATCATCTCAGGGTGCAACAGTTCCTAATGTAACTGCTACTAAGTACGGTGATGTTAATGATGACAAGTCAGTTGACGTTGCAGACGTTGTAGCAATTAATATGTATCTTCTCAATTCGACAACAAATTCACTTTCCGACGTATCATTAGCTAACTCAGACTGTGCTAAAAACGGAGTTATTGACTCATCTGACAGTGTTCTGATTATGAACTATGTTGCTATGATTATTAATTACTCACAGCTTGGAAAGTAAACAGTGACTATAAAAGACCCGGATTGAGTCCGGGTCTTTATGTATATAAGAAGGAGGTTTATATATGGGTATTAACATTATTACAATCAGTCGTGAATACGGCAGCGGAGGAAGACTTATCGGCAAGATGGTTGCAGAAAAGCTTGGCTGGAAATTCCTTGACGGAGAAATCATTGAGGAAACTGCAAAAAAGAGCGGTCTTTCTGAAAAGTTTATTGCTCAGAGCGGTGAATATGCGTCTGTGACATCAAGTCTGCTTTTTAATCTTGCAGTTGGCAATGACCCGACCGGAGGAATTCTGTCGCTTTACAATGAAGTTTATAACATTCAGAAAAGTATCATTTGTGAGGCGGCAGACGAAGGAAACTGTGTCATAGTCGGACGATGTGCAGATTATATCCTTCGTGAAAGAGAAAATTGCCTTAACGTTTTTATTCATGCTCCTGTAGAAAAGAGAGTCGAAAGAATTCTTAATGTCTATGGTGAGACGCCTAAGTCTCCTGAAAAGAGAATTAAGCAGATGGATAAAAAAAGACGTATTTACTGTGAGAGTTTTACAGGTACAAACTGGGGTGGTATGCATGGATATCATCTTTCGCTGGACAGCGGTTTTTATGGCATAGAAAAGTGTGCTGACATAATTATTAGTGCAGTTGAATAAAAAAGCGGGGCAGAATAGTCGATATTCTGCCCTTTGTTCTGAATAAAACAAAAAATATTGACATCTGTGATTATTTATTGTAAAATGTGTATATATAGCTCTGTGGGTTCATCTTGCCTGGAATTCCGGAGAGATATATCAGAAAGACGTCTGCGTGCTATGAGATATAAGGCACGCATGCGGAAGATAACAGGCAGAATTATTCTGCCAGCAAGATTTTAGGAGGGGAATCTAATGTCAATCAAAAAGAAAATCATGTCAGTCCTGACTTCGGCTGCCTGTCTTATGTGTATGATAGGTGTATCAGGAAATGTCGAAGAAACAGTCGATGCGGCAACGCTTTCAGGACTTTCATCTGCTGAAATTACTTCTCAGATGAAAATCGGCTGGAATCTCGGTAACACATTCGACGCTACAAACGCTAACCTCAAGGTTAATGCGGCGCCGGAAAAATTTGTTACAAGCTGGGGCAACCCGGTACCAACCAAGGAGCTTTTTGAAACTGTTCAGGCAGGCGGTTTCAATACAGTAAGAATACCAATAACATGGTATCAGCACCTTACTTACGATGAAGCAAACGATTTCTATGAAATCGACCAGAAATGGCTCGATTACGTAAAGGAAAACGTTGACTATGCTTATGAACTCGGAATGTTCATTATTATCAATGTTCATCATGAGGAATGGGTAAATGTTGCTGAGTTTACAGATGCTACATATGCAGACGCTCAGAACAAGCTTACTGACATCTGGGCACAGGTTGCAGAAACATTTGCTGACTATGACCAGCACCTTATCTTTGAGGGTATGAACGAGCCTCGTCAGACAGGTCTCGGAAGCTCTGTTGAATGGGGCGCAGGTGACAGCTATTCAAGAAAGTATATCAATGACCTCAATGCTGAATTTATAAAAACTGTAAGAGGACAGGGTTCAGCTCAGAACGCAGAGCGTATGCTCATGCTCCCTGGCTACTGTGCTTCTTCATCAGCTGAGGCTATAAACGCAATTGAAATCCCAAGCGGTGCAGGAAACGTAGCGCTTTCAGTTCATGCATATGCGCCTTATTTCTTCACAATGGATACATCAGACAAGGCTAATCATGAATTCCCTGGTTCGAGCGGCTGGGGCGAAAGCTATGAATATCACCTTGACAGTCTTTTCAACAGCTTAAAGGGTATTTCAAGCAGTAAGGGTGCTCCGATTGTAATCGGCGAATTCAGTGCTTCTGACTTTGAAAATACTGACTCAAGAGTTGCATGGGCTAAGTATTATCTCTCAAGAGCCAAGGATGCAGGCATTCCTTGCGTACTCTGGGATAACAATGCTGAATATAACGGCACAGGTGAAGCACACGGCTATGTTTACAGAGCAACAAATACATGGTATCCTAACTCAAAGCCTGTTGTTGCGGCTATGATGGACACACTCGGCATCACAGGATATAAGCTTCCTGATTATGCGGAATATGTAAAGCCTGTATTCTCATGGGATGATGTTAACATCGGCAGTGACTGGGTTGAACTTTTCCGTGCTGACGAAGGTAAGGAAATTGCCGCGTGGAAAAATTTCACTATAAGCGGCTGGAAGGATTATGTGAATGAAAACTACAAGCTTGTAGTTGTTCATGACTCAGACGTTGCACCGACAGTTATTTTCCAGGGCGGCTGGTATACTGTTACAGCAAATGAAGAGGACAGCTTCCTTGCATATTTTGACTATAACAACATTACTGAAACACTTGAAGCTAATGAAGTTGCTCTTGCTGATATGAAGAATATGTTTGTAAGTGCAACTGCTCAGTCAGCTACAATTTACGGTGTTTATGCAATACCTGTTGCGGGCTCTTCTGTAACACTCAGAGGCGACGTGAATGCAGATGGTCTAGTTGATGTTGCTGACATAGTAGCTCTTATGATGTTTATTGCAGATTCAGAGGAAAATCCTCTTGGTAAAACAGCTATGCTCAATGCTGACTGCACAGGCGATGGTCTTATAAACTCAATGGACTGCGTTCTTTTAAGACGTGCACTTATCGGCGAAACTAAATTGGGTTAACTTTAAAAAACGACCTTTCTTTTAAGAAGGGTCGTTTAATTTTATTGTTTATAAAACACAAAAACTATTGACAAACGTTGATAAAAGAGGTATAATATAAATACAATATTAGTAAAATATAGAAAGGAACTTAGAAATTTATGTCACAAAGAATCGTATTAAACGGAATTTCATATCATGGTGCAGGTGCAATCAATGATATTATTGCAGAAGTTAACGGAAGAGGCTTTAAAAAAGCATTTATCTGCTCTGACCCTGACCTGATTAAATTCGGTGTTACAGCAAAGGTTACAGATTTACTTCAGAAAAACGAACTTTCATATCAGATTTATTCTGACATCAAGCCTAATCCGACTATCAAGAATGTACAGGACGGTGTTGAGGCGTTCAAGAAGTCTGAGGCTGACTATATTATTGCAGTCGGCGGCGGTTCTTCTATGGACACAGCAAAGGCAATCGGTATTATTATTACAAATCCTGAATTTGCAGATGTCAGAAGCCTGGAAGGCGTTGCGCCGACAAAGAATCCTTGTGTACCAATCCTTGCTGTACCGACAACTGCCGGAACAGCTGCGGAGGTTACTATAAACTATGTTATCACAGACGAAGAAAACAACAGAAAGATGGTTTGTGTAGATACTCACGATATCCCTGTTGTTGCGTTTGTTGACCCTGAAATGATGAACACTATGCCTCCGTCACTTACAGCGGCAACAGGTATGGATGCTCTGACTCATGCAATCGAAGGCTTTACAACAAAGGCTGCATGGGAAATGACTGACATGTTCCATCTCAAGGCAATTGAAATTATTGCAGCTTCTTTAAGAGGTGCTGTAAGCAATACTCCTGAAGGCCGTGAAGGAATGGCTCTTGGACAGTATATTGCAGGTATGGGATTCTCAAATGTTGGTCTTGGTATTGTTCATTCAATGGCTCACCCTCTCGGTGCAGTTTATGATACACCTCATGGTGTTGCAAATGCAATTATTCTGCCGACTGTTATGGAGTATAACGCTGAGGCAACAGGCGATAAGTATAAATATATCGCTGCCGCTATGGGCGTTAAGGATACTGAAACAATGTCGGTTGACGAATACAGAAAAGCTGCTGTTGATGCAGTCAAGAAGCTCTCAGAGGATGTTGGAATCCCTGCGAACCTCAAGGATATTGTAAAGCCTGAGGATGTTAAATTCCTTGCGGAATCAGCATATGCTGATGCTTGTCGTCCGGGAAATCCTAAGGACACATCTGTTGAGGAAATTGAAAAGCTTTATATGTCACTCCTATAAATAACCCGGAAAAACTGCTGTGCCTTGCTGATTTGGTACGGCAGTTTTTCTGTCTTGATTTTTTTGAAGATTTGCTGTATAATACATAACGTATGATTATTAAAAGGAAATGGTGATGAAAATGGACCTTAACGCACTGAGAATTGAAATTGACAAGCTTGATAAGGTTATTCTTGAATCTTTTGAAAAGAGAATGGAGCTTTGCAGAAATGTGGCTCTCTATAAAAAAGAAAACAATATGCAGATTTTTCAGTCTGAACGTGAAAAGCAGATTATTGAAAAGGTTATGAACAACAGCCCTGAAGATTTAAAAGGAGCGTCTGCGTCACTTTTTACTGAAATTATGGATATAAGCAAGTGCTTGCAGCAGCAGGCTCTGCTTAAAGAACGTGATTTTATTAAGCCGCTCCCGCTTGATATGTGTTCGGGGGGAAAGGTTGCATGTCAGGGTACAGCGGGCTCAAATTCCGAAACAGCGGCAAGAATGCTTTTTGAAGATAATCAGATTGTGTTTTATAACGAATTTGATGAAGTATTCAAAGCGGTTGAAAAAGGCGATGCTGAATTCGGCATACTGCCGATAAACAATTCAACAGCAGGGTCGGTTACACAGTGTTATGACCTGCTGAGAAAGAATAATGTTTACATAGCTAAAACAGTTAAGATTGAAATTACAAACTGCTTTGCTGTAAAGCCTGGCACAGATGTCAGCAAAATCAGCAAGGTTTATTCTCACCCTCAGGCACTCAGTCAGTGTTCTGAGTATCTCAGAAGAGGAAAATATGAACCCGTTGAGGCGAAAAACACAGCGACTGCGGCAAAGTATGTCAGCGAAACTCCGTCAGCCTGTGCGGCAATATGCTCTGAAAACTGTGCTGAACTTTATGGTCTTGAAATTGTTGAAAAGAACATTTCAAATGTAATTCCGAATTTCACAAGATTTATCTGCGTTACAAAGGATTTCAGACTCTCTGACGATGCGAAGACAGTATCGCTTATTCTTGAACTCCCTAATACAAACGGTAGTCTTTATCGTCTGCTGACAAAGTTTTTCGTGAATGATATGAGTCTTGAAAAAATAGAAAGCCGCCCTGTTGCGGACGGCAGTTTTGATGTGAGATTTTTCCTTGATTTTGCAGGAAACATAAATGATACAAAGGTTAAATCGCTCCTGGTTGAGCTTCAGGATGAACTCGGCGATGATTTCAAATTCATCGGAAATTACAGCGAGAAGAATTAGTTTTTCTTTTTATGCTGAATGTTATAGGTGATTGCGGAAAGCATTTTATAAGGTACGAAGCGTGAGCTGAAGTTGCTGAGCTTCATCATGATGGACGGGATAATAACTGTTTTTCCCGAAAGGCATTTGTCGATTGCATATTTTGCTGCATATTCGCTTGAAATCGGCTTTACACTGAAGGACACATTTGCACGGTTGTTGAAGTTTGTTTCAACGGGACCAGGGCAGAAAACGCTGATTCTGACGTTACTGCCTGAGCGTCTTAACTCCTCGTGGATTGCAAGTGAAAGCCTTACGACATAATTTTTTGAAGCGTAGTAAGCAGACATAAGCGGACCTGTCATAAACCCTGCGCTTGATGCAACGTTCAGGATATGTCCCTTGTTTTTCTTTTTGAAATCACGCAGAAAAAGTTTGGTTAAAATGTGGACGGCTTTTATGTTTACGTTTATCAGATTCAATTCATCTTCGAGGTCTGTTTCATCGAATGCTCCGAAAATGCCGTAGCCTGCATTGTTTACAAGCAGGTCGATATTCTGCGACTTTGTTTTTTCGTAAAGCTCAAAAACGCTCTTTTCGTCGGCAAGGTCAAGCGGTATTATTTCAGCAGGAGTATCAAGCTCTGAGACGAGCTGTCTGAGATTTTCCTCGTTTCGTGCAGTTAAAACAAGCTCCCAGCCGAGCGATGAAAGATATCTTGCCATATCTCTGCCGATTCCTGAGCTTGCTCCTGTTATAAGTGCTTTCATGTTCAAAATCCTTTCTGTGATGTCATTATTGATATTATACCATATTTTCACTCTGTTTTTAACGGGTATTTCTGAAAATTTTATGAAATTTCATAAAAATATATCAAAAAGTATGGACTTATAGCAAGTTATATAGTATAATGTAAGATGTCCTGTTTATTAATTGGGTTACTTTATTACTTTTACGGAGGTTTAAGATAATGTTTGGAAAGATTAAAAGAGTCATTGCGGGTGTATTATCTTCTGCAATGGTTTTAAGCTGTGCAGGCTGTAATTTCGGCGAGGACACTGCAGTTGCACTTACAGTTGACGGATATGAAATCAAGGCCGGTGTTTATATCTGGTATTCTCTCAATTCACTTGAAGAGGCTAAAAACAAGGCAGCAGGCATAAACAAGGACCTTGACGTTGAAGACGAAGAAGCTTTAAAGGCTACAAAGCTCGACGGTATGGAATTTATGAACTATGTCAAGGACCAGACAACTGATGAATGTATTCAGCACGTTACAATTTTAAGACAGTTTGATGAACTCGGTCTTTCATTTACAGAAGCTGAGCAGAATGATATTGACGCATATGTTGATGGCTACTGGGATGCATACGGTAAGTCACTTACAGAAAACGGCGTAGGCGAAGAATCATTATATGAAATTCAGGAAATGACATATAAGGCTGAAAAGGTTTTTGAAGCATATTACGGCGAAGGCGGCTCTGAGGGCATCAAGGAAGAAACTATAAAGGATTATTACGTTGAAAATAATGCCAGAGTAAGATACATTGACCTTGATCTTCACGATACAGAAGGCAACGAACTCGACGAAGCAGGCAAGGAAGAACTCAGAGATATGGCTGAGGATTTCAAGAAGCGTGCTTCAAAGGCTAAAAATGATACTGAAATGCTTGAGCTTTTCAATGAATTCCAGGAAGAATATGACGATTATGTATACGGTGCAACTTTAGAAGCTGCAGGAGAAGAAGTTCCTGAAGAGGTTGTTACAACAGCGCCTGAAGAAACAGGAGATGAAACAACAACTACTACTACAACTTCACCATATACAAATGAAGTGGTTGTTCCTGTTGTTACAACAGAGGAAGGCACACCTGAGGACGAAGTGACATACACTCCTTCAAAGGCTTGTTATGACTGGATTTTCAATGATGCCAAAACAGGCGTTCCTGAAATCGTTGAAGATGAAGACACAATTTATGTAATCGTAAGATTTGATATTGAAGAACGTATGACAGAGGATGACCTCTGGAACGAAACTGTTTCAGACAACGTTCGCTGGACAATGTATTATGAAGAATTCGAAGATGTTATTCAGGCTATTGCTGAAACATTAGAGGTTGTTAAGAACGAGGATGCATATGACAGATATGACCCGTTCGAGATTAATATTGAATAAAAATCAATCCGGAAGTGTTATGCTTCCGGATTTTTTTCGTATTTTCACAAGCTTTTTCGTCAAAGCAAGCTTTAAAAGCTGTTTTATTTAATAAAAAAGCTGAAAATTCAAGATAAATCGCATATTTCTATTGAAACTGATATGCATTATATGTTATAATAAAATATAAATATGTTTTTGGAGGAGTTTGTTTGCGTATACTTGGAATAGACCCCGGCTATGCGATAGTCGGTTTTGGAATAGTTGATTATTCCGGGGCAAATTTTGCACCGCTTGAATACGGCGCAATTCTGACCGAGGCGCACACGGAATTTCCCCAGAGGCTCAAATCAATCGCAGAGGACATGGACTATATTCTTGACAAGTTCAGACCCGATTGTATGTCGATTGAAAAGCTGTTTTTCAACAGTAACCAGAAAACGGGTATTGACGTTGCACAGGCAAGGGGAGTTATTGTTCTTTCCGCTGTCAGACATGATGTTCCTGTTTTTGAGTATACTCCGCTTCAGGTGAAGCAGTCGGTTGTTGGATATGGCAGAGCCGAGAAAAAACAGGTGATGGATATGACAAGGAGAATTTTAAAGCTTGAACAGATTCCAAAGCCTGATGATGCGGCTGACGCTCTTGCACTTGCAATCTGTCATGGTCATTGCTGCAAGGGAATAAGATGATAATGGAGAAGAAAAAATGATATATAGTCTCAGAGGAAAGCTGATACATAAAGAGCTTATGCTGGCGGTTATTGAATGTGCGGGAGTGGGATATGCGTGCAGGACTACCTGTGCAACTTCATCACAGCTCGGAAGCAACGGTTCAGAGGCGTTTGTGTATACATACCTGCATGTCAGGGAGGATAACGTTGAGCTTTTCGGTTTTTCAACAACACAGGAGCTTAATTGCTTTAAAATGCTGCTTTCTGTTTCGGGAGTCGGACCTAAGGCGGCGCTTGCGATACTTTCTGATATCGATTCACAGCGCTTTGCGCTGACTATTGCGTCGGGAGACAGCAAGGTGTTCACAAAAACAAAGGGCGTAGGTCCGAAGCTTGCACAGCGTATAGTTTTAGAGCTTAAAGACAAAATAGCAAAAGAGGCAACATCAAAGGAACTTGCTGATGGATTTAAGGTTGCAGAGAACGTTGCAAACGATAATGTATCTGAGGCGATGTCTGCGCTTATGGTGCTTGGCTATTCACAGGCGGAAGCGGCAGGGGCTGTTTCAAAGATTGACAGTACTCTCGATTCGGGCGAAATCATAAAGCAGGCACTTAAAATTATCAGCAGTAAGATGAAATAATGGGAGAAAAAAGTGATAGAAACATCAGATATGGAGTTTGAGAGCAGAGTTGTTGCGCCGGAGTATACCGAGGCGGACACAGAAACTGAATTTACTCTGCGACCTCAGACATTACAGGAATATATAGGACAGGACAAGGTAAAAGAGAATCTTGCGATTTACATTGAAGCGGCAAAACGCCGAAGCGAGCCGCTTGACCATGTTCTGCTTTACGGTCCTCCGGGACTTGGTAAAACAACGCTTGCAGGAATTATTGCCCACGAAATGGGTGCAAACCTGAGAATCACAACAGGTCCTGCAATCGAAAAGCCGGGGGATCTGGCGGCACTGCTTACAAACCTTTCGGAAAACGATGTGCTTTTCATCGACGAAATCCACAGACTTTCAAGAGCAGTTGAGGAAATACTCTATCCTGCGCTTGAAGACGGTGCACTTGATATTATCATAGGCAAAGGGCCTTCGGCACGTTCAATCAGAGTTGACCTTGAAAAGTTCACGCTTGTCGGGGCGACAACAAGGGCAGGTCAGCTGACTTCCCCGCTTCGTGACCGTTTCGGCATTGTTCAGCGACTTGAGCTTTACACTCATGAACAATTAAGCGATATCATAAGGCGAAGCAGTTCACTGCTGGGGATTCCGTGTACTTCGGACGGTGCGCTGGAAATTGCAAAAAGGTCGAGAGGTACTCCGAGAATTGCAAACAGGCTTTTAAAGCGTGTGAGAGACTTTGCTGAGGTTATGGGCGACGGTGAAATTACAGGCGAAATTGCGGCAATTGCTCTTAACAGACTTGAAATTGACGCACTCGGGCTTGACAGTCTTGACAAGCGAATGCTCACAATGCTCATAAAGGGCTATAACGGCGGTCCTGCGGGACTTGAAACACTGGCTTCCGCAATCGGCGAAGAAGCGATTACGCTTGAGGACGTATGCGAGCCATATTTAATGCAGCTCGGATTTTTAGCAAGAACTCCGAGAGGAAGAGTTGCGACAAATTTAGCTTACGCTCATCTGGGATTTACAAGAAATGACACGACAGATGACGGACAGCTTACAATATAGTACAACAAACAAAAACATAATAAGGAGATAATTTAAAATGGGTAGATTATTTGGTACAGATGGTGCAAGAGGCGTTGCAATAACAGAGCTTACATGCGAAATTGCAATGAATATAGGCAGAGCGGCGGCAATCGTGCTTACAAAGAGAACAAAGCATAAGCCGACAATCTTCATCGGCAAGGACACAAGAATTTCATCAGACGTTCTTGAAGCAGCTCTTGCGGCAGGTATCTGCTCAGTTGGCGCGAATGTTCAGATTTTAGGTGTTGTTCCGACACCTGCTGTTGCTATGCTTGTAAAGCAGAAGGGCGCTGACGCAGGCGTTATGATTTCTGCTTCACACAACAGCTTTGAATTTAACGGTATCAAGCTTTTTGCTTCAACAGGCTATAAGCTTTCAGACGAGCTTGAAGAGGAAATCGAAGAGCTTATTCTCGACAAGCCTGAGGAAATGAAGCTTGTGTCTGACGGCGAGGTTGGTAAAATCACATATTACAGAGACGCTCAGACTGATTACATAAGACATATCATGAAGTCAATCAAGGGAAATCTTACAGGACTCAGAATTGCGCTTGACTGTGCAAACGGAAGTGCTTCAGCAACAGCAAAGAGACTCTTTGAAGGTCTCGGCGCAAGTGTTTATATCATGAGCGCTTCACCAAACGGTACAAACATCAATGATAACTGCGGTTCAACTCACATCAACAATCTTATGCAGTTTGTTGTTGACAAGAAGTGTCATGCGGGTCTTGCTTTTGACGGTGACGCTGACAGATGCTTAGCTGTTGACGAAAAGGGTGAGCTTGTTGACGGTGACAAGCTTATCGCAATCTGCGCTAAATCCTACAAGGAAAAGGGCAAGCTTAAAAATGATGCGGCGGTTGTTACTGTTATGAGTAACTTAGGCTTTACATACTTTGCCAAGGCAAATGACATCAAAATGGAAACTACTAAGGTCGGCGACAGATACGTTCTTGAAAGAATGCTTGAGGGCGGCTATAATCTCGGCGGCGAACAGAGTGGACATATTATTTTCCTTGATGAGGCAAACACAGGCGATGGTCAGCTTTCAGGTGCTAAAGTTCTTGAAATCTTAGCTGAGTCAGGCAAGAAAATGTCAGAGCTTGCGTCTGTTATGGAAACATTCCCACAGGTTATGATTAACGTTAAAATCAGTCCTCGTGACAAGGAAGTATGGAAGAACGACAGCCAGATTACAGACCTTATTGAACAGTATGAAAACGAGCTTGGCGATACTGGTAGAATTTTAGTAAGAGAAAGCGGTACAGAACCGCTTATCAGAGTTATGCTCGAGGGTAAGGATTTTAGTCAGATTAATAAATATGCTGTTGCTATTGCTGACAAAATCAAGGAGCGCACAGGAAAATGAAAATTGTTGTAATAAACGGTCAGAACCACAAGGGTTCAACGTACAACATGGGGAAAATTCTGTGTGAAAAGCTTTCGGGCGAGGTTACTGAATTTTTCCTGCCCCGTGATTTTGATGAGTTTTGCTGTGGCTGTACAAACTGCTTTGTGAAGAGCGAGACTTTGTGCCCTCATTATGAAAAGCTCCGTCCTGTAACAGAAGCTATTGATTCGGCAGACCTGCTGATTTTCACTTCGCCTGTTTATGTTTATCACTGTACAGGTGCTATGAAGGCTTTACTTGACCACTATGGCTATCGCTTTATGGTGCATCGTCCTGAGGAATCGATGTTTACAAAGCAGGCAGTCATACTCTCAACTGCTGCAGGCGCAGGTGTGAAATCAACTATTAAGGACATAAAGGACAGCTTGTTTTTCTGGGGCGTCGGCAGGGTTTATTCTTATGGTCTGGGTATTGCGGCAACTTCCTGGGAGGCTGTCGATGACAAGAAAAAACATAAGATTAACAAAAAGCTCGAAAGTATTGCAAAGTACATTAAATTCAGTCATGGCAGAGTTACGCCTTCCATAAAAACAAAGGCTTTCTTTAAAATCATGAGTATGGCTCAGAAAAAAGGCTGGAACAAGGCGGATGCCGACTACTGGAAGGAAAAAGGCTGGACGGGAAAGGCTCGTCCGTGGAAAAAATAAATTGAAAAGGAATACCTATAATGCGTATTGCAAATAACTGGAAAGAATATAAAATTCTGGATACTACAAACCAGGAAAAGCTTGAGTCGTGGAACGGTGTACTGCTTATCCGTCCTGACCCGCAGATTATCTGGAAGACTTCAAAAAAGTCTCCGCTCTGGGATAAGGCTCAGGGACATTATCACCGTTCATCATCGGGCGGCGGCAAGTGGAGCTTTGCGAAAAAGCCTGCGGATTCGTGGGAAATGTCATATAAGGAGCTGAAATTCAGCATTAAGCCGACAGGCTTTAAGCATACAGGACTTTTCCCTGAACAGGCTGTAAACTGGGATTTTATGATGGATAAAATCAGAAATGCAGGCAGACCAATAAATGTGCTCAATCTTTTCGCCTATACAGGCGGAGCGACGCTTGCATGTGCGGCAGCAGGTGCGAGCGTGTGTCACGTTGACGCATCAAAGGGCATGGTTGCGTGGGCAAGAGAAAACGCTGCTTTGTCAGGTCTTTCAGAAAAGCCAGTGCGCTGGATTGTTGATGACTGTGAAAAGTTTATTGCAAGAGAAATCAGACGTGAAAGAAAGTATGACGCTATAATCATGGACCCGCCAAGCTATGGCAGAGGTCCTGGCGGAGAGGTATGGAAGCTTGAGGACTGCGTTTATGACTTAGTCAAGCTCTGTACAGGCGTATTGAGCGACAATCCTCTTTTCTTCCTGATTAACAGCTATACAACGGGTCTTTCTCCGTCTGTTATGGGATATATTCTCGGTGAGACAATTTGTCCGCAGTTTGGCGGAGAGGTTACTTTTGATGAAATCGGACTGCCTGTTGAGGAAAGCGGACTTTGTCTGCCATGCGGCTCAACAGCAATCTGGCAGAAAGGATAAATATGAAGTCTTTTGCTAAAACAGAGGGTCTTGATTTTAAATATGATGACGAGGGCGGGCTTGTTCTTCAGAATTTAAACGTTTCATTTGAAGAAGGCGAGTTTACAGCCGTTTTAGGACATAACGGCTGTGGGAAATCAACCCTTGCAAAGCATATGAATGCAATCTTGCTGCCTGGCGGCGGAAAGGTTTATATAGACGGAATTGACACTTCCGATGAGGACAGGATTTTTGACATTCGTCAGAGGGTCGGAATGGTTTTCCAGAATCCCGACAATCAGATTGTTGCGGCAATCGTTGAGGAGGACGTGGCGTTTGCGCTTGAGAATTTAGGCGTTGAGCCATCAGAAATCCGCAGACGTGTTGATGACGCTTTGAAGGCAGTTGATATGTATGAATACAGGAATCACTCTCCTCATCAGCTTTCGGGCGGTCAGAAGCAGAGGGTTGCAATTGCGGGGATAATCGCAATGCGTCCTAAATGCATTGTTATGGACGAGCCGACTGCTATGCTTGACCCTGTCGGAAGAAAAGAGGTTATGGAGACTATTAAGCGTCTCAATGAGGATTATAATATAACAATAATTCTGATTACTCACTACATGGAGGAAGCAGCAAAGTGCAAAAGGGTTATTGTCATGGACAAGGGTAAAATTCTGCTTGATGATACCCCAAAAGAGGTTTTCTCACAGGTTGAGCTTATGAAGTCGATAGGACTTGATGTTCCGCAGGTAACGGAGCTTGTATATGAACTCAACAAGCACGGCTTTGCACTTGACAGTCATATTATCTCGGAGGCTGAGTGTGCACAGGCGCTGTTTGAACTTTTAAAACGGTAAGGTTATTACTTGAGGAGTTTTGAATTTTGGCAATTTTAAAAACAGAGAATTTGAGTTATGTTTACAGTGGGGGAACGCCGTTTGAAAAGATGGCAGTAAACAATGTAAACATTGAAATAGAAAAGGGAGAATTTGTCGGGGTTATCGGTCACACAGGTTCGGGAAAATCAACGCTTATCCAGCATTTCAACGGACTTTTGAGACCAACGTCGGGTAAGGTTTATCTTGACGGACAGGATATCTGGGAAAACAAATCTGAAATCAGAAAAGTAAGATTTCGTGTGGGACTTGTTTTTCAGTATCCGGAATATCAGATTTTCGAGGACACTGTTTACAGAGACATTGCTTTCGGTCCTAAAAATATGGGGCTTTCGGAAGCCGAAATAGACAGGCGAGTGAGAACAACCGCAGAGGCTGTCGGAATACCGACTTCCATGCTCGAAAAATCACCGTTTGAGCTTTCGGGCGGTGAAAAACGCCGTGTGGCGATTGCAGGTGTTATGGCAATGGAGCCGGAGGTGCTTATTCTCGATGAGCCGACAGCAGGTCTTGACCCGAAAGGCAGGGAGCTTATATTAAATCAGATTAAGCAGTATCATAAGGACATGGGCTGTACAATTCTGCTTGTCTCACACAGTATGGAGGATGTTGCAAAATATGCCTCTAAAATACTTGTCATGAACAAGGCGGAGGTTTTCTGTTACGACAATACGGCAGAAGTATTCAAGCGTTCTCTTGAAATTGAAAAAATCGGGCTTGACGTTCCGCAGGTTACTAGAGTTATAAATCTGCTCAGAGAAAAGGGTATTGATATAGACAAGGATATTTACACCGTTAAATATGCAGCGGAAAAGCTCCTTGAAAAACTTGCTGTCGGAGGGGAAACGCTATGATAAAGGATATTACATTAGGACAATATTTTCCCGGAAACAGCATTATACACAGGCTTGACGCACGCTTTAAGCTTGTTATTACGCTTCTTTTTGTTATAATGCTTTTTATGGGGTCTGACGTTACAAGTCTTATACTCGGCTTTGTTTTTACGGCAATGGCTTATCTTTGCTCAGACGTACCGATAAAAATGATACTCAAAAGCTTAAAGCCGATTGTGCCGATTCTGATTATCACATCGCTTCTGAATCTGTTTATGATATCGGGCGGTATACCGCTTTTTGAGTGGAAATTCATTTCAATTACTGATGAAGCAGTGAGAACATCAGTATTTCTGATAGTAAGACTTATTCTTCTTATTTCAGGAACATCACTTCTGACATATACAACTTCACCTGTTGCACTGACGGACGCTATCGAGAGACTTTTGAGTCCTCTCAAAAAAATAAAGCTTCCTGTAAGTGAGCTTGCAATGATGATGACAATTGCGCTGAGATTTATCCCGACTCTTGTTGAAGAAACGGATAAGATTATGTCTGCGCAGAAGGCAAGGGGTGCTGACATGGACGGTGGAGGAATAAAGGAAAAGGTCAGGGCTGTAGTTCCTGTTATCATACCGCTGTTTGTCTCGTCGATACGACGTGCAGGAGACTTAGCTACTGCTATGGAGTGTCGCTGTTACAGAGGCGGCGAGGGCAGAACCCGTATGAAGCAGTTAAAAAGCGGTATAGCTGATTATATTGCACTTTTTATTACCCTGTTTTTCTTTGGAATAATTATAACAGGTAATATTTTAGGTTAAGGAAAGGGAAGGAAAATGAAAAGCACAAAGAACACTAAAAACACTTCCGTAAAAAGTAAAAAATCGGGAGACAGTATATTAAAAGGAAATCCTCTTTTATTCAATAAAAAGGGAGAATCAAGAATTTATCTTTTTCTGGCATTTATAATCCCATTTATAATAATGTGGTATTTCTTTTCAAAGAGTGAAATTTATCCGTTTGGTACAAAGCAGATTCTTGTAACTGACCTGTGGCACCAGTATTACCCGTTTTTCAGAATAGAACATGAAAAGCTTCAGGATTTTTCATCGCTTTTCTATTCATGGGACACAGGACTTGGTACAAACTTTATTTCGCTTATGTCTTATTATACGGCAAGTCCGCTCAATTTCCTGGCATTTTTATTCCCTATGGAATATTCAAGAGAAGCGCTTACGCTTTTCCTGACTTTAAAAATAAGCTGTGCAGGACTTTTCTTTGCAATATTTGTAAAGCACGTTTTCAAGAAAAACGATATTTCAATTACAGCGTTCGGTCTTTGTTACGCCCTTTGTAACTACATCATGGGCTATTACTGGAACGTTATCTGGATTGATACAGTAGCGCTTCTGCCACTTGTTGTTCTCGGAACAATCAAGCTTTACAAGGAAGGCAAGTTCAAGCTTTATGTAATTTCACTTGCGCTTTCACTTATGTCAAGCTTTTACATCGGACTTTTTACATGCATATTTACAGTACTTATATTCGGCGGTCTTGTTATATGCGAGTGGGGCGGCATCAAGTACGCTGCTAAGCGCCTCGGACAGATTGCAGGTGCTTCAGCGATAGGTATAGGAATCGGTGCACTTATTCTTCTTCCGGCGTTCCTCGGACTTATGCTTACAAACAGTGCAGAAAACAAGTTCCCTGAAACTATAACCTACTACGAAACATGGACAAGAATGCTTTCTGCAATTCTCGGCTTCCAGGCTCCGACAGTCAAGGAAGGTCTGCCTAACTATTACTGCGGTATGGTAGCTGTTGCATTGCTTGGTATTTTCATAAGAGCCAAGTCAGTTAAAATCAGAGAAAAGGTTGTTACTGTAATTTACCTTGCATTTATAGTTGTAAGCTGTAATATGAATGTACTCAACTACATCTGGCATGGTTTCCATTTTACAAACATGCTTCCATATCGTTTCTCATTCCTCTTCTCATTCCTTGTCCTTGCGGCAGGATACAGAGCGTTTACTGTTATGAAGGCTGAGAAAAATAAATTTGATATTATTGCGGCGGCTGTGATGACTTTTGTTATTGCGCTTGTGACATACGGTGAAAAGACAGAAGAAAATCCGAATGCGCTTACTTACAGCCTTATCGTATGCTTTATCTTTATTGTTATAACAGCACTTTATGAGCTTAACATCGTTAAGGAAAAGCTGCTCAACTTCCTTGTGTTCGGCGTATGCTTTGTTGAAATGGGCATGAACGCAAGCCTTGGTGTTGAATCTGTTTCAAATACAAGCCGTGACCAGTATCCTACAAAGGGTGAGGAAATACAGGCTCTTATTGATACAATTGAAATGAACGATGACGGTTTTTACCGTATAGAAAAGAACAAGACATATACAATCAATGACCCTGCACTTTATGGCTATAAGGGTATTTCACAGTTTTCATCAACTGCTAATGTTAATGTTACAAATCTGATGAGAAGTCTCGGTGTTCCTGCTTCAGCTGCCGGTAACAGATATTACTACCATCAGAATACAGCTGTTGTGAACATGTTCCTGAACTTAAAATATCTTCTTTCAATTGATAATTATTCAGGTGACCTGACATATCTTGAACCGCTTGCTGAAAGCAATGGCGTTTCTTCATATAAGAATACACATCACTTACCTATTGGCTTTATGTCTGAAAATACAATTCTTGACTTTACAGGCGAGAGCACAAATCAGTTTAACAATCAGAACGAACTCTTCAGACTTGCAACAGGTATTGAAGAAGATGTTCTTGTGAAGGTGCCTATCAAGGATGTAGGACACACAGGCCTTAATGTTATAAAAACAGGCGACGGACAGTATAATTATCAGTATGAAGCAAGTGAAAGCGGAAATTGCTTCCTCAAATACAATTATGAAGTGATGTTCGACGGACCTGTATATTTCTCATTTGATTTCGGAACTGCTGATTCTGTAAATACTGTACAGATTAAAAACGGAAATGCAGTTTTATATACTAAAAAGACAGACAAGTATTTAGCAACTTATGCTGCTGCTGATATGAAGGCGGGAGAAACGGTTACATTCCAGGCAAATGTTCCTGAAAATGAAAGCGGAAACGGTACTATTTTCGTTTATCAGATAAACAGCGCAGTATTTGAAGAAGGCTATCAGAAGCTTCTTGAAGGTTCACTTGATGTTACAGAATACGATGACACATATATCTGCGGAAATATGACTGCCGCAGAAGACGGTGTTATGTATACATCAATTCCTTATGACAGCGGATGGTCTGTTTATGTTGACGGTAAGGAAGCTGAGACTTCATCAATTAATGATGCATTCCTTTGCGCTCATGTTCCGGCAGGTGAACACAAGATTGAGCTTAAATACTGCCCTCCTGGATTTGTACCGGGACTTATTATAAGCATTGTTTCACTTGGCGCATTTGCGGCGCTCTGGTATTTAAGCGGACGCCTGACAAAGAAAAAGGAAGCGGTTTCTGCTGAAACTGCAAAAGTGACAGAGGAAGAAAATGAGAAATCTTAAGGTTATCATGTCTTACAGAGGAACTGCCTACCACGGCTTTCAGCGCCAGGATAATGCCCTGACAGTACAGGAGGTTGTGGAAAGGTGTGTTTCCAAAGTGCTTAACCATAAGGCACAGATAAACGGCTGTTCAAGAACTGATACGGGTGTTCACGCCAACAATTACTGCTTTTCCGTTCTGACGGAAAGCAGTATACCCGTAAAGGGCTTTGTAAGAGGCGTTAACGGCGAACTGCCCGATGATATATCGATACTTTCCTGTGAGGAGGTTCCTGAGGATTTTCATGCGAGATTTTCCTGCAAGGGAAAGGAATATATATATCTTATTCACAACAGCGAGTCGAAAAATCCTTTTATGACAGATATGGCGCTTCACTACCGCAGACCATTCAATGCTGAGCTTGTGAGAAGTGCGGCACAGCGGTTTGTCGGAACTCATGACTTTGCCGGATTCTGTTCCAATTATGAAGAAGGACAGAATACTGTGAGGACAATAGAAAAATTCGACATAGTAATTAATGGTGAATCGATTAAAATGCTTGTAAAAGGCGATGGTTTTCTGTATAATATGATTAGGATTATGGTCGGAACGCTTCTGACTGTAAATGAAGGGCGTATGAAGCCCGAATATATAGACGAGATACTTAAATCCAGGAACCGTACTCTTGCTGGAAGAACGGCACAGGCGCACGGACTTTATTTAAACAGGATTTATTACTGAACTGAAAGGGACATTAATGAAAATTACTTCAAAGGATGTAGACATCGGTCTTTTGAGAAGAAAGAAAAGAAGACGACGTCAGATTACAAAATTCCTGGCAGTTATGCTTCTTATAGGAACTGTTATTATGCTTTATGTAAAGCGTGATGTGTGGTTTCCGAAGCTTGAGGGAATAGGTGCAAAATTTCAGAGCGTTCGCTCAGGCGGCGAAAATGAACTTGCTGAGGGAAACTTTCCTATCAGCATTTCGGGTGGTATAGATTATCAGACTGCCGAGCTTAATGATTATCTTGTAATATTAAGTGATGCATATACATATGTCTATACAACTGATGGCGAGCTTTATGAATCAAGACAGCATGCCTATTCAAATGCCAAATTACAGGCGGCAGGTAAAAAGGCTGTTGTTTATGAAAGCGGCGGCAACAGATTCAGAGTTGAATCATACAGCGATATTGAGTATTCACACAAGCTTGAAGACAATATTATTTTCGCAAGAATAAGTGAGGACGGAAAAGCGGCTGTCGTTACAACGTCTGAAACCTATTTCTGCAAGCTCATAGTATATGACGAATCGGGAAATGAGATATATTCCCGTGAGTGTGTTGACAGAGTGGTTGACCTGGCATTTACTGAGGATTCAGAAGGATGCGTTATTGCAACGATTGACGCCATAAACGGCAATATCTGTTCGGGGCTTACTTCGGTTTCCTTTAATTCAGCAAAGGACAACTGGAAATCAGAAATGATTGATACGCTTTGTGTAAGCGTCTATAAATCAGAAAACAACGTTATTCTTTTAGGCGATACAAAGTGTGTGTATTACAACAATAAGGGTGAGCTTAAATCAGAATATCCATATCCTGCACAGCTGAAGGACTGGGATTATTCCGAAGGCAGAGTGGCGATGCTTTTTGAAAATGAAACCAAAAGACACAGCTATGTTGCCGCTATAAGCAGTGCGAAAAAAGAACCTGCAGTTATTGAATTTGATGATAACAGTACGAAGTGTATAAGAATTATTGATGAAAAGCTGTGCATACTCGGTAAAGAGGGTATAGCTCAGTATAATTTCAGTGGAAGCGGAAAGACAAAAATCAGTTCGGAAGGCTCATATGAAAAGATTATTTATATTGATGATTATCTTTTCCTTTTAGGTTATGACAGAATTGACAGAATAGATTATTAAAGTGTGTGGAATGGGGCGATAAAATGGGAACAAATTTCTGGTGGCTACTGGATATATTAACAGTTGCAATTGTTGCTTTATGTATTTATAATTGCGTAAAAAAAGGTTTTTCAAAAATAGTTGTACTGATTGCGGGCTGTGTTGTATCAGTATTCTTAGCAGCGGCAGTAAGTAACAGCTGTTCGGAAATCATATACGATAATTTCATCAAGGAATCCAGCATTGAGGGAGTTGAAACAGCCCTTGAGGAATATGACCCTGCAATGACTGTAAAAGAGGTTATTGAAAACAGTGACTATGGCGCTGTACTTGAAAACGGAAGAGTACAGAAAATTCTTAAATCTGACGACTCGATGATTGAGCTTTATGAATATGCAAATCAGGCGTCGGGAGCGGTTGTTGATACATTCGAAAACTTTGAGGCGGATTTCATGAAGGAATTCACAGATATGTTTTCAAAGCATCTGGGTGTGAAGCTGCCTCCGTATGTAACTCATGAGCTTACTGAAAAAATTTCAGAGAACAAGGAGCTTTTTACAGAGACAATAAACGTTATTGTTGAAAAGCCTGAAGATGTTCCTGAATATATTGAAAAGAACTTTATAAGAAAGCCTGCGCTGAGACTTGTTAAGGCGTTTGTGTTTATAATATGCTATTTCATTTTCATGACAATAATCCGTATTGTTATAAACAAGGCGTTCAGATTCGGACTTTTAAACGGCTTTGACAAGCTTGACAAGATTGCAGGAGGCGTGCTTGGTGCAATACAGGGTGCAGTTATGCTGATTATTCTGGCTGTACTTGTGAAGATTCTTATTCATGTTGCAGAGAGCGAAGGCTCATTTATAAGCTATGAAACAGTTGAGAAAACATACTTATTCAGACACGTTTTTGATAAGATAGATAAGTTCTAAATTCGGTTTGACCGGATTTTAACAGAAAGGAGTTCGCCCGAAGGCTTCGGGCGAAATGTGAAAGCTATGGTATTATGCAGTAAATGCAAAAAAAGACCCGCTGTTGTATTTATTACAACAATGCAGGGAAATGAAAAGAAGAACGAAGGTCTTTGCATGCTTTGTGCAAAGAAGATGAATATACCTCAGGTTTCTGAATACATGGAACAGATGGGGATTACTGATGATGATATTGAGCAGATGTCTGACCAGATGATGGAGCTTATGGACGGTGACGGCTTTGAAATGGGCGGTGCCGATACTCTCCCGAACTATTTACATAATCTCATTGACGGAATGGAAAAGGGAGGTTTCCCAGGCGGAGAAGCATCTGAAAAGAAGCATGGTAAATCATCCGAAAAGAAAAGCAAGAAGAAAAAGGAAAAGGAACTCAAATTCCTTGAAAATTACTGTACTAATTTAAGCAAGAAGGCTGAGGAAGGTCAGCTTGACAACATAATCGGCAGAGACAAGGAGATTGCAAGAGTCGTTCAGATTCTTTCAAGACGTCAGAAGAACAATCCTTGCCTTATCGGTGAACCTGGTGTTGGTAAAACAGCGATTGCAGAGGGTATTGCCCAGAAGATTGCTGAGGGTAATGTGCCGTTTAATCTTGTCGGAAAAAAGGTGTATCTGCTTGACCTGACTGCTCTTGTTGCAGGAACTCAGTTCAGAGGACAGTTCGAGAGCCGTGTAAAGGGTCTTGTAAACGAAGTTAAGTCTGAGGGAAATATAATCCTCTTTATCGATGAGGTGCATAACCTTGTCGGAACAGGTGATTCTGAAGGCTCCATGAATGCTGCAAACATCTTAAAGCCTGCCCTTTCAAGAGGAGAGGTACAGGTTATCGGTGCTACAACATTCAGCGAGTACAGAAAATATATCGAAAAGGACAGCGCTCTTGAGAGACGTTTCCAGCCTGTAACTGTAAATGAGCCGACTATTGATGAAACATACGAGGTTTTACTTGGAATCAAGAAATACTACGAAGCATATCACAGAGTTAAGATAAGCGACGCTCTTATACGTCAGTGTGCAACACTTTCTGAAAGATACATTCAGGACAGATTCCTGCCTGACAAGGCTATTGATCTGCTTGATGAAGCCTGCGCATGTACATGTATCAGAACACCTGAGCTTGCTCAGTATGACGAAAAGACAAAGAGACTTAAAGTTCTCGAAGACATGGAAAAGTCTATCGAAGAAGAGTCTGAGCCGAACTATGAGGCACTTGCTGAAGTCAAGGGCGATATAATCAGAGTGAAAAATGATATGGAAGAGCTTGAAAAGGTGATTTCAGATATTCAGGTAACTGAAAATGACCTTGCTAAGGTAATCGAGCTCTGGACGGGTATTCCGTCAAACAAGATTGCTGAGAGCGAATTTTCAAAGATGTCTCAGCTGGAAGAACGCATAAAGCAGCATATTGTCGGACAGGACGAGGCTGTTCATCTCCTTGCGCAGTCAATCAAGCGTACAAGAGTTCAGCTTTCAAAGCGCAGACGCCCTGCATCATTTATTTTTGTAGGACCGACAGGCGTTGGTAAGACTGAGCTTGTAAAGGTGCTTTCAAACGAGATGTTTGACTCAACCGAGCCGCTTATCCGTCTTGACATGACTGAATATATGGAAAAGCATTCCGTTGCGAGAATGATTGGTTCTCCTCCCGGATATGTGGGATATGATGAAGCCGGACAGCTTACTGAAAAGGTGCGCCGTCATCCGTATTCAGTGGTACTCTTTGACGAAATCGAAAAGGCACACCCTGATATCATGAATATTCTGCTTCAGATTCTTGACGAAGGTAAAATCAATGATGCACAGGGAAGAACTGTAAACTTTGAAAATACAATCATTGCAATGACTTCAAATGCAGGCTCGACAGACAAGTCAACAGGTGTCGGCTTTAACAAGTCGGTTGAGGACATTTCAAAGGAAAAGGCGATGAAGTCTCTCAAGGAATTTTTACGTCCTGAGTTTATAAGCCGTATTGATGAGGTTATCGTGTTCAAGCCGCTTGTGAAGGAGGACTTTGCAAGAATTGCGGGACTTATGCTTGAAGAAATGAAAGAACCGCTTGAAGAAAAGGGTATCATTCTGAAATACGAACAGTCAGCGCTCGACGCTGTTGCTGAAGAAGCGTTTGGCAAGAGCTATGGCGCAAGAGATATCAGACGTGTAATCAGAAAGGAAATCGAAGAAAAGATTGCTGATATCATGATTGAGAAAAACGGAAACATTGCAGGAATCGGCATTACAGCTGAGAACGGCAAAATCAAGGTTGATTATATGTAACAAGCGTGCCGCTTGACTGCATTTCGTTTGTCAGATAAGAATTGGATTTTGTTTTCTGGCACGACCATTTATTTAGTAGGGGACGGCGCCTACGACGTCCCGTGGCAAAAATAACAGGCGTCCTCTGCAAGAGGGGCGCCTGTTTTTAATAGTTGATATTCAAATATAATCGGGCGGTCAATGACCGCCCCTACATAATAATTTCTGATTGATAATATTGCTCCTGAAATTTTACCGCTTTAATAATTTCAGACTTGGTGAATGACATATCTTCCGGACAGACAACCCACTTTTCTTCAATGTCATCAAATCTGTGAATTATTGCAATTATTTTACCTGTATATTTTTCAACAGGTTCGTTTATGCCTAAAATATAAGCGTCTTGTTCTTCCCCATCGGGAGCCATAATGCCTTCAATATAGCCATAGTTCACGGGATAATACAAATCTTTATATTCAGGATGATAGCTTCCAAGAGGACGGTCGACGGTTACTGTGACGATTTTACCAAGCATATATGTCTCCTTAAATTTATTAAGTATCAATTCTCACCATCTGTGTTATGGTCTTGTTGCGGTAAATTAAATCATCCCTTTGGGTAAATCCAATCTTTTCCCAAAATTCATTGCCGCTTTGATTTCTTTCAAACACGACAAGCGCCACCTTGTTTATTCCAATTGTTTCAAGTGCTGTCAGAGCTGTATTGACAAGTGCAGATGCAATGCCCTGCTTTCTGTAATCGGGATTTACTGCTGTGTGATAAATATAACCACGGCGACCATCATTTCCTGTTATTATAACGCCGACGATTTTATTATCCTTTTCTGCAACAAAGCAGGTTTCGGGATTTCTGTTCAGAAAGCGCTCGATTCCGTCCTTGGAATCGTCAAGATTGTTAAGTCCCATGCCCTTGCATGAAAGCCATAGTGAATATACATCCTCATAGTCTGTAATATACATTGTGCGAATGTTCATTTAATACACCCCCATTGATTATAAAAGCCTCCCTTATGGGAGGCTTTCGGCTTTATTATTTTACCTTAGCGTTCTGTGCGGCAATCTGAGCCTTTAAGCGGTCAATGATTTCAAGCACCTTTTCGCTTCTTGAAAGGTCGTATGCAATCTGCATATAGAAAAGTGATTCCTGTGGCGGAGCGTTGTGCTCGATGCAGTAGTTGCCAAGTGAGAAAGCAATATTAACGATATCCTGGTCAGGACCATTCTTGATGCCATATTTTTCAAATACTGCGAGAACTTCGTCTCTTGTAGGCGGAACAATCTGCTTGCCTGTGATTGCACGGATATGCTGAAGCTCGCCCTGGACAGCAGGATTCTTAGCAAACATCAGACTTTCGTAATAGAAAGCAACAGCGCTGTCATAATCCTTGATTTCGATACAGTAGTATCCGAGATTAGCGTAGCATCTTGAAATGTGATATGGTGAAATAGCGATTTTAACTGTTTCCTTGATACATTCAAAAAGATTCTCAGGCTCGTGGAGAAGCTTGTAAGCTTCTGCAAGCTCAAATCTTGGTTCGGCATTTACAGGATTATACTTGATAGCCTTTTCAAGCTTTGCAACCGCATCCTGTGGCTGATGCTTTTCAATAAGAAGATAGCCGTATGCTGAAAGGAACTGACAGAAATCAAATGGTGTTCTGCCGTACTTTTCTTCAGGCTTGTAAAAATGTGAATACATATATTCTTCAAGACGGTTTCTGAATGAGAAGAAGCAGTTTTTCTCAGTAGGAAATACCTTATCGGCATGGGCTTCGATTTTTGCGAGAATTTCAAGAGCACCGTCAATATCCTTTGCCTTTACCTTTTCATTTGCCTCTGCGAAAACCTGGTCAACACGCTTGTCCTCAATGAAAAGATCCTCTTTAATCTTTCTGCGGTTTTCTTCAGGAAGAAGGCTGAATGAAAGCTCGCTGAGTGCCTTTAAGATTTCGCCTGCCTGTGCATGATCCTTATACTTGACACCCTGTTCCTGAAGATACTGGATATCCTTTGCAGGATCACCTACAAGTCCTTTTTTTATTTCTTCTATAATATTTTTTACCATGATAATTCTCCTGTCTATATTAATCAGTCTATTAATTATACTACATTTTAAATAAAAAATCAATACTTTGACGTGAATTATCTGTTAAAAATATGTTTTCTGTGGCATATTTGGCTTAAACGTTTACTTTAAAAGCTGTTCCCTCATAAATCCGAGCAGTTTTTTCTCACGCCTTGAAACCTGAACCTGTGACATACCGAGCTCTTTTGCAACGACTGTCTGGGTTTTCCCTTTATAGTATCTTAAGATTATAAGGGAACGGTCCTTTTCTTCCATTATAGAAAGTACCTGTCTGAGCGCAATTGTATCGCCTATTTCTGTATCGGGTGAGGGAACTGCTATATCAAGCTCCTTACCATTTTCATCGGAGCTGTCTGTGAGCGAGACGGGCGGAAGGCTTACGGCAAGCGCTTCTGCTATGTCGCACTCATTTTCGTTCATGGCGTGACTCAGTTCGCTGATAGTCGGCTCACGCCCGAGCGTCTTGGAAAGGTCTTCGCGCTTGCGGACAGTTCGCAGTGAAAGCTCCTTTAAGCTTCTGCTTACCTTTATAGCTCCTCCGTCACGGAAAAGCCGCTTTATTTCACCGAGTATGACGGGTACTGCATAGGTTGAAAATTTCACGCCCCTTTCGCAGTCAAATGCGTCAGCGGCTTTTAGTAAGCCGATACAGCCGGCAGAATACAGGTCGTCATATTCGATTCCTCGTCCACGAAAACGATTAGCACAAAGATGTACCAGTCCCAGATGTTCCTCTGCTGATGGTTTATTCATTGTGTTCACCGGGCTTTTTTCTCATTGTAATTACTGTTCCCTTGTCAGGTTCGCTTTTAACGGTTAAAACGTCTGTAAATGATTCCATGACAGCAAATCCGAGCCCTGCACGTTCTTCGAGCGGTGCAGAGGTATAAAGCGGCTCCATCGCTTTTTCTATATCAGGTATGCCACAGCCCTTATCCTTTATTCTTATGTAAAATTCGTTGCCTTCAAGTATTTTTGCAGTTATTTCAATAATTCCTGTCGTACCACGATAAGCGTGAACTATACAGTTTGTGACAGCTTCGGAAACTGCCGTCCTTATATCTGCTATATCCTCGACCGACGGGTCGCACAGAGCAAAGAATGCAGAAACTGCCGTTCTCGCAAAGCCTTCATTTTCTGATTTGCTGAGAAAGCTGATTTTCATTTCGTTTATGGTTTTCATTTGTGACATGCTCCTTCCTTACTGCCTGAAATAGTCGCAATGCGGTCTATACCCGAAAGGCGCATGACCTTTCTTATATAGTTAGGGGGATTTTTTACGGTGACAGTTCCCCCGAGCTCGTTCATAAGCTTACAGCGTCCCATAACAAGACCGATTCCGGAACTATCCATAAAGGTTACTTCCGAAAAGTCGAGAATTAATTCCTGTGGATGACGTTCACGCAAAGAAAAATCAATTTCTGCCCTGAGCCCCTTTGCACTATGATGGTCAATCTCGCCAGAGAGCAGCGCAATAATCCTTTTTTCATCCTCTGTTATTTTTACAGACATTTTAACATCTCCTTTGACTTGTGAATTTTCTTTTATTCTAATATATATAGTGCGATTATTTTGTCACAAGCTGTAATGAAACAAATATATTTCCGGAATTTTTTACGGATACGTTTTAAAAGCAACATTTACGAAAACATTTAACGGACGTATTTATGCGTATTAAAACGTTTTAAAAAGTAAACGAAACAACAAAATCTACAAAAAACAGGGTTTGTTAAAGCAATTATTGTAAATCTTGTTTATTATTGGTGCATTTTAGACAGTAAATTTACCGTTTGATTTAGTTAATAAGTAGAAACAAAATAAAAATAGCCCGAAACTGTTGACACGAAACCGTTTTAGTGGTATTATATAGACACAGAAGAACACAAGATTTAAAAACAAAGCTTAAGAGAAAACAAAAATTAAAACTCACAAAGCTTCAAGTTGAAATAAATTTTAAGTTCAGATGTAAAGAAAGTAAATTGAATAATGGGCAAACTTACTGAAAGGTAAGGACGCAAAGCTAAGGGTCTAACCCGCTTGAACAATAAGCGGTACGACAGCCAGTTGCTGACACTTGTATTAATTACAAATGTTATTATTAAGCTATATTAGCGGCGTCTTTTTTGCTACAAAAAAGACGCCGTTTTTGTTTTATATACTTGATAATAACCTGTCAGGCGAATAAGTTAAGGAGTGTTATTATTATGAAAAGAACAGTTAATTTTAAGAGAGCAATCGCAGTTATTTCTTCAATCCTCATGGTAGTTTCAATGTTTACAAGTCTGACAGTACACGCAGTTACATACTGCACACTTACTTACACAGCAGGCGATGTTGACGGCATCGTTGGTGCATCTGAAGTAAACTTCGAAAAGATTATCAACACAACATTCGATGCGGCAGATTCATCAAGATTCTCAAGACTCGGCTACGACCTCAAGTCATGGTATGTTCCAAAGACAGGCGAAACAGTCAGAACAGGTGCTCAGTACACAATGCCTTCATACGACCTCACATTCGTAGCTAACTGGGAACCAAGCACATATACAATCACTTTCACAGGCAAGGGCGGCAAAACTTCAGCAGGCAGCGCAAACTTCTACGTTGACGCTACATACGGCACAACAATTACTCTTCCTGAAAACCAGTTCACATATGACGGTTACACATTCAGCGGCTGGAAGTATGACGGCGTTACATACACAGCTGGTTCAGCATTCGAAGTTCCTGCAATCCTTTCATCAGATAAAATCGTATTTGCAGCAGTATGGACAAAGACATCAGCTGTAACAACAACTACAACAACACAGGTTACAACAACTACTACAACTACAACAACAACTACAACAACTGCTCCTGAAACAGAAGCAACAACTACAACAACAGTTGTACTTCCTGAAGGCGAAGTAGTTACAGAAACATTCACAATCAGACAGACTCTCGACTACACATCAAACGACAGCAAGTCATACTCATTCAACATCGACGAAATCGCAGCTAAGGGCACAATCATCGGTCTCGATGCAAACTTCCGTTCAGCATCAGCTCTCGGTTCAATTTCGTTATCTATGTCAGGCGTGGTTAATGGCAACTGGTATCAGAATGACGTTAACACAACAGTAGGCGTTAAGTCATACACAGCAAGCTTTGGCGACACAAGCGCATGCATGGGTCTTGAAAACGGCAATGTTGAAATCGGTTACTGGTACGGCACATCAAATACAATTATTCTTAACACAATTACAGTTACATATATCGCTGACGAAGCAGCTACAACTACAACAGAAGTTACAACAACTACAACAACAACTACTACAGTAACAACAGAAGCTACAACAACTACTACTACATCTACAACTCCTGCAACAACAGAAGCTACAACAACTACTACAACTACAACAGCAACAATCGCATCTTCATCATCAAAGGCAAGCACAGTAGCTACAACAACAGAAACAACAACAGCTTCAGATTCAGACACAATCACAGAAGTATACTCAATCAATGCAAAGCTTGACTATTCAGACGAAGCAAGCAAGCTTTACAAATTCAACCTCGACGAAATCTGCTCAAAGGGCACAGTTGAAAACATCAAGATTAACCTCCGCTCAACAGTTGGCACAATCGATACACTCATCATGGGTATCGGCATGGTTTCAAACGGCAACTGGTATCAGAAGGACATCAACGAATACATCGGTACAAATACAGTTTACACAATTAACTTCGCTGACACTGATATCTGCAATGGTATCACAGGCGGAAACATTGAAATCGGTTACTGGTGGGGCTCAACAGTTCCTCTTTACCTCGAAACAATCGAAATTACATATACACCTGACGCAGTTGTAGAAGAAACAAATACAGCATATGACTACAACAACGATGGCATGGTTTCAACAGACGATGCTGAAGCGCTCAAGAAGTATATGGTAGGCGTTACTGTTGAAGGCTTTGAATTCACAGCTGAATCAGCAGACGTAAATAGTGATGGTGTTGTTAATGTATTCGATTACATGACACTTTCAAAAATGGTTTGATAATAATACATTGAGATAGTAAAAACTTCCTTAACGAAAACGGGACTGCCATTATAACAGGCAGTCCCGTTTTTTGTGCTGATTCTATCTGAAAGCACGACGTCGCTTTTTTACTGCGGGAAGAACGTAAAATATAGTTATGCCATAAAGAACGGCGAAGATAAGCCATATAAGAGTGCTGAGAATGTTTTCGCCTGTCAGAATGGTGCTTCTTTGTGAGGTAATGCGCTGTCTGAAGTCTATGCCATTACTTTTTGCGTAATGCTCAGCTATGGTATCAGGCATCCCGACAATTTCAAAGCTTTTGTTGAGACCATTATCTGAAAATCCTGCGGCGTACTGACCGATTGAATTGAGATTTTCGGGAAAGCTTATTTTCGGGAGCTCAGGACAGTTGAAAAATGCGTAGCTTCCGATTTTGTGAAGCTTGTTGCCAAAGGAGATTTCTGAGAGTGAAAGGCAGTTGTAAAATGCGTATTCTCCGATTTCTGTAACGCCCTGCGGCGTTCGGAATTTTTCTAAGCTCAGGCATCCGAAAAATGCGTAATCATCAATTTCAGCGGTGTTGCGTACGTCAATACTTCTGAGGCTTTCACAGCCATAGAATACGCCCTCGGAAAAGCAGTCAACTTCCCCGTTTATTTTAACTGTTTCAAGAGAAGTGCATTCAAAAAAAGCGTGGTGACTTATTTCGCTTACGCTCTCGGGAAGAGTTATTTCAGTAAGTGAACTGCATCTGTAGAATGCATTTTCCCTGATTTCAGTTACAGGCTTGTTTTCGATTTCAGATGGCAGGTTTATAACTTCGGGATTTCCGCAGTAGCCTGTAATAATAGCCTCGTTTTCGGAAACAATGTATGTAAGCGTTTCACAGTATTCAAGGCCGCTTACGCTTATACAGCTTCCTGCAGAAACCAGAAGAACTGCCGCCGCAGAAAGAATTGCATTTATTTTTTTCATATTGACCTCCGTTTTGTTGTAATAATTTTGTAACTATTATTTTATATTCTTTTTTATGAGTTGTAAATAGCTTTGATACAGGTTTTCATCGTAATTTCTCGACAAAACAGGGGTGTTTATCAGTACTTTTTGACGACATAATCAAAAGCCTGGAATATCAGGCAGATATATGTGTAAAGTTGTAAATTTGACAAATTCTATAAATTCTGATAGAATTTTATAAAAGGAATTTATGTGGTATATTTTTGAAAAAACTATAAATTTATATTTCGGGGTAAAATTATCATGAATAAACTAAAAATTATGACAGCAGCATTTGCTGCAGTTTTGTGCCTTGCCGGCTGCGGTGACGCAAGACCTATAAAGGATTCAATTGCTGAAACAATTCCGACAGAGGAACCGACAGTTGTTGAAACAACAGAGCCTACTGAGCCTGAGGCTGACAGCGTTATAAATCCGCTGACAGGTGAGGATGGCTATAATGAGGATGCGGTCGGAAAAAGACCGATAGCTGTTATGGTCAGCAATATCAAGGCGGCGCTTCCTCAGTATGGCATTGACGAAGCGGACATTATATATGAGATTCCTGTTGAGGGCGGCATAACAAGACTTATGGCTGTATATGCGGATTATACAAACGTTCCTGATATATGCTCTGTAAGAAGCTGTCGTTATTACTATCCTCGGCTTGCTTACGGTATGGATGCAATTTATTGTCACTGGGGTTCTGACAAGACAATCGCTCAGGACACACTCGATTATCTTGGTATTGACCGCTTTGACGGTAATGAGAGCAGTCTTGGCTATGGAACTGTATTTGAGCGTGATTCTGTCAGAGCGCAGTCTTATGCAACAGAGCATACGGGTGCACTCAGAGGAAGTCAGCTTCCGGAACAGATTGAGGAAATGGGTTATCGTACAGATATAAACGATGAGAATGCTGACGGAGCGTTTATGTTCAATCCGCCAGGCGAGCCTGTTGAACCGGTTGGAGACGACTGTCCGGAATTCAGTCTCAATTTCTCAAATTCTTATTACAGCACATTTGAATATGATGAAAATGAACAGGTTTATTATAAGTATCATTCAGGGAACGAGCATAAGGACGGCGTTACAGGCAATCAGCTTTCGTTTACGAATATTTTTGTGCTTGAAACCTATGTTGGTGTGAGAGCCGACGGAAAGCTTATGGATATCGGTCTTGACAGTGGAGAGGGTTACTACATTTCCATGGGTAAGGCACAGGAGATTACATGGGAAAAGGCGTCTGACAGCGACCCGATTAAGATTTATGATGAGGATACGGGTGAAGAAATAACTGTCAACGCAGGTAAAAGCTACATTGGTATGATTGACGATGACAATGTTGAGCTTTATAATGATGACGAAGAATAATTTTTAAGAAAATGAATAATGTCTGTTTTACAGGACAATTCTTTAACCGAGGTGATTGACATGAAAAAAACAGACATTATTTTATTTGGCGGACTTGTTTCGGCTATATTCTTTTCAAATCTGGCAGGCTTTGAGAATACTCTTTCGGGACTTGAGGAAAACGTTCTGAGAATGCACATACTTGCAAATTCGGACAGCGAAGAAGACCAGAATCTCAAGCTGAAGGTGAGGGACGAGCTTCTTGAGCACTCAGAAGAAATTTTCGGCGGATGTGATACGCTTGAAGAAATGGAGAATGTGGCAGAGCAGAACCTTGACTACATTAATGATATAGTACTTGACGTTATTGAGGAAAATGGGTTTGACTATGGTGCTAAGAGCGAGGTTGTCAGCATGGAGTTTGACAATCGTGTCTATGAAGATATAACAATGCCGGCAGGGGAATATGAGGCGCTGAGGGTTACAATCGGTGAAGCGCAGGGGAAAAACTGGTGGTGTGTCATGTATCCTCCGCTTTGTATACCGGCAGCGGAGGAAGTGGAAACTGACAAAAAAGCGGCTTATGAGTATTTTTCCGAGGACGAGCTTGATGTAATGAAAAATCCGGAAGAATATGAGGTTAAATTCAAATGTGTTGAAGTGCTTAGGGGAATAAAAAATAAATTTTTCTCTTTTTTCTGATTTTTTTTGAAAAAACACTTGACACGGGATGAAATATGGTATATAATTGATTAGTAAAAACAAAGCAGAATATCAGTTCTCACCATACGGCGCAAAGCTATGATATGGTCAATATGAAATGTTAGTGTTAAAAACTTACATGTTTATTATTGAGTGCTGATTATATATCTGCGCTCATTTTTATTATGGCGATAATTTTTACGCCCAATTAATGCTTGGAGGTGCTTGACTATTAGCAAACAGGAACATCAGATCAACGACGAAATCAGAGATAAGGAAATATTACTGATTGACGTTGACGGTACAAAGCTCGGCGTTGTTTCTGCCAAAGAAGCTCAGAAAATGGCTTATGATAAGGATCTTGACCTTGTAAAGATTGCTCCTAATGCAAAGCCGCCTGTATGCAGAATTCTCGATTACGGTAAATTCTGTTTTGAACAGGCTAAAAAGGAAAAGGAAGCAAGAAAAAATCAGAAGGTTGTTGAAATCAAGGAAATCAGAATGTTTTCCGCAATTGATACACACGATTTTAATACAAAGGTTAATCAGGCTTTAAAATTCCTGAAGAACGGAGATAAGATAAAGATTTCCGTAAGATTCCGTAAGCGTGCGATTGCACATCCGCAGCTTGGTGAAGAACTGCTTGAAAAATTCAAGGAGGCATGCGCAGAAGCAGGAGTTGTTGATAAGCCTGCCAAGATGGAAGGTCGCAGTATTGTTATGTTCATGTCACCAAAAGCATCGACTAAATAAAGGAGGAACTTGTTATGGCAAAGGTAAAGGTTAAAACTCATTCAGGCGCAAAAAAGCGTTTTAAGCTGACTAAAAACGGCAAGGTTAAATATCAGCACACAAACAAAAGACATAGACTTACTCAGAAGGACACAAAGAGAAAGAGAATTGCTCGTTGTGCAGGTGTAGCAAGCGAAGCTAATGCTCCTGTAATCAAGAAGTTAGTTCCTTATATGTAATTCAAGAAAATAACGGAGGTATAAGACTATGGCACGTGTTAAGGGTGCGATGATGACTCGCAAGAGAAGAAATAAAACTCTCAAGCTTGCTAAGGGCTACTGGGGCGCTAAGAGCAAGCATTTCAAGATGGCTAAACAGGCCGTAATGAAATCAGGCAATTATGCATACGCTGGACGTAAGAAGAAGAAGAGAGATTTCAGACAGCTCTGGATCACAAGAATCAGCGCTGCTTGTAAGCTTAATGGCATGAATTATTCAACATTCATGAACGGCATTAAGAAGTCCGGAATCACTCTGAACCGCAAGATGCTTTCAGAAATTGCTATTAATGATCCGGCAGGCTTTACAGCTATTGTAGAAAAGGCTAAGGCTGCCCTTTAATTTGAAGATAAACACGCTCTTTTTCTGCAAATAGAGCGTGTTTTCGTTTAAACGGCGAATGTTTGCAGACAACAGTAAAACAGGAGGGTCGATAAGGTGGATAATATGTATTTCGGAGAGGTTATCCGTTCTAAGGATAATCCGAAAATCAAGCTTTTCAGAAAGCTTATGAGTTCCAAAAAGGAACGAATGAGATATAAGCTTTTTGTTCTTGAGGGAAGTCGTCTTGTTTTTGATGCGCTTAAATCCGGGGCGGCAGTGAGACAGATTTATTTTACTGAGTCGGCACTTCTCAGATACTGTGATATAATTGAAGAAAAAGTATCATCTGATATCAGGGTGAATGTTATTTCGGATGATATGGGGAAGTACATTTCCGCAACGGAAAATACTCAGGGTGTTTTTGCGGAATGTTCCTTTTCTGATAATACATCTGTTGCAGGACACATTAAAAGCAGGGGAAGATATGCCGTTCTTTACAAGCTTCAGGACCCCGGCAATGCAGGTATGATTATAAGAACTGCTGATGCGCTGGGACTTGATGGCGTGATTTTCTGTGAAAGCTGTGATGTATACAATCCTAAGGTTGTGAGAGCAACTATGGGCTCGATGTTTCGTGTACCGGTTTTCAGGGATGTTAATGAAGATGAGCTTTTTACTGAGCTTGATAATGCCGCTGTGAAAAGCTATGCGGCAGTTGTAGACTCGTCTGCTTGCGACGTTAAGACAACTGATTTTTCAGATGGCGGAGCTGTGTTTATCGGTAATGAAGGAAACGGACTGGACGCTGATATAACCGCAAAATGCTCAGAGAAAATTACTATCAGAATGAGCGGAAATACTGAATCTCTTAATGCTGCAATGGCGGCAGGAATTATTATGTGGGAGCTGATGAAAAGTGAATGACAACAGACGCTACTGGGTCTGGTTTGCTATGGCACTGCGCCCGGGTAATGAGAGAATATGGCAGATGATAAGCCCTTTCGGTGATGTGAAAGAGGCTTATGAAGCAGTCTGCGACGGAGAGCATCCGTCTCTGAGTGACGCTGAAAAGCGTGCAATCAAAACAACACATATAGAACAGTGCGACAGTATTATAGAATACTGTGAGAAAAATGGATTTTATGTTCTGACCTTTGAGGATGAGAATTATCCTACTCTGCTTCGGAATATTTATAATCCGCCTGCCGTACTGTTTTGTATGGGTGACCTCGAAAGCTTCAACAGATATCCTGCTGTTTCATGTGTCGGTACAAGACATCCTTCCGGTTACAGCAAGGATGTTACCGAAAGAATCTGTTCTGAGCTTGCAAAAAGAGAGTTTACTATCGTAAGCGGTTTTGCTCTGGGACTTGATTCAGCGGCACATAAGGGTGCGCTGAAGGTCGGAGGAAGAACTGTGGCAGTGCTTGCCTGCGGAATTGATGTGAATTATCCGCGCGAAAATGCGGACGCTAAAGCTGTAATCGCAAAAAGAGGACTTGTTATAACTGAATTTTTCCCGGGAACACGTCCTGACAGACATTGCTTTCATGTGAGAAACCGTATTATCTCAGGGCTTACGTTCGGAACAATTGTGACAGAAGCCGATGAAAGAAGCGGTTCGCTTATTACCGCTGAGCACGCAACGGAACAGGGAAGAACGGTATTTTGCATTCCTCCGGCAGATATATTTGACAAAAGGTACTCAGGAGTGGTAAAATATCTTCGTGACGGTGCTGTGCCTGTTTTTAATCATCTGGATATTCTTTATGATTATTATACATCGAGTTATTTCAGAATGCTGAAAAGTGAATTTGAAATACCTGAGCTTAATTATGAGGAACAGGATATTCCGAAAAGGGACAGCAGAACTGTCAGAAGAAAAACAAATACAAAGCCGAAAACAAATCCTCAGGTGCAGGAATCCGAAAACAAAGCTGAGGCTTCTGATGAAGCAAAGAGCAGCTGGGAAACCTTACTTGAAGAAATGGAAGAAGAGCATCTTGCAGTTGTCGGAGTATTTGAGGGCGATGAAGGACTTATGCTTGACGAAATTGTTGTGCGCTCGGGGCTTGACCCTATAAGCATTTTTGCTCTTATGACAGAGCTTGAAATGATGGGCGCTGTCAGACTGTGTGAAGGCAGAAAATACAGGCTTTGTAAAAAATAGTGAAAGGAGAATTCTTTCTGTTATAAAACAGAAAGAGTATATATAGATATGTCAGATCTGGTTATCGTTGAGTCTCCTGCCAAGGCTAAAACTATAAAGAAATACCTCGGCGGAGATTTTGAAGTAATTGCCTCAATGGGGCATGTAAGAGATTTGCCTAAGTCAAAAATGGGTATTGACTTTGAGAATAATTATGAGCCTAAGTATATTAATATGAAGGGCAAGGAAGAAGTCATTAAGGAACTGAAAAAATACGCTAAGAAAAGCGATAAAATATATCTCGCAACTGACCCGGACCGCGAAGGAGAAGCTATATCATGGCATATAGCACAGATGCTTGGAATGGATCTTGAGGAAAACAACAGAGTTACATTCAACGAAATTACAAAGTCCGGTATCAAGGCGGGGATGGATAATCTTCACAAGATTGATCTTGATCTTGTAAATGCACAGCAGGCAAGACGTATCCTTGACAGAATTGTGGGCTATAAGCTGAGTCCTTTCCTCTGGAAAAAGGTAAAGCGTGGTCTTTCTGCGGGCAGAGTTCAGTCTGTTGCAGTGAGAATGATTGTTGACAGGGAAAAGGAAATCCAGGATTTTGTTCCTACTGAATACTGGAGCATTGACGCTAAATTCACTGCTCCGTCAAGCAGAAAGGTGTTTGCGGCAAAGCTTGCAACAATTGACGGTAAAAAGGCTGAGCTTGAAAACCAGACACAGACTGATGATATTTTAAAGAGACTTGAAAATGCGCAGTATGTTGTAACTGAGGTTAAAAAGAGAGTTACTAAAAAACAGCCTGCGCCACCGTTTATTACATCAACTTTACAGCAGGAAGCATCAAGAAGACTGGGCTTCCAGGCTAAACGTACAATGAAGGCAGCACAGGAGCTCTATGAAGGTATTGAAGTAGAGGGAATGGGCGCTGTTGGTCTTATCACTTATATGCGTACTGACAGCTTAAGAATTTCTGATGAAGCAAGAGATGCCGCGGCTGAATGTATCTGCAATATTTTCGGTGAGGAGTATTTACCTCCGTCACCAAGAGTGTTCAAGAGTAAGAAAAACGCTCAGGACGCTCACGAAGCTATCAGACCTTCAATCCCTGACCTTACTCCTGAGAGAGTAAAGAGCAGTCTTTCAACAGACCAGTTCAAGATTTACAAGCTTGTATGGGAACGCTTTATCGCAAGCCAGATGGCAAATGCCCTGCTGGATACTGTTTCTGTTACAATTGAGGCAGAGGGCTGTACATTCAAGGCTTCGGGATATTCTGTCAAGTTTGACGGCTTTACAAAGCTTTACGAAGAAAAGAAGGATGAGGACGAGGAAAACAATAAAATGCTTCCTCCGATTGAAAAGGATAATGTCTTAAAGCTTAAGGAAATCGGCGGTAATCAGCATTTTACCCAGCCTCCTGCAAGATTTACGGAAGCGTCACTCATCAAGACAATGGAAGAAAACGGAATCGGAAGACCTAGTACGTATGCTCCGACAATTGCAACAATTACATCGAGACTTTATGTTGAGCGTGAGGGCAAACAGCTTAAGCCTACTGCTCTGGGTGAAGTTACAACTGACCTTATGAAGGACCACTTCAAGCATATTGTTGATGCCAAGTTTACTGCAAGAATGGAAAATGACCTGGACGCGGTTGAAAGAGGCGAAAAAGACTGGGTTGACAATATTGACGTGTTCTACAAGGACTTTGAAAAGGTTCTTGAAAAGGCTGAAAAGACCATGGAAGGCAAGAGAGTCAAGGTTCCGGATGAGGAAACTGATGTTGTCTGTGAGCTTTGCGGCAAGAACATGGTTATTAAAATCGGACGTTTCGGCAAGTTCCTTGCATGTCCGGGATTTCCTGAGTGCAAAAACACCAAGAAGATTGTACAGGAAACAAAGGGAAGCTGTCCTCTTTGCGGAAAGAAGATTATTCTTAAGAAGTCAAAGAAGGGCAGAAGCTTCTATGGCTGTGACAACTATCCTAACTGCAACTTTATGACATGGAATGCTCCTGTTGAGGATAAGTGTCCAAAGTGCGGAAGCTCGCTCTTTAAAAAGGGCGGCAAGGCAGGAAAGCTTTTATGTGAAAAGCCTGACTGCGGATATGAACGTAATTTATAATGAATGGAGATATAAATGGTTAAGGTTATTGGCGGAGGTTTAGCAGGCTGTGAAGCTGCATGGCAGCTGGCGAATGCCGGAATTGAAGTTGAGCTTTATGAAATGAAGCCTCATAAATATACCCCTGCGCATCACTATAAGGGTTTAGCTGAGCTTGTGTGTTCAAATTCCTTAAAGGCGGCAAGACACGATTCGGCGGCAGGATTATTAAAAGAAGAAATGGAAATGCTCGGTTCAGTTATAGTTCCATGCGCCAAAGCCAATGCCGTTGAGGCAGGCGGAGCTCTTGCTGTTGACAGGGAGAATTTTTCTGACGCTGTAACAGAAAAGATTATGTCACATCCGCTCATTTCGGTTATAGACAAGGAAGTAACTGAAATCCCGGATGAAGGCATTGTTATAATTGCAACAGGACCGCTTACATCGGGTGGTCTTGCTGAGAGTATCAGAGAAAAGTGCGGCGACTATTTAAGCTTTTTTGACGCTGCGGCTCCGATTGTAACCTTTGAAAGTCTGGACAAGGAAAAGGTTTTCTTTGCGTCACGCTATGACAGAGGTGACGCTGACTATATTAACTGTCCGATGAACAAGGAAGAATATTTAGCGTTCTATAATGCACTTATTACTGCTGAGAGCGCACCGCTCAAGGAGTTTGACAAGAGGGATTTCAAGGTTTATGAAGGCTGTATGCCCGTTGAGGTGCTCGCTAAAAGAGGCGAGGATACAATGCGTTTCGGACCTTTGAAGCCTGTTGGAATCAGAGACCCGAGAACTGACAAGCGTCCTTATGCTGTTATACAGCTGAGAAAGGAAAATGCTGAGGGTACAATGTATAATCTCGTGGGATTCCAGACAAATCTTAAATTCGGTGAGCAGAAGAGAGTATTCTCAATGATTCCGGGACTTGAAAATGCTGAATTTGTAAGATACGGCGTTATGCACAGAAATTCATTTATTGACAGTCCGAAGCTTCTTTGCAATGATTACAGCCTTAAAGCTGACCGCAGAATTTTCTTTGCGGGACAGATTACAGGCGTTGAGGGATATATAGAATCCGCGGCAAGCGGAATTATGGCAGGCATTAATGCTGTAAGGCACATAAAGGGTGAAGAACCGCTTGTACTGCCGCCTGAAACAATGATTGGTGCGCTGACGCACTATATCAGCGGAGGCTGCAGCGGAGAATTTCAGCCTATGGGCTGTAATATGGGAATACTTCCCGATCTTACTGACAGAATAAAGGATAAGAAGCTGAAATATACGGCTTATGCTGACAGAGCGTGTGAAGCTTTGAAAGAAACGCTCAAAAAATAAAGACAAAAGAGTTGATAACATATGAAAATTATAGTTGATGCATTCGGCGGAGACCACGCACCTCTTGAGGTTATAAAGGGCTGCAGGGAGGCTGTAGATAAGCTTGGGGTTGAAATCACCCTTACAGGTGATGAAAATAAAATCAAAAAATCAGCACAGGAAAACGGTGTTGATATAAACGGTATGGATATAATTCATACTGAATCTGTAATAGATATTCACGAAAAACCGACAGAAATTTTAAAGAGCCGTGACGACTGTTCAATGGCGCTCGGACTTAAAGCACTCGCAGCCGATAACGGCGACGCATTTGTAAGTGCCGGAAGCTCGGGTGCACTGGTTGTCGGTGCAACATTTATCGCCAAGAGAATAAAAGGCATAAAGCGTGCGGTTTTAGCGCCGATTCTTCCGACAGCGAAGGGTCCGTTTATGCTTGTTGACGGCGGCGCAAATGACGACTGTCGTCCTGAGATGCTTTTGCAGTTTGGCATGATGGCGTCTGCCTATATGGAAAAGGTAGTCGGCATTTCAAAGCCGAGAGTCGGACTCATAAATATCGGAGCTGAAGAAACAAAGGGAAGAGACCTTGAAATTGAAGCTTATAAGCTGCTCGGGAACTCCGGCCTTAACTTCTGCGGAAACCTGGAGGCAAGAGAGCTTCCTAAGGGTGATTTTGATGTTGCTGTTTCAGACGGCTTTACAGGAAACGTTGTCTTAAAGCTTTATGAAGGAATGGGCAAGTTTTTTGCAGGTGAACTTAAGGGAATCTATTCGGGCTTTTTAGGTAAGCTTTCTGCTCTTCTTATATACGGAAAAATCAAGGCATTCAAAAAGAAAATGGACTATAAGGAATACGGCGGAGCAGTATTGCTTGGCGTAAATAAGCCTGTTATAAAAGCGCACGGAAGCTCGGACGCAAAGGCATTTTTCAATGCAATAAGACAGGCTAAGGCATGTGTTGACGGAAATGTTACACAGACTATTATAAATTCAATCGGAAAATAAAGGCGGTGAAAACATCAATGGAACAGCTTTTTGAGCAGTTTGCGGATTTTGAAAAAAATCTTAAATATACATTCAAAAACAAACAGCTGCTTGCAGAAGCTCTTTCTCATTCTTCTTATGCAAATGAAAAGAAAAAGGTGAGAAGAAGCAATGAGAGACTGGAATTTCTGGGAGACAGCGTGCTTTCAATTGTGGTTTCGCAGTATCTGTTTTTACATTACACACATCTTCCTGAGGGAGAACTTACTAAAATCAGAGCGTCGCTTGTATGCGAAAAATCGCTTTTTGAATTCGCAAAGCAGATTCAGCTTGGTGAATTTATTCTTCTTGGCAAGGGCGAGGAAAATACAGGCGGCAGAGAAAGACCATCAATCCTGGCTGACGCTTTCGAGGCGGTTATTGCCGCAATTTATCTTGACGGCGGACTTAATGCCGCAACGGAATATGTTCTGCGTTTTATCCCTGAAGATATCGACAGCAGAAAGTATTCGGCATTTAATGATTACAAGACAGTACTGCAGGAAATCATTCAGAAGAATCCTGAGGAAAAGGTCGAGTATCACTTAGCGGGACAGTCGGGTCCTGACCACAATAAGGCTTTTAAGGTACAGGTGTGTCTCAATTCAAATGTAATAGGCACGGGTATCGGAAAAAGCAAAAAGGAAGCCGAACAGATGGCGGCTAAGGAAGCATTGGAGCTTATGGGTTATGAAACATAGTAATATTTCAATATTTATACCGCATGCAGGCTGCCCTCACAAGTGCAGCTTCTGCAATCAGAAAACGATAAGCGGTGCGCAGAAACAGCCGACGGCTGAGGAAGTTCATGAAATCTGCAGGAAGGCACTTGAGGAAGTGCCGGACAGAAAAAACTGCGAAATTGCATTTTTCGGCGGAAGCTTTACAGCAATTGACAGAGACTATATGATATCACTTCTTGAAGCGGCAAAATGCTATCTCGGCGAAAACGGCTTTTTTGGTATCCGCATTTCAACACGTCCGGATTTCATTGACAGGGAAGTGCTGGAAATCTTAAAAAGCTACGGCGTTACTGCTATTGAGCTTGGCGCACAGAGCATGAGAAACAAGGTTTTGCAGCTCAATGAAAGAGGCCACAGCGTTGAGGATGTTTACAATGCGTGTGACTTAATCCGTGAATACGGCTTTGAACTCGGACTTCAGATGATGGTCGGTCTTTACGGCAGCAGCGAAAAATATGAGCTTGATACAAGGGACAGAATACTCAAAATCCGTCCTGATACAGTCAGAATTTATCCTGTTGTTATACTTGAAGGCACTAAGCTTGCGGAGCTTTACAAGTCAGGCGAATATGAGCTTATGGAGTTTGACCATGCAGTTGAAGTATGTGCAAGAATTCTGCTTAAGTTTGAAAAGCACGGGATTAAGGTCATAAAGTGCGGACTTCATGCCTCTGACGGCGTTGAGGGAGAAATGATAGGCGGTTACTATCACCCTGCGTTCAGAGAAATCTGCGAAAGCGATATTTACCGCAAGGCGATTCAGAAAGCAGTTCTGGAATGGAACAGCGGTATTGGCTACATAAAAATTGCAAAGGGCGAAACATACTGCTATACAATTGCGGTTAATCCGTCATGCATAAGCAAGGCGCTTGGTCACAAGAAAAGCAATGTGAAATTTTTCAAGGAAATGAATATTGATATAAAGGTTATCGGAGATGAAAATATTCCGAAATATCAATGTGAAATCAGAGGGTAATTTATGTATTTAAAATCACTTGAATTACAGGGATTCAAGTCCTTTCCGGACAAAATCAGGCTTAGCTTTGATAAGGGTCTGACAGCTGTTGTCGGCCCTAACGGCAGCGGAAAAAGTAATATCGGTGACTCTATCAGATGGGTACTCGGTGAGCAGTCTACAAAAACTCTCAGAGGCAACAAGATGGAGGATGTTATTTTTTCCGGTACTGTTGCCAGAAAGCCTGTCGGCTTTGCGGTTGTAACGCTGACGCTTGACAACTCGGACAGAACGCTCAACAGCGATGAAGATGAAGTGAGTATTACACGAAAGCTTTACAGAAGCGGTGAGAGCGAATATAAAATCAACGGGAAAAATGTACGTCTTAAAGACATAAATGAGCTTTTTATGGACACGGGTCTCGGACGTGACGGTTATTCTATAATCGGTCAGGGACGTATTGCTGAGATTGTCAGTGCCAAGAGCAATGAGCGCCGTGATATTTTTGAAGAGGCGGCGGGTATCTCAAAATTCCGTTACAGAAAGACTGAAGCAGAAAGAAAGCTTTCGGCGGCACAGGAAAATCTCCTGAGACTCAATGATATTGTGTCTGAGCTTGAGGGACGTGTCGGACCGCTTAAAGCACAGGCGGAAAAGGCTGAAAAGTTCGTTGTTATGGCGGAAGAAAGAAAAAAGCTTGAAATTTCCGTATGGGTGCACAAGATTGGTGAGCTTAAGGAAAAGCTTGAGGTTCTTGACAACGATTTGCTCATGAACAAGAATGAATATCAGAATATTCAGAATGACATTGAGCGTGAGGAAGAAAAGATAAACGAGGGTTATCGAAAGATTCAGGAAAGCTCCGTTATGGTGGAACAGCTCAGAGAGCAGATTCTTGAAACGGAAAAGCAGTCCTCGCAGTATAAGGCGGACATTGCCGTTTTTGAAAATGATATATCTCACAGCCGTGCAGGCATTGACTCAATCGAGGAACAGAAGAAATCACTTTCTGATAACGAGCAGAAGTTCAAAGAGGATATTGACAGAAAGCTTTATGAGATTTCCGAAATCGAAAAGGAAATCAAGGCGCTTGAAATAAGACTTGCGGAAGCGGAAAAAAGCTTTGAACAGGCTCAGAGAGAGGACGAAAGTCTCGGTGAAGCCTCGGACAAAACAGGTAATGAAATAAATGCGCTTTATATAAAGCAGAGCAGATATCGCTCTGATATTGCAAACGCCCAGTCAGCTGAGGCGGACGCTGCCCAGCAGCTTGAAGCTATGGAGCAGCAGGAAGATGCTCTTAAGGACCAGCTTTTGCAGTATGCAAAGGAAAAGGATGAAATCAGAAGCGGAGTCAGGGCGGCTGAGGAAAAGGCACAGGAGCTGCAAAATCAGCTTGCGGGTTACAATACGCTTCTTGGAAGCAAGCAGTCAAAGCTTTCTGAGCTTAAAAAAGCACAGGAAGATTTAAACCTTGCAATACGTGAAAAGCAGCAGAGAAGAAAACTTCTTTGCGACCTTGAAAACAACATGGAGGGCTTTGCACGTTCCGTAAAGGAAATTATGAAGGCATCTTCCATCGGGAAAATCGGCGGCATCAGAGGTACGGTTGCACAGCTTATAAATGTAAAGCAGGAGTATGCGACTGCTATTGAAACAGCACTCGGCGGTGCGATGCAGAATATCATCGTTGAGGACGACACGGCGGCAAAACGCTGTATCAGAATGCTCAAGGAAAACCGAATGGGTCGAGCAACATTCCTGCCGATGACATCGGTTAAGGGATATACTCTTAATGAACCGAAGCTTTCTTCTGAGGACGGCTTTATTGCGCTTGGCAGTGAGCTTGTTGAGTATGACTTACAGTACAGCGGAATTGTTAATTCACTGCTTGGCAGAACAGCTGTTGCGGAGGATATTGACAGTGCGGCGCTGATTGCTAAGAAATACGGATATAAATTCAGAATTGTAACACTCGACGGTCAGCTTGTTAATGCAGGCGGCTCGTTTACGGGTGGTTCGGCTGTACACTCAGCGGGTGTTTTCTCAAGAAAAAATGAACTTGATTCACTTGCGGCTCAGATTGAGGAATATACCAAAAAGTCTGAGGAAGGACTCGGTGAAATACATAAGCTTTCGGGTGTTGTTGCAAAGCTTGAAATTGAGCTTTCGGGCGTTAAGAACGAGCAGAATGAAATACTGCAGGATAAAATCAGATTTGAAGCTGAGCTTTCAAGAGCAGAAGCGCTTGAGGCACAGACACAGTCACAGCTTGATGATTTCAAGTCACGCTTTGATGCATTGAAAAACAAGATGCAGTCAGGCGTACAGGCGGCAGAAGAAGCACGCATGAAGCTTGCAGAGCTTGATGAGACAATCAGAAAAGCTGAGGAAAGTCTTGCTAAGGCTCAGAATAAAAAAGAAGATATCAGAAGCAGACGTGAAGCATTTTCAGCTGAAATGTCATCGCTTCGTATCAAGTCTGCTGAACTTTCAAAGGATAAATCAATAGCAGAGAGAGAGCTTGAAATGCTGCGTCAGAGCAGTGAGAATACTGCGCTGACACTCTCAGAGCTTGACAAAAATCTCAGACAGCATGAAGAACTTATCGAAAGCAAGCTGAAGTTAATCGAAGAACGAAAGAAACAGCTTTCTGAAATAAGTGAAGCAGTTGTGAAATATAATAATGATATAAAGAACTGGCAGAATGTTCACGCTCAGCAGGAGGCTTATGTTGAGACACTCAGAAAGGGTGTCAAGGAGCTTAATATCGCCAAGGAAAAATATTCGGGCGAGATTTCAAAGGCTGAGGAACGTAAGGCTTCGGCACAGCGTGACTTTGACAACATTATAACCCAGCTTTACGAGGTTTATGAGCTTACACGCTCAGAGGCTGAGGAAATTGCTGAAAAGATTGAAGATCTGACAGAAGCAAACAAGCAGCTTAATGAAATCAAGGGTAAAATCAGAGCGCTCGGTAATGTAAATGTCGGAGCGATTGAAGAATACAAGGAAGTATCAGAAAGATATAATTTCCTTTCAGAACAGCTTGAGGATGTAAGGCAGTCAAAGCGTGAGCTTGAACGCTTGATTGAAGAACTGACAGAGGATATGTGCCGTATTTTTGCGGAAAGCTTTGTTATTATCAACAATAACTTCAAAGAAATTTTCAGAGAGCTTTTCGGCGGCGGTAAGGCAGAACTTATACTCAGCGACCCTGAAAATGTTCTTGAATCGGGAATTGAAATCAGAGTTGCACCTCCCGGAAAGGTTATTAAAAATCTTATTTCACTTTCGGGTGGTGAGCAGTCGTTTATCGCTATCTGTATTTACTTTGCGATTTTAAAACTGCGTCCTGCACCGTTTTGTATTCTTGATGAAATCGATGCGGCACTTGATGAAGTAAATGTCAAGAAATATGCTCAGTATCTCAAAAACTTTACCAATACAACTCAGTTTGTACTTGTAACTCACAGACGAAGCGCTATGGAGGAAGCAAATGTCCTTTATGGTGTAACAATGCAGGAGGACGGCATTTCAAAACTTCTTAAGATGGAGCAGATTGAAGCAGAGGATGCCCCGAAGCAGGAAAGGGAAGATGAATAATGGGATTTTTCAGTAAAATCAAAGAAGGACTTAAAAAGACCAAGGAATCAATGGTAAAGAAAATGCAGAGAGTTGTAAACTCCTTTACCAAGATTGATGAAGACCTTTTTGAACAGCTTGAAGAAACTATGATAATGAGTGATATGGGTGTTGAAACATCTGTGCAGATATGCGAGGAACTAAGGCGTCGTATTAAGGAAAGAGGCGTTACAGACCCGTCGCTTATTATGGAAATGATACAGGAAATTGTCGCTGAAATGATGGGCGATGATACAGGTCTTGACCTTTCTGTTTCACCGTCGGTTATAATGGTTATCGGCGTAAACGGTGCGGGAAAGACAACAACTATCGGTAAGCTTTGTCATTCGTTTAAAAATGAGAGTAAGAAGGTTATTGTTGCGGCAGCGGATACATTCCGTGCAGCGGCAATTGACCAGCTTGAGGTATGGACACAGAGAGCAGGCGTTGATATTGTAAAGCACGCCGAAGGCTCAGACCCTGCTTCGGTTGTATTTGACGCTATTGCGGCGGCAAAGGCAAGGGGCTGTGATGTCCTTATCTGTGATACTGCAGGCAGACTTCACAATAAGAAAAACCTTATGGATGAGCTTGCAAAAATGAACAGAATTATTGAGCGTGAAGCACCTGAAAGCTCAAAGGAAGTACTCCTTGTGCTTGATGCAACAACAGGTCAGAACGCGGTAAATCAGGCAAGACTTTTCAAGGAAGTTGCACCGATAAGCGGAATTGTGCTTACAAAGCTTGACGGTACAGCCAAGGGCGGTATCGTAATTTCTATAAAGAATGAGCTTGGCATACCTGTAAAGCTTATTGGCGTTGGTGAAAAGATTGATGACCTTCAGCCGTTTGACAGCAGAGATTTTGTGAGAGCACTTTTTGAAAATACATCAACTGAAACTGAAGCAGAAGCTTCGGAGGAAAGCGAAGATGAGTAAAAAGGTTATAATCGCAAGCAACAACAAGGGCAAGATAAAGGAATTTACTGAAATTCTTTCGCCGCTCGGATATGATGTAGTTTCACAGTCAGAAGCTGTCGGTGAAATTGAGGTTGAGGAAAACGGCAGTACATTTGCCGAAAACGCTCTTATCAAAGCACAGGCGATTTACGATATCACAGATTACGCAGTTATTGCAGATGACAGCGGTCTGTGCGTTGAGGCACTCGGCGGCAGACCCGGAATTTATTCTGCGCGTTATGCGCCGAAGGGCGAGGAATGTCAGAAGCTTCTGGACGAGATGAAGGATGTTCCTGAAGAAAAGAGAAGCGCATATTTTGAATGTGCAATCGTTATGATGGACGACGGGTTTATCTATAATGCTTCGGGAAGATGCGAGGGAAAAATCGGCCATGAAATGCTCGGTACAAACGGATTCGGATATGACCCGATATTTGTCTACGGCGACAAGACAATCGCCCAGATGACGGCAGATGAGAAAAACAAAATCAGTCACAGAGCAAAAGCGCTTCAGCAGCTTTGTGATATATTGAAAAAGAAAGAGGATGGCTTATGTTAAACAGCAAGCAGAGAGCCGCTTTAAGAGGAATTGCCAGCACTATGGATACAATTTTCCAGGTGGGCAAGGGCGGCATTTCGGATACACTTATTTCACAGGTTTCAGATGCACTCAGAAAAAGAGAGCTTATAAAGCTCAGAGTGCTTGATAACAGCATGTATTCAGCAAGGGAGGCTGCTGAGGAAATTGCAGAAAAGACAGGTGCGGATGTGGTTCAGGTAATAGGCAGCAGATTTGTACTTTTTAAGAGAAATCCTAAAGAGCCTGTTATTGACATAAAATTATAATGGCTAAAATTGGTCTTTTCGGGGGCAGTTTCAACCCCATTCATAAAGGACATATAAATCTTCTGATTTCAGTCAGGGAAAAGCTGGGACTTGACAGGATTATTCTTATCCCGTCGGGGACATCGCCTCACAAATCGAGCGCTGAGTATGCGCCTGCGTGCGACAGGCTTGAAATGTGCCGTATGGCATGTGAGGAATACGATGGCATTGAAGTGAGCGACTATGAAATCGCAAACGACAGAAAAAGCTATACTGTTTATACTGTACGTCACTTTAAAGAGCTTTTTCCGGAGGATGAGCTTTACTGGCTTGTGGGAAGTGATATGCTTCTTTGCTTTGAAAGCTGGTTTGAGTATCGTGAGATTTTAGCAAATGTTACGCTTGTAGCAGTAACCCGTACGGGGGAAGATTCTGACCAACTGTCTAAAATGGCTGAAAAGTTATCGGAACACGGCAGATGTGTTGTAGTAAATGCCGAGGCGGTTGTTATGTCATCTTCAGAAATCCGAAAAATGATAAAAAATAATGATGATTTATCTTGCTATTTGAATGGAAAAGTAGTAAAATATATAATGTCGAATAAATTGTATATGTAATTTAGGAGTTTGATTGTCGATGGAAGATGTCGAACAAATTAAGTCTTTGCTTGAAAAAAGACTTTCAAAAAAACGTTTTACACATTCTCTGAATGTGGCGGATGAGGCTCTGAAGCTTGCACAGGTTTATGGAGAAAACGAGGATAAGGCATATTTTGCCGGACTTGTTCATGATATCTGCAAGGAGGATGAGCCAGAAATACTAAAAAAACTGATATTGAAATGTGAAGACATTACAAATACCGAGCTTTCGTCCAAGTCTCTCTGGCACGGTCCTGCGGGAACGGTTTTTATAAAAGAGAAACTCGGGGTTTCTGACACGGATGTTCTTAATGCTGTCAGATATCACACAATCGGAAGGTCGGGAATGACACGGCTTGAGGAAATTGTTTATCTTGCCGACCTCATTTCAAAGGACAGGGATTATAAGGATGTTGATAAGATGCGCAAGCTTGCCTACTCTGACTTTAACAAGGCAATGCTTGAGGCAGTAAGCTTTTCGATAACAAATGTTGTGAAAAAACACGGATATATTCCTGTTTATTCTCTTGAAGCTTACAATCAGTATAATTATGTTCACCTTGCCCGAAAGAAGAATAAGGAGAAGAAGTAATGGCTCAGAAAATGAAATCCGGTAAAAGACCCCCTCAGAACAGACCGAACAGACCAAACAGACCGGGAGCACCAAATCGTCCGAACGGCAAAAGGCCTGTCCAGAAAAATGTGGGGAACAAGAACAGAGTAAATACAAAAAAAGCCGGTTCATCTAAAAAGAATAATAAAAAACGTAAAAAAAGCGGAACACTTCAGGAAAAGCTTATTATTGCAGCAGCAGTAATTTTAGGCATTCTGATTATTGCAATACTTGTGCTGAATATTCCATTTATGACAGGTCCTAACGGACAGTCAATGTCTGTACTTGAATGGTTCAAGTCCCAGACGCCTATGGCTGAAAAGGAAGGCTATCTTTCAAAGGATACCACAAGCTATGAGCTTACAAGTCAGGCTGAGGTGATTGACGACAAGCGTGACTTTACAAATGACCAGATAATCGAAGGTCAGTTTACTGTTCTTTGTCTTGGCTTTGATGAAAGCAGACAGAACTCAGACGTTATGATGCTTTTCCAGTTTGATATTGCGGCTGACAAAATTAACGTTCTGCAGATTCCGAGAGACAGTTATGTTCCGGAATATACAAGCAGCTCAAACGGAAAAATTAACAGTGTATATTCCCAGGGTGATCAGGATCTTATCCCGATTCAGAGAACTGTTGACGCTGTCAGGGATACATTCGGCATTCCGATTGACAGATACGTTACAACAGGCTGTGAGGATATTGTTGATATGGTTGATCTCGTCGGTGGTATCCCGATTAATCTTCCAGAAAAGGTTATTTATTCCTACGACAAGGTTCTTTATCCCGGCGAACAGGTTTTAAACGGTGAACAGGCTGAACTTTTTGTACGTGCGAGAAAGGGATATTACGAAGGTGATATCGGACGAGTTAAGGCCCAGAGAATATTCATGGCTGCGGCAATGCAGAAGTTTATTGACATGGGAACAGTTGAAGCAACCAATTTCCTTTCAGAAATATATGAAAAAGAATATATTGCAACAGATATGTCACTCAAGGAGCTCAGTATTCTTGCGGACTTTGCAGGGGATATGAATCTTGATGATGTAACAGTTCAGATGGTTCCGGGTGAAGCTGTTGATGACTATAATGGTTACTCAGTATGGTCAATTCATAAGGATGCGACAATTGATGTTCTGAATGAATACTTCCGTCCTTATCAGACTGAGCTTGGTTATGACGATCTGCCGATTACTGAAATCGTTGAGAGCGATTTCCATTCAACAGATATCTATGACCAGAATCAGGATAATCTTCAGGATATTGCTGACGGTGCAAAGCCCGGTGAAAGCAAGAAACCGAAAGAGCCTGAATACGATTATGATGAAGATGATGATTACGGATATTAAAAGAAAAGGAGTGTGCTTATGACTCAGAATGAAATGCTTGGAAAAATTGTAAAAACTCTCGACCAGAAAAAAGGCGAGGAAATCAGAGCTATCAAAATTACCGACCTTTCAATTCTTGCGGATTATTTCGTAATTGCAAACGGTACAAGCTCAACTCATACAAAGACTCTTGCTGAGGAGGTTGAATACCAGCTTTCTCAGGAGGGAATTGAACCAAACAGAACTGAGGGGTATAACGGTTCTAACTGGGTAATACTTGACTACGGTGATATTGTGGTTCATGTATTTTATAAGGAAACTAGGGATTATTACCAGCTTGAAAGACTCTGGTCTGACGGGGAGCCAATCGACATCGAGGGGTATCTGACTTAAAGGAGGAATAATCTTATGACAACAAACAATGAATCAGGACGTATGGTTGCAATTATTATAGGTGTATACCTTGTGTGCAAGGAGCTTATAAACATGTTTATAGGACTTCTTGGCGGTGGTTTTGGAATCACAGGGCTTATTACAGCGGCAATTTTAGCAGTTGTGCTTTTCCTCGGAATAAAGTATACAAACTATGTTGTAGCAGTAATTCTTGCAATAGTTGTTCTTACAAACCTCGGAAACAATATCTCAAATATCGGTGACAATCTGCTTTATCTGATTGAGGGTATAATCGATATTATCTGTGCGGTTATTATTTGTATAATGCCGAACGTCAAGGAACATTTCACTAACGCTCCATGGGAGAGCAAATAAAACTAAATTAAAGGAATGATATAAATGAGCGAGAAATACAATTTTACTGCCATAGAAAAGAAATGGCAGAAATACTGGGAAGAAAACAATACATTCAGAGCAGGTACTGACTATTCAAAGCCTAAGTTCTATGCACTCGTTGAGTTCCCTTATCCATCAGGTCAGGGACTTCACATCGGTCACCCACGTCCTTACACAGCTATGGACATCGTTTCAAGAAAGAGACGTCTTGAAGGCTATAACGTACTTTTTCCTATGGGTTGGGATGCATTTGGTCTTCCGACTGAAAATTATGCTATCAAGAACAAGATTCACCCTGCAATTGTAACAAAGAACAATATTGCACACTTTAAGGAACAGCTCCAGATGCTTGGTCTTTCATTTGACTGGGAAAGAGAAGTTGATACAACTGACCCGAACTACTACAAGTGGACACAGTGGATATTCCTTGAAATGTTTAAGAAGGGTCTGGCATACAAGAAGGAAATGGCTGTTAACTGGTGTACTTCCTGTAAGGTAGTTCTCGCAAACGAAGAAGTTGTAGGTGGTTGCTGTGAACGCTGCGGCGGCGAAGTTATCAGAAAGGTCAAGTCACAGTGGATGCTCAAGATTACTGAGTATGCACAGAGACTTCTCGATGACCTTGCAGAAGTAAACTATCTCGATAAAATCAAGTCAACTCAGACAAACTGGATCGGACGCTCAACAGGTGCTGAAGTAAACTTCGGTTCAACTGCAGGCGATATCCTTACAGTTTATACAACGAGACCTGATACACTTTTCGGCGCTACATACATGGTTATTGCGCCTGAACATCCATATATTGAAAAGTGGGCTGACAAGCTTACAAACATGGACGAAATCAAGGCATATCAGGAAATGGCGGCTAAGAAGTCTGACTTTGACCGTACAGAAATGAACAAGGACAAGACAGGCGTAAAGCTCGAAGGCGTTATGGGTATCAACCCTGTAAACGGCAAGGAAATCCCTATTTTCATTTCTGACTATGTTCTTATGTCTTACGGTACAGGCGCTATCATGGCTGTTCCTGCACACGACACAAGAGACTATGAATTCGCAAAGGTATTCGGTCTTCCTATTATCGAAGTTGTAAAGGGCGGAGATATCGAAAAGGAAGCGTTTACAGACTGCGAAACAGGTATAATGACAAACAGCGGTTTCTTAGACGGTCTTTCAGTTGAGGACGCCAAGGTTAAAATCAAGGCATGGCTCGAAGAAAACAAGAAGGGCGCTTCTAAGGTTAACTACAAGCTTCGTGACTGGGTATTCTCACGTCAGAGATACTGGGGCGAGCCAATTCCTGTTGTTCACTGTGATAAGTGCGGCTGGGTTGCAGTTCCTGAAGAACAGCTTCCGCTGACACTCCCTGATGTTGACAGCTATATGCCGACAGACAACGGCGAAAGCCCGCTTTCAACACTCGAAAGCTTTATCAATACAACATGTCCTTGCTGCGGAGGTCCTGCAAAGAGAGAAACTGATACAATGCCACAGTGGGCTGGTTCATCATGGTACTTCCTCAGATATTGTGACCCGAAGAATCCTGATGCTCTCGCTTCAAGAGAAGCACTTGATTACTGGATGCCTGTTGACTGGTATAACGGCGGTATGGAACATACAACTCTCCACCTGCTTTATTCACGTTTCTGGCACAAGTTCCTCTATGATATCAATGTTACAACAACTAAGGAACCATACATGAAGCGTACTTCACACGGTATGATCTTAGGTGAGGACGGACAGAAGATGTCCAAGTCAAGAGGAAATGTTATCAATCCTGATGACGTTGTAAATGAATACGGCGCTGATACACTCCGTCTTTACGAAATGTTCATCGGTGACTTTGAAAAGACTGCTCCATGGAGCCCGTCAAGCATCAAGGGCTGTAAGAGATTCCTCGACAGAGTATGGGCACTCCAGGATAACCTTACAGACGGCGATGAGTACCGCAAGGAGCTTACAACTTCATTCCACAAGACAATCAAGAAGGTTTCAGAGGATATCGAAAGCCTTAAGTTCAACACAGCTATTGCAGCTATGATGGCACTTGTAAATGAAGTTTATGCGGTTGGTACAATCAACAAGGCTGAGATGAAAACTCTCCTTATGCTCCTCAATCCATTTGCTCCGCATATGACAGAAGAAATGTATGAGAGCAATTTCGGTGAGATTTTAAGCTCACAGAAGTGGCCTGAATTTGATGAGGCTCTCTGTGTGGAAGACACTGTTGAAATTGTTGTTCAGGTTAACGGCAAAATCAAGACTAAGATGAATGTCCAGAAGGACGGCGACAAGGATGCAATCCTCGCTGACGCTCTTAAGGATGAGAAGGTTGCTGAAGCTGTGAGCGGAAAAACAATTGTAAAACAGATATATGTACCAAATAAACTTGTTAATTTTGTTGTAAAATAACAAAATTTAACCTTACGGAAAAATATGCTTGACAATTATGCATTTATGTGATAAAATGTATTATAAGTTATATAAAATTTTATCTGCTGTTGCAGCAAAACAAGGTTTGATAAGCTGACATTTGTGCCTTCGGGCATAAAATGATTAGTATATATTTAGAAGCAGAGAAGTTTGCTCTAAAAACCTCTGTCTTTGAGGCAAAGGGAGGGAAAACAGTGGCAGAAGTTCGCGTTGGTAAGAACGAATCATTAGACACAGCTCTTAAGCGTTTTAAGAGATCATGTGCTAAGGACGGCGTTATTGCTGAAGTTCGTAAGAGAGAACATTACGAAAAGCCTTCAGTTAAGCGTAAGAAGAAGTCTGAGGCAGCTCGTAAGCGTAAATATTAATCAGTATTAACGATTGCGTTGCAATCTTGGTGCAAGGAAAAAGCGGGCGAAAGCTCGCTTTTTTGTTTTCATTACATGAATTCTACCTTGTTCGACAAGGAAATGTTATATAATAAATTAAGTGCTATCGGAGAACATACATGCTTTTTAAATCGGATTTTGCATTCTGGAGAGTAACGGAGATTACTCCTGAATTTTTACTCAAAAATAATATAAAGGGACTTTTACTTGATCTTGACAATACCCTTACAACTCATGACAATCCTGTTCCGGGAGAAGGTGTTCTCGAATGGATTGATTCGATGAAAAAAGCAGGTATTAAGCTTGTGATTGTTTCAAACAATCATCCGCCGAGAGTCAAGCCTTTTGCGGATATGCTGGGACTTGAATTTATAAGTGAGGGTAAAAAGCCGCTATCGAGCGGTTTTAACAGGGCACAGAAGCAGATGGGAATACCGTTTTCTCAGCTGGCAGTTGTCGGCGACCAGATTTATACGGATATACTCGGTGCAAATTTAAAAAGAATAAGAGGGATATACGTTTATCCGATTGAGCATGAAAAAACTAAGTTTTTCAAATTCAAAAGATGGGCAGAAAAACCGTTTCTGCCAAAGCTCAGCAGAGGGAAGTGAAATATAAATGGCAGCAAAATTCGGACCTGCGGGAAACTCGGAAAGCTTTTCCGCAAAATACAAATCAACGGACAAGGCTCCGCTTTTCTTAAAGGAAATGGGGCTTGACTGGTATGAGTATCAGTGCGGCAGAGGTGTTAAGGTGAGCGATAAGGTGGCAAATGCAGTACGCAGTGCGGCGCAGGAGCATGGCATAGGACTTTCGCTTCATGCACCTTACTTCATTTCGCTCTCGTCGCTCGAAGCTGAAAAACGTGATAACAGCATAAACTACATACTTCAGAGCTGTGATGCGGCGATGAGAATAGGCGCGGACAGAATTGTAATTCACAGTGGTTCGTGCTCCAAGATAAGCCGTGAGGAAGCGCTTGAGCTTGCGAAGGACACACTCACAAGAGCGAGAAAACAGGCGATTGAACAGGGGTTTGAAAAAATCCACTTCTGTCCTGAAACAATGGGCAAGGTAAATCAGCTTGGTACGCTTGAGGAAGTGCTTGAGCTTTGCCTTCTTGATGACACATTCATTCCAACAATTGATTTCGGGCATCTTAATGCAAGAACATTCGGCGGAATAAAAAGCGGCGACGACTATGCTAAAATGATTGAGCTTGTGGAGAACAAAATCGGCTCTGACAGAGCAAAGGTTTTCCACAGCCATTTTTCAAAGATTATGTACACAAATCCTGGCGGTGAGAAAAAGCATCTCACTTTTGAGGACTGTGAATACGGTCCTGATTTTGAGCCGCTTATGGAGATTGTTGCAAAAAAGAATCTTTCACCGATTTTTGTGTGCGAAAGTGCAGGTACGCAGGCTGAGGACGCTCTGGCAATGAAGCAGAGCTATCAGGGATTTGCACAGAAAGGATAAGCTATGAAAAAAATACTTGTTATTAATGGTCCTAATCTTAATCTTCTTGGTGAGCGTGAGCCCGGAATCTATGGCGGCGAAAGCTACGCTGACCTCAGCGCAAAAATCATGGACAAGGCGGACGAGCTTGGAATTAAATGTGAAATTTTCCAGTCCAATCACGAGGGCGCTATTATAGATAAGCTTCACAGCGCAAGAAAGGAGTTTGACGGAGTTGCGCTTAACGCAGGCGCTTATACTCATTACAGCTATGCAATCCGTGATGCAATTTCTGCGATAAGAATTCCTGTTGTTGAGGTACATATCAGCAATGTCTTCGCAAGAGATGAGTTCAGAAAAGAATCTGTCATTGCTCCTGTATGCAAGGGCAGTATTTCAGGCTTTGGTTTTGCAAGCTATCTTATGGCGATTGACGCTCTCTCAAAATATTCGGAGGAATGAGCGTGAATAATACAGAAAGACTTGTACTTCCCGAGGGCGCAGACTGTGCGCTTATAACATCGGATATCAGCAGAAGATATTTAACGGGAATGAAATCTTCGGCAGGACTTGTTCTTGCATTTGAAAATGAGGCGTATCTTCTGATTGATTTTCGTTATATCGAAAAGGCGAAAGCTACTGTCAGAAGCTGTGAGGTAATCGAGCTTAAGAATACAAGGGAACAGATATGCGGGCTTATGGAAAAGCATGGCGCAAAAACCATTGCCGTTGAGGCGGAGGACATGACGCTTTCCCGTATGGCTTTTTATGAGGAGAAATTTCCTGAATATGAATTTATTAAGGATAAGCGACTCAGCGAGAGTATATCAAAGCTCAGAATTGTTAAAAATGAAGATGAAATCTCAAAAATTATTTCTGCCCAGAGGATTGCTGAGAAAGCATTTGATGAGGTACTGAATTTCATAAAGCCCGGTGTTACTGAGCGTGAAATTTCACTTTGTCTTGATGAGTATATGCTCAGAAACGGTGCTGAGGCACTTTCATTTGAGACTATTGCTCTCGGCGGAAAAAATACTTCCATGCCACACGGAGTTCCGTCTGATTATGTTATACAAAACGGCGACTTTGTTCTTATGGACTATGGTGCTGTCTATGACGGATATCACAGCGACATGACAAGAACTGTCTGTGTCGGTCAGCCGACAGACAAAATGATAAGTGTATACGAAACAGTCCTTGAGGCACAGCTTAAAGCGCTTGAATTTGTAAAAAGCGGCATTTCATGTGCAGAGCTTGATAAAAGCGCGAGAGATGTTATTGAAAAAGCAGGTTTTGGTGAATACTTCGGGCATTCTCTGGGGCACGGAGTGGGAATGGAAATACATGAGGCGCCCACTGCTTCCGAAAAGTCTAAAGAACAGCTTACGGAAAACATGATAGTGACGGTTGAACCGGGAATCTATCTTCCGGGAGAATTTGGCGTCAGAATTGAAGATTTTGTTGTAGTTACTGAAAAAAACTGCAAAAATCTGACGAATTGCCCTAAAAATCTTATAATTTTATAAAAGGGTATTGCAAAATTGTAAGAAATGTAGTAAAATAAATATAACTACTATAATCTGATTTATGATTATGTTTAATTTAAAAATTTCGGCTTACCGTCAGCCGCAAGGACGGTACTGTTTTTGCATTTGCAGAATACAGTGAGGAGATGTATATGATTTCAGCAGGTGATTTCAGAAATGGTGTTACATTCGAAATGGATGGACAGGTTGTTCAGGTTATCGAATTCCAGCATGTTAAGCCTGGTAAGGGTGCAGCGTTCGTAAGAACAAAGTTCAAGAACGTTATCACAGGCGCAGTTGTTGAACGTTCATTCAACCCAACTGATAAGTATCCAACAGCTTTCATTGAAAGAAAGGATATGCAGTATTCTTACAACGATGGCGAGCTTTACTACTTCATGGATATGGAATCCTATGAACAGGTGCCAATCGGTACAGATATCCTCGGCGACAACTTCAAGTTCGTTAAGGAAGAAATGATTTGTAAGATCTGTTCTTACAAGGGTAAGGTTTTCGCAGTTGAACCACCTACATTCGTAGAACTTATGGTTACTGCAACAGAACCGGGCGTTAAGGGCGATACAGCTACAAACGCTACAAAGCCTGCAACACTCGAAACAGGCGCAGAAGTTAGAGTTCCTCTGTTCATCAACGAAAACGAAATGATTCGTATCGATACAAGAACAGGCGAATACATGGAAAGAGCTTAATTTCAGCTTTTTAAAATTATTTTGAGCTTTGAAAGGAGATTCTTATGAAGCTTTGTGAAAAAATGTCATACTTAAAAGGTCTGCTCGACGGTATGGAAATTGATACTACTACAAAGGAAGGCAAAGCACTCGTTCAGATGACTGAGGTTATGCAGGAAATGGTGAAAACTGTTGACGATATGCAGGCACAGATTGATGAGCTTACTGAGCTTTGCGATATCCTTGATGCAGATTTAGGCGAGGTTGAAGAAGACCTCTATTTCGATGACTGCGATTGCGGCTGTGATTGTGATTGCGATGATTGTGACTGCGATTGCGACTGTGACGACGATTTTGACGATGATGAGCTTTATGAGGTTTGCTGCCCTGAATGCGGCGACACTGTAATCCTTGACGAGTATATGCTCGAGGAAGGCTCAATCGACTGCCCTAACTGCGGCTCATGTCTTGAATTTGATTTTGATGACATTGAAGTTGCTGACATTGAGGCAGACAAGACTGAAGAATAATTTTTAAAGAACGCTCTTTTTAAGGGCGTTCTTTTGTTTTGGAATTGTTTTGTGATATTACGATAACAGGATTAGGATAAACAAGAATTTGGAGGTATACTGAAAATGAAGTCTAAAAAATCATTTATTGTTATCCCTATTATACTGCTCACTATAATCACAATAGTCTGTATTGCATCATATTTCTATCACAAATCTGAAAAAGAACAAGCAATTCAGACATTCGGTATTAATGAAACAGAGGAACTTATAATTGACGATTACAGTCGTGTGGGTTTGTGGAATGACCAGTTTCTTGATATATCGACACAAAAAAGCTTTGATCAATTTGTTAATGAGAATATTACTGTGCCAGTTATAATTACTGATGATAAAGATGAACCATTAGCAAAAGGCTTACACACAATATCGTTCAAATACAATATTGGTAACGAAACAATTTACGGAGACTTTTTTATTTTCAGCGATAAAAAAACAAATAGTGTGACTCTTCGTATAATTGATTAAATATGACGATAGAATATATTTACAAATCCCAATTTAACTGTTACATAAAATCAAAATAACGGGTAATAGCTTTCTGCTAAAAAATACATATCGCTTTATTATTCGTTCTCTATTGACAAAATGTCTTCATAGTAGTATAATATAAACAAGAAATATATTTACCTTATCAAGAGTGGTGGAGGAACAGGTCCTGTGAAGCCCGGCAACCTGATTGCGTTAAGCGAAAAAGGTGCTAATTCCTGCGGTTTATCCGAGAGATGAGGATTTTTAATGAAAATCACACGTTCGGAGTTTAGCCGAACGTGTTTTTGTTTATATAAAGGTGAATATTTCTAAAAAATGAAAGGAATGAAAAATTATGGCAGAAGCAGTAAGAAGATTTTTTACATCAGAATCAGTAACAGAAGGTCATCCAGATAAAATCTGTGACCAGATTTCAGACGCAGTACTTGACGCTCTCTTAGAACAGGACCCTGAATCAAGAGTTGCGTGTGAGACAGTATGCACAACAGGTATGATTATGTGCATGGGCGAAATCAGCACAAAGGGCTATGCAGATATCCCTAAAATTGCAAGACAGGTTGTAGCTGATATCGGCTACGACAGAGCTAAATACGGCTTTGACGCTCACACTTGTTCAGTTATTACAACTATAGACGAACAGTCGGGCGACATTGCAATGGGCGTTAACGAAGCGCTTGAATCAAAGGAAGGCGAAATCAAGGACGATAACTCAACTGGTGCAGGTGACCAGGGACTTATGTTCGGCTACGCCTGCAACGAAACTCTTGAGCTTATGCCTATGCCGATTTCACTTGCACACAAGCTTTCAATGAAGCTTACAGAAGTGAGAAAGGACGGCACACTCCGTTATCTCCGTCCGGACGGAAAATCACAGGTTACTGTTGAATACGATGGTGACAAGCCTGTAAGAGTTGAGGCTGTTGTTGTTTCATCACAGCATTCACCTGAAATTTCACTTGACCAGATTAAGAAGGATGTTATGGAATACGTTATCAAGCCTGTTATTCCTGCAGAACTTCTTGATGAAAATACTAAGTACTACATCAACCCGACTGGCAGATTTGTTATCGGTGGTCCACAGGGTGACAGCGGTCTGACAGGTAGAAAGATTATCGTTGATACTTATGGTGGCTATGCCCGTCACGGCGGCGGTGCTTTCTCAGGTAAAGACCCGACAAAGGTTGACCGTTCAGCAGCGTATGCTTCAAGATATATCGCTAAAAATATCGTAGCGGCCGGCTGGGCTGACAAGTGTGAAGTACAGCTTGCGTATGCAATCGGTGTTGCAAAGCCTGTTTCTGTACTCGTTGACACATTCGGTACAGGCAAGGTTGACGAAGCCAAGATTTCTGCGGCAGTTGACAAGGTGTTTGACCTCAGACCTGCGGCTATTATCAAGATGCTTAACCTCAAAAAGCCTCAGTACAGAAAGCTTGCGGCTTATGGTCACATGGGACGTGAGGACCTCGGCGTTGTATGGGAAAAGACAGACAAGGTTGATGATCTTAAAAAGGCTTTGGATGAATTATGATAACAAAAGTTTATTTTGTTCGTCATGCACAGCCTAATTATAATAACCATGATGATGTTCTTCGCGAACTGACTGAAAAAGGATTGAATGACAGAAAATATGTTACCGAGTTTTTATCTGATAAGCAGGTGACGGTTGTTTTATCAAGTCCGTATAAGAGATCAATAGATACTGTTGCTGATTTTGCAAATAAAAATGGAATTAATGTGGAAATTATTGATGATTTTCGAGAAAGAAAAATTGATAGTTGCTGGATTGAAGATTTTGATGCGTTTGCGAAAAAGCAATGGAGTGATTTTAGTTATAAGTTGTCAGATGGTGAATGCCTTAAGGAAGTGCAGGATAGAAATATATCAGCACTGAAAACTGTGTTGAAAAAGTATTCGGGCAAAAATATAGCAATAGGCAGTCATGGAACAGCTCTTAGCACTATCGTCAATTACTATGACAGTTCGTTCGGTTATGAAGAATTTGAGAAAATCAGGTGTGTTATGCCGTGGGTTGTTGAATTTGTTTTTGATGACGACAAGTGTGTTGAAATCAATAAATATGATATAATGCCAAAACAATAATCTTAGATAATGAGTAAATCCCAAGATGTTTCTTGGGATTTTTCTTTTAATATGGGGACTTGTCATACATCTTTTTCAGCTCACAAAGTGCCTTTTTTTCAATGCGGGAAACATATGAACGTGAAATATCAAGACGCTTGGCAACCTCTCTCTGAGTGAGAGGTGTGCAACCATAAAGCCCGTAGCGAAGCTTGATTATTTCAAGCTCACGGGGGGAGAGACAGCTGTCGAGAAATTTATAAAGCTGAGCAGAACGGATTGACAAGTCAACCTTTTCTATGATATCTTCACCGTCTCCGAGAATGTCGGAGAGCGTAAGCTGATTTCCGTCCTTGTCAGTATCAACAGGTTCATCTATGTAGACATCAGAGGCAGACTTCTTTTTTGAGCGAAAATGCATGAGGATTTCGTTTTCAATACACCTTGATGCATAAGTGGCAAAGCGGTTTCCTTTGGTGTAATCATAAGTGGAAACAGCTTTAATGAGACCGATTGTGCCGATGGAAATTAATTCGTCCTGTTCTGTATTGTTGGAGTAATATTTCTTGATAATGTGCGCAACAAGCCTGAGATTGTGTTCGATGAGTCTGTTTTTTGCATTCGTACTTCCTTCGCCCATTTGCCGAAAAGCTTCTTCCTCCTCGGTTCGGGAGAGTGGCTTTGGAAAAACGTTGCGTGAATCAACATGAAGTGCAAAGAAAAAAATATTGGATAAAATACTATTAAGCAGATTGATAAGCATGACAGATACCTCCTTTATGGTTTATATTATGTATGAATGCTTGTTTTATATAATAGTAAAATTTCAACAGGGGTATGTTGAAAGCAAGAAAATTGTTGAAAAATAATAATCCAGGCAACAAAATAACGGGTACAAGTTGTCAAACCCTCCAAAAGTGTCAAAAGCTGTTGACAAAGGGAGAAATAGGTGATATA
>CAZULQ010000007.1:0-65103 GCA_964621265.1 uncultured Clostridium sp. | reverse complement strand
GTCTCTTCTATTATACACTACTTCAGAGGTTTACACAAATTTTGGGATGGAGTCATTTCTTAAAGAAATACGGCTTTTTTAGTGCAAAAAAAGAGGACTACCAAAGTCCTCTTTACCATATATTTAATTTTTAATTGTGTGTTAATTCACTTGTTTGGAGGTTAAATGAATTACTTCCATAAGTTTTAGTACATCGGTACCACCCTTATAATTTTATAGTTTTTTAGTTCAAAGTGTCAATGTTCTGGCGGGCTCACTCCCTTGCTACTATGTAATTCTACGATTCCTGTATGATATTTTCATACCACATCATCCTTTACCTGAACTATATTTCGATTATTGTTCTATACCTTCCGCATACTATTTGTGCATCGGTACCACCTTTTCTCAAAATATTTTAATCTCTGAGTTTATGTAAAGACATTTCGTCATAAAATTGAGAATTTCTTCTCAAATCAAATTGCGAAGCTGTTGTTGAATCATCAACTTTTTCCTCCATTTTACAACTCTGATGTCCCAAATCAATTTCAAAGATTTTCACTATATATTTTCATTGACTCCGGATATTCAATATCTTTGCGAGTCCACTTAGTTATCATTCAAAATTATCTGAGCTTCAGAGCCACCAACAACAGCTTCTAAGTACTGTTCTTCAATACATTCCACCGGCAACTCCTCCATCCTTGACTTAAATTTATTTCCGCAAGCGAATTTTCCGAAATTCATTTCAAGCCTTTGCGAAAACACTATCGTGAAAGATTCCTTCAATGATACCTTACTTCGTCTTAATGCAACAACTTTTGATTCTTGTCTGTGCTCCCTTTCAAGCACTCTTTGGTTATTTATCATTGTGTTTTTGTTTCTTTCATTGTATATATAATACCACATCTTTTCGGCATTGTCAACACTTTTCTTCCAAAATGTTGCACAAATATATTGAATTTGTTTAATCATTCTGACTATTGACTTTATTTTGATTTTGTAGTATAATTTATTTTATCAGGTCAAAAATAATAATATGAATTGGAGAATATATTATGTCAGATATGAAAGAATACCAGCCGGAATTATTTGAACTTGAAGATGAAAACGGCAACAAGGAATCCTTCGAGCTCGTAGACGTTTATGAAGAAGAAGATGCAATCTTTTACGCACTCATTCCTTACACAGAAAATGAAGATGAGGACGAAGAGGGCTTCTTTGTAATCCTTCGCCAGGATAAGAATGAAGCTGACGGAATGCTCGTTTCAATCGAAGACGAAGAAGAACTTGACCGTGTCGGCGAAATCTTCATGCAGCGTATTTTCGCTGATGACGATGAATGTGATTGCTGTCATGATGATGACTGCGACTGCTCACACGATGACGGCTGTGGCTGCTGTCACTAAAAAATCATACAAAATTTCAAAAAACTATTGATTTTTTACAAATATGGTGTTATAATAATAACAGAAATTAATATTCTGCCTTGTGCGTGTCAATATGGTTTTTATAATCCAACACTCATTTAAAGGGAATCCGATTCTCTGACTGAGGATTGCAGACCTCCCGTCTTTGACGGACGAAGGGAGCGTGAGACTGTCAGGAGGATACCCACCTGGCTTTATAGCTTGGTTTTATTCGCCATATGACGGCAAGGCGGTTTATTTCATTTAAAACAACCTGGAATTTTTTCCCTGCACTTTTTTAAGTGCAGGGACTTTTTTATAACGAAAACAAAAAGAGGAGTGTTCAAAACACTCCTCTGAAATTTATTTACGCTCCAAGCTTACTGTATTCAACAAGCATACCAACATAACTCATAATAAGTGTGCTGTCTGTTGAGTCAATATAATCATCAAAATTACAGTTTGCATTTACAAGTCCCTCTGCAGTCATCTCAGTTTCAGATGGATTCAGCAGGAACATATTAAGCGCTACGATATCCGCAACGTCAATCGCACCGTCTGCGTTAACATCTCCCCACATTGCATTTGCAACAGCATTAGAATCTGTGTTTGCTGTCGGTCCTTCAACAACCGGTGTTGTTGATGTAGAAGTAGATTCTGATGGGTCAATCGGTGCTGTTGAAACAGTTGTAGTTACAGGCTCAGTAGGTTCTGTATCTGGTTCTGTTGGTTCTGTTGGCTCTGTTGGCTCTGTTGGATCTGTCTCAGGCTCTGTCGGTTCGATAGGCTCTGTTGTCGGTTCTTCAATATCAGCTGTTGTACCGTCAGGCTCAATACCGCCTACGAGAACGCCGTCTGAATAAACACAGATATAATCTGTTCTTGTTTCGCTTCCGTCCTGATATGTGTCAATACACTTTGTAATACCCTGATAGCTCCAGTCGTTTGTCGGGTCCCATGTATCGCCCCAGTAGAATCCGACTGTAAACTGATACTTCTTGTTTGAGTTTGCAACCTTATAACCGTCCCATTCAACCTCAACATAGTAAATATTCGGGTCAAATGATGCATCATACTGATAAGGTCCTGAAATTACGCCGTCTGCACCCGCTTCAACAGAGGCCTGGTCATAAAGCTCCTTGCCTTCAACAAGACTGATGTTTGCCTTGTCAGAAAACTCGTCAATGCTGAAGTAATAACGCATTGAAAGGTCTGTCTTAGGCTCAGTTGAGTCTGTTCTCATCTGGATTGCAAGCTTTGTAACACCTGCACCGCTTGTCTGAATATCATCAACTGCATAAGCGTCAACCCAAAAGTCGTTTCCGCCGCCACCGTTTTCAGTTGAAACAGCAGGTGGGAAATCAGGAGTAATCTGCATATCCTCTGTGCCGAAGTATTCATAAAGACCTGCACATGCGCCTACAAATGCCGCATTGTAGTCGATTGTAACTTCGTTGTAAATCCAGTCAGCAGTAACGTCAATATGCTTGTCATCAGCGTCAGGGCCGCCTACAAGTGCACCATAAAGTACATAACGGTGTTCATCAAGGTCCTCACACTTTGTAAGACCTGAAGCAGCTCTGTGGTGTGGGAACTTGGCAGCATTATCGCTGTAGCCAACGATATATGCACGGTTCATAGGGTTATCACCCATGAGGTATTCCATCTGTCCCTTTGCCCATTCGCTGTATTCGCCAGGCTTGCCGTTATTGTTGTACTTATCGTAAACAAGTGCACAAAGCTGTGCCGCTGTGTTGTAACGTGCACTACCCCATGTGTTAAGCCAGAAATAGCCTGCAGGAGTTACCGTTCCGACACCGCCCGACATATATTTTTCAATTGCCTCGCCAACAGATGCCCAGCAGTCCATTTCTTCATAAGGGCTCTTGCCTGCCGCAACCTTGAAATCCTCAATAAAGTTCGGATACTGCTCTGTTGAAATTTCACCTAAGATACACTGTACGCCGCACCACATATCATTCCAGCAGAATACATAACAAGGTGCTGCATAGTAGTCATAATATGGGAATATTTCTTCAAGATATGAGTAATCCTCTGTTATTTTATAGAGCCATGCCGCAGCCCAGCAGTAGTCATCCTCCCACTTTGAGGAGTTGTAATAAGCCTTAGGGCCATCGCCATTGTCACTGAGTTCCTTTGGCTGTGTCTTTGCAAAATTGAAGAGTGCAAGTGAATAGTCAAGACACTTCTGCGCATACTCTGCGTCTGTGTCCTTGAAGTTTAAATAGTTTATAGCAAGTGACGCCGCCGCTGATGCCACATAGTCAGTCTGTGGCTTGCCAGGTGTCAGGAAGAACACAGGTCTGTCCATATCGTCAATTTCAGGTGCATTCCAGTATGCATGGTCAATGTCACCATCGCCTACCTGATAGCAATGAGCAACAAGGTTACCGTCCTCGTCAAGGAATGTACATCTCATAAGATAATCGCTGAAATAGCGGAGAATTGTTTCAATATGCTTCTGAAGTCCTAGGTCGACATAGGAATCACGGAATTCATAATAGCCCCATGCTACAGCTGATGCAGCATAGTTTTCAGGCATACCGAACTTAACATGGTCACCGGCGTCGTGGAAACCGCCTGAAACGTCAACACAGCCGTCGCCATCCGGGTCAAGAACATCCTTGTGCTGTGAAATAAAGCTTTCAGACAGATTTGTGTGAACTGAGTCAAGCGGAACTGCCGCATCGTATGTATGACAGTCGCCTCTCCATGTGTATTCGCTGTTTTCGCCTACATCAGTACCGCACATATTTGCGTCGTACATATACATTGAGTACTGGAGTGCCTTTGCGAAGTTGATTTCAACGCTCTCCTCTGCCGTAACAGCTGATGACGGAATCAACCCGCCTGCAACGCCTGAAAAAGCCATAACACAGCTTAAAGCCGCCGCAGAAAGTTTTTTCATAATTTTCATATATTTCCCTCCTGATAGTAAAAAAATCCACCTTTTTATTGTAGCATATTATGAATAAAATTTCAAGATATACGCATAATAAATATTAGATATTCACAAATAAAAGAGCCTGTTTTAGGTTAATATGCAACAAAAACAGGACGGTAAAAACCGTCCTGTAATATTATCTTATAAAGCTTTCAAGACCAGCAGAAATTCTTTCTTCCTTTCTGCGCTTCTTGTTTTCATACATTGTCTGGTCAGCCATTGAAATAACCTTGTTGAGCGACATATGCTCATCAACCTTGGTTATAATATAACCGATACTCGCATCGATTGCATAAGGCTTATCAGAAAAACGATTGAACTTCTTAAGCTGGTGATACACCTTATCAATAAGCTTCTGAGCATCCTCAGGAGTATGACGGTCAGCAAAGACAATAAATTCGTCGCCGCCGTATCTTGCAAATATCTGATTGCGGTCACAGGCGTTCTTTATTGCAATTGAAATCTGCTGAAGCGCAAAGTCACCATCATTATGTCCAAAACGGTCATTGATATACTTAAGACCATCCATGTCGATAAACATAACCATAACCTCACGGTTTTCAGCAACGCATGTCTTATAGACAGCCCTTGCGTTCTTGTTAAAGCCGTTTCTGTTGTAAATCTGACAAAGCGGGTCGATAATTGACAGCTTGTCAAGTTCATTTACCATATGGTCAAGACAGGCAATCTTTCTGATATTTTCAATTGCCGTACTGATATTCATAATCCATGTCTGGAAAAGACCACTTTCAAGCGGATACATACTGTTCTTGATTACACAGTATCCCAGACATCTTTCACGGAAATGAACAGGAACAAAGAAATAATGGTTACTCTTGTTTGTGTTATTATAAATATCAGGAAGCATTTCCTTTGAATTAAATGTTGATTTTTCCTTGAACTCGCCGTTTTCATAGTCAATAACGACGTTCATTTTTTCTGTATAGCCTTCAACAGTATAGAGGCATTCATCCTCTTCATCTTCGCTGTAATTTCTTTCATAATCATTAAAGCCGCTGAGCCAGTCTTCACAAAGACAAAGCACAAACTTTTCACAGTTGATTTCCGCAACGAATGGTCTGAGTGATTCAGCGCATTCTTCAATTGTTACGCATTCCTGAAGAGATGACTGCATTCTGTTAATAATAGGTACGCCTATATTATAGGCTTCTATTGAATTATACAGTGACTTCTTGAACTCGATTGTATCATCGTCAGCACTCGCACTCTTACAGCCACAGCTGTCAGAGAAAACACATTCAGTATCAAGAATTTCAATTCTTTCTGATTTTTCACCCTTGATATGTCTTGTAACCTTCTGCGCAGCGGTATAGCCCGAAAGTCTGAGCGGTCTTTTTACAGATGTAACCGAAGGATAATAATGTCTTGCAGAATAAATGTTATCAAAACCTGTTACGATAACATCATCAGGAACCTTCTTGCCTTCCTTTTCAAGCTCAATAATTGCAGAAAGCGCCATAACGTCATTGGCACATATAATTGCTTCTGGGAATTCCATATCTGAACGCAGGAATTCATTTATAGCAGCACGTGCATCCTGTCCTCTGAAAAAGCCATGGTAAATACGCTTTTCCTCGATAGGAATGTTGTACTTTTCAAGCACACTCTTATAAGCCTTGAGTCGCTGTATACTTTCAGGGTTATCATCAGGACCTGAAATATAGTTTATGCGTCTCACACCGTGAATATCAACAATATGCTCAACCATTTCCGCCATAGCATTAAAGTTGTCAATACCTGTACAGTAGAAATTACTAAGGTCATTGTCGATACATGCAGCCGGTATGCCGGCCTTGTTTATACGTTCAGTAAGTTCCTCTGTAATCTTCGGTGAGGAAACGGTATTTGTAAGGAGAATTGCTCCGTCAAACTTGTCGAAATTCACAAGGTTATATATGTTAAATTCACCAATATCATGGTTTTTGTTTTTTATAATACCACCAAATGCAATAAAGTAGCTGAAATTAACATCATGCCCGGCAGCATAATCCTGAATACCTGTGAGAATTTCATTCTGATATTCTTCATCAATTCCCGCAACTATTACCGCAATATTAATAGGTTTGCTCATACCAAACTCCAATCATATCTTTTCTGTAACCATAACATCTCAGGGGATATGCAACATAGGTTACATAATAAAATCCACCTAAAATGACTATAAGTACATTATACTATATATCAACAAAAAAGCAAATAGTTTTTTTAAATTTTCTGAAATTTTGTGCACCCATCACAAAACTTCACCAGACTTTTGCACACTTCAGACAAATAAATTTTGTACTGTCAATTTTACAGAAAATAGCAAAAGGAGACGGCAATTTTCACGTCTCCTTTAATATCATTTCACAATCCGGGTTTCTTATTTAATCAGATCAGACTGAAGTAAAAAATAAACTGCCAGCATAACCGCAAGGATTGCACATATTACAATAGTAAAAATACCCTGCTTTTTTCTTCCGTCCTTAATATACGCAACAGCATTCCAGCATGATGTAAGAATCAAAAGTCCTGCGCCCACAGGAATAGTAATTTTCTTTGACACAATTCCCAGTATTCCCAGAAGGAGAATTACTATTACAACTGCATGAAGTGCTATTCTGATTCCCGAAGTACCCTTTAATGTTGTATTATCATCCTCATCATGGTCAAAAACCGCTCTTGTGTTCAATACTTCTGTCTCGTTCTGATTAGTGTTGTTCATTCCATTTTCAGACATATTCATTCTCCTTTTTTCTGTACTTTTGTTTTTGTACCGTCAGGCTGAACGATATAGGTGTTTTTCAGCTGTGCCTCAAGATTTCCTACAACGCTTCTGCGATATTCATTACGAAGCTCTGTCTGTTCCGCTTTTTCCTCAGGTGTAAGTTCAGTTTCACGTGATTTTCTTGCAAGAAAATTAATTCTGTCCAGTTTTTTCTGTTCCATAGCCCTCTCCTTAAAATTTAAACAAAAGGACGTCCTGCTTTGCCACGAACGTCCCTTTAACTTTTTTAATCTTCAACCTCTTCTGCAGGAACATAAAGCTCCTCCGGAATCGGATTCGGCGAAAGAATGTCGCCAAGCACTCTGTCATATGTCAGCATATCGAGCTCGTCATCTCTTCCGACTGATGAATCATAACTTGTCGAGTAAACAGGAAGTGATTCCATTTTTGTTTCCATAGTCTGAATAAATTCGTCCTTAGGAGCATCGATCAAGTCCATGATTACATACGGAGTATAGAATACTGAAAACTTTTCCTCAGGAACTGAACTGAAATCGAGTCCGTAGTTGCTCCATAAAATGTAAGGCTGTTCAAAAAGAACGTCGCAGTTTTCACCATTTATTCCAAGCTGTTCATAAACGCTGTTTTCGCCTCTGAGTGATGGATAGTGGTCGCCAACCATAAATACAAGAGTTGGTTCATCAATCTCACTTAAATTATTGATAAACTGCTCGAAATCCTGTCCTGTCTTTTCAATCCATGCAAAATAGTTGCCCATTTCATCTTCAGGGTCTTCACCCATGTTATATGGCTGATGATTCTGCATTGTTGTTGTATGGCAGAAAAGTGGTTCATCAGTTTCGCTGATAAGCTTTTCAATCTGATTGAATACTGTCTTATCTTCAATATATGTTCCGTAGTAGTTAACAGGAACTGTGAAGTCCTCATCAAAAATCATTTTGTCAAAGCCGAAATATGAGTAAAGTCTTTCACGGCTGTAGAAGCTGCTGAGGAACGGATGGATATACGCTGTTTCATAGCCCCAGTTTTTATAATACTGCGCAACAGTAGGCTGTTCTCTTTCAAGAAGCATACGCTGAGGCATATTAGGGTCGTCAAGTGACCTTACAGGGAGACCGAAATTAAGTTCAAATTCAGTTCTTACTGTCCAGCTTGCATATGTAGGAACGATTGTTGTTCCTCTGTAGCCCTGATTTGCAACATTGTCATAGCACTGATATGTGTCGCCGATTTCAGTATCAAACTGTCCTTCAAAGCGTCTGAAATCCGCAAATGATTCAGACATAACAACAATAACGTTAGGCTTTGCATTTTCAAATGACTTGTCATCATTTTCATCTGCTTCAACATTCATCATAGCCTGAATTGAGTCGTCGTTATAATTTTCAGGAATCACAAGGTCCTTTGCGAGATTTTCAGAAGCAGTCTGACAGAAGAACGCAAGGAAGCTGTTTCTGTCATACTTTTCATTGAGCATAAAATCATTTTCCGCAACAGTTGTATCAACATCAAAGAATGAATATACTGGATTTGAAATTGCAGGAACTGTAACGATTGATATACATGCTCCGATACATGCAAACGCAGGTACAACTCGCTTTACAAGCTTGAGCTTGAGCTTTGGATTGAACCAGAATACAGCTGCGGCATAAGCCACAACGATAAGAACATAAGCAATAAGCTCAGGCGTTATTTTAATATATGCAAAAGATGTCAGACTCTTTACACTTTTAACAAGCTTCATGTCTGTCATAATAAGATGGTTTCCGTTTGTATTGAACTTGAAAAGCTCTGAAATACTGAGCGCCATATAAATAAACGACTGCAGAAAAACGGCAATCCAGCCTTTTTTGAAAAGAAGCCTGAAGCCATAAAAAATAAGCGATGCTATCACGACGTTAAACAATACAACCGTTGGTCTGTCGATAACAAAAAGTATAAACTTTGACGGTGACTTCATCTGATTTATTTCTGCCATTGCAACGATGAAAAGCGGAAAAAGAATTGTCAGTATAAGATTAGTCATCTTATACTTTGTTGTGTTTTCACTTCTTTTCTTGTTGAATCGGCCTATCTTTGTATCAGGACCAAAAAACTTTTCCTTAAATGCAGTAAATTTCTCTTTCATAGGAACCCCTCACCATTCTGCATGCCTGTTAATATGCATACAGAAAATACACTATGTATTTACATTATTCATTACACATAATATAGCACAACGAAAAACAAACTTCAATAAGATTTTTTCAAATTTCACCTACTTTTCAAGGAGTTCTACTCTTTATATAAAGTTTACAATTTGGCGGTCATACTTTTTAGCAAGTTTAACAATATGAAAATTGACAAAAAATTAGTATTTCAAATAACAAATCCGCCGTTAACGCCAAGTATCTGTCCCGTTATAAACGACGCCTTTTCTGATGCCAAAAACGATACTGCCGACGCTATGTCCTCAGGCGTTCCAAGCTTTCCGAGAGGAGTTTCTTCTTTAAGGATATTCAGCTCTTCCTCGCTGTATTCAGCATTCATGTCTGTCATTATAACGCCCGGAGTTATACAGTTGACAGTAATCCACGACAGCCCGACTTCCTTTGCAAGTGCCTTTGTAAAACCGATTACTGCCGCCTTTGTTGCGGAATAATGCACCTCACAGGAAGCGCCGACCTCCCCCCACATTGATGAAATGTTTATAATTCTGCCGTATTTACGGCTTATCATGTGTGGAAGTACTGCTTTTGTACAGTTGAAAACTCCCCTTATGTTAGTGTCAATTATCTGCTCCTCAGCTTCGGAAGAAATGTCCGTAAAAAGACCTGTCACGGATATTCCCGCATTGTTTACAAGCACATCTATTCCACCGAATTTTTTCCTTGCCGTTTCAATCATATCGCTCACGGCATTTCTGTCTGAAACATCTGCACAGACTGCTATTCCGCCTGTTTCTGCGGCAATTTTTTCCGCCGCCTCACGGCTTTTATTATAATTTATGACAGGTATGTATCCGTCATTTGCAAGAGCATAGGCTATAGCTTTTCCGATTCCCCTTGATGCTCCTGTGATAACTGCGGCTTTTTTCATATAAATTCTCCTTTGGTTTTATACTATTTATAATAGCACATTTCTAAAAAAAGTCAAAGGGAGTTGAAGAAAAACTTCAGATGTGTTATAATTTATAAAAAACTTAAGGAGAATGAAAATGAAAGAAATCAAAGTCGGAATGAACTCAACCCAGGAAATAACAGTCAATATGGAAAATATTGCAAAAACAGTAGGGAGTGGTTCTCTTGAGGTTTTTGCAACTCCTATGATGGTTGCACTTATGGAAAAAGCCGCTGCTGCGGCCGTTGCGAACTGCATGGAAAATGACGAGACAACAGTCGGCACTAAGCTTGATATCGCACATACATCAGCAACTCCGCTTAAAATGAAGGTTTCTGCATACGCTGAGGTAACAGAAGTAAACGGCAGAGAAATCACATTCAGAGTAACAGCAAAGGACGAAGCAGGCGAAATCGGAAGCGGTGTACACAAGCGCTTTGTCGTTTTCGGCGAAAAATTCATGAGCAAAACAAATTCCAAAGCCTGATTCCTGTATTATTTTCTGAAATGGGGTTATAATATTCATACGGTTTAAAACCGTTTGAATACAGCGTCCGTCAGCTGAAACAAAGACGGAACCGTAAATCTTATGCAATTTTCTGATTGTGTGACATTTGCGGTATATGGAGTTTGCTATGAATAACCAGAGAAGCAGTCAGCAGAATAATCAGAACAACCAGAATAACTTACAGAACAGCAAGAACAATAATTCACAGAACAACAATAACAACTCACAGAACAGCAAGAACAACAATAACAACAGATAAGACAAACCTCACAAAAAGTCCGCTTTAAAAGGCGGACTTTTTTTATTTCTGAAACCGAAAAAACACCCGATATTTGTTGACATTCAAAGGGACAAGTGGTAAAATTAATAATATAGATAAGTGTGTCTGTACGCTTATCTTTCGAAACCCACAAAATAGTTTTATTTATGTAAAGGAGAGATTACCAATGGAAATTAAGAAAAAGATTGCAGCGGTTCTCGCTGCGGCAACAACTCTTATGTCAACCTTCGGCGCTATGGGCGTATCTGCTCTCACAGAACCAATTGTTGGTGATAAGATGGGCGATATCAACAAAGATGACAACATAACAGTTGCTGACTATGTAATGCTTTCAAACTACCTTACAGGTCAGGGTGAGCTTACAGAAGAAGAAGCATTTATTGCCGACATGACAAGAGATGGCGTACTTTCAGTTTTTGACCAGATTCTTTTAGGAAGAACAGTTTTAGGCGAAAGATTGCCTGAGCTTGTTGAAAAAGAAACAGAACCTACTGAGCCAACAACTGAGCCTGTAACAGAAGCAGAAACAACAGAACCTGCAACTGAGGCTGAAACAGACCCGACAGAGGCTGTTACAACAACTAAGGCTCCTGAAACAACAGCAGTTACAGAAACAACTACAACAACAGCAAAGACAACAACTGTTGCTGAAGTTACAACAACTGAAACAACTACAACAGTCAGCTGTCCATATTCTCTTTCATGCAGTGATACTGAAATTGAAGTCGGAGAAACTGTAAGAGTATATATCAGCGGTTATGATTATACCGTTCGTTCATGGAGTGAAAAAATTGATTCGGACTGCGTTTCATTAAGCTATGGATTCAGTCCTGCTGATTTCAGCATCAAAGGCGTTTCCGTCGGAACAGCAAAGGTTACGATTTCATTCCCTGGAGAAGGTAGCTGCTCAATTACATTCAATGTAGTTGAACCTACAATACAGCCAACAACAACAGGTCCTGTTGTCACAACAGTAGTTGAAGTTCCTACAACAGTTATCGCAACAACAACTGAGACTGATAAAACAACAGTTGCAGTTACAACAACAGTTACAGACGTAGTAACTACAACAGAAGCAGTTGAAACTACAACAGCAATCATCATTAATTCAAAAGAATTTTGTATGATTAACGATCTTTCAGGCAGTATCGAAGGCGTTTCATTCACAATCAACAGCGAAGATTCATGCAACGGTGCCGTTCAGGTATATAACAGCGAATGGGAATCAATCGGACAGATTGCATTCAATAACGAGGAAAGCAATGATGTTGTAATTGATTTCACAACTGTTGAGGATCTCGACGTAACAGCTATCAAGCACATGCAGTTCATGATATTCTGGCCTGAAGAAACTGATATTGCAATCACAAATCTTCTTATAACAATCGACGGTGAAGCAATTGACCCTACTGCAAAACTTCCTGAGGGTGAAACACTTCCATATAAAGTTACACTTGAAGAAAAGGATTTTGATACATTAGTATTCTCTGTAAATCCTGGTGAAACAGAGTGGTACGGCGGTGCAGTACAGGCATTCAACGCAGCCGGCGATAAGCTTGTTGAAGGAGAATTTGATGGCAAAGGCACAATGAAATTTGAAGTTGACTTCAGCGAAATTGACACAACAAAAATAACAACACTTCAGATTCTCTACTACTATGGCGGTAACAGCGAAACTGGAGAGGGTGTTCCTTTCACAGTTTATGATATTGAATATGTAAATTCAGCAGCTGAATAAATAATTTCAACTCAAACTATAAAAGCACTTTCCATAAGGAAAGTGCTTTTTGTTTGTGCAAAAGAGAGGAAATAATGTTGCATTTTTGGATAATAGTTGATTATTTTGCATTATTATGCTAATATGTATTATATAGGTATATTAAGGTAAATTAAGAGAAATTAATGAGGAGGAATTTTTATGCATTTTAAAAAGTTTATTTCGGCAATGCTTTCGGGCGTTATTGCCGCAACATCACTTTTTAGCACGGTTACAGCTGAAAAACAGCTTCTTGGCTATTTGGGTGATGTAAACTTTGACTCAACCATCTCCGTTGCGGACGCAGTTCTGCTTCAGAAAAGTCTTGTAACAGGTCTTGACGGACTTTCAACAGACCCGAACATGCAGAATGCCGATGTCAACGAGGACGGACGCATTGATGTTTTTGACGCAGTTTTGCTGAGAAGATGTGTTCTCGGAGAATGTGAATGGAAGGGTATCTATTCTGAAACTGAGGATCCGACAGAACCACCAACTGAGCCGGAAACAGAACCGACAACAGAAGCTCCGACAGAGCCTGTAACTACATCAACTACAACTGCAATCCCTGTTACAACAACCACCACTACAACTTCAACAACTGCCGCACTACCTGATGAAGATGGAAGAATAGTTGTAACACTCAACAAGGAGCTTGATAGTTCTGATGATACAAAGAATTTAGTACAGGTTGCACTTTCAGACCTTATACCAACAGGTGCTAAGGCGAATACAATCATAGTTGAAGTTGATTCAACTGCTGATATTGTTTATGGTGGCGGAATATCTGTTACAAATAATGAGGATAACTGGCTTGACCTTGAAGGTACAGCTGTTTCCGGAATCTATAAATTTGATGTGTCAGCAATTCAGAATGACATTCAGTATGACGGTGGCATTTTCCAGTTCGGTTACTGGTGGGGCAACGAACCTATCACAGTCCTTTCAATAACCTGCTATTACACAACAGGAAGCAGTTCAACTACTCCAATTGTTACAACTGCTATCCCTGTTACAACAACAACCACTACTACAACTACTGTAAATGAAGTGCCTGAAACAACTACAACAACGGCGCTTCAGATGACATTGGACGATATGCCTGCTGAATATCAGTCTGCGGCAGACTGGATCTGGCAGAATCGTGTTTCTGCGGAAAATTCAATGGGTTCAAGCTCATACCGCTGGAATAATATCTTTGACCAGATTGTAGACGGCAAGGGTACGCTCAATTATGTCGTTCGCTGGCATTCAACAAAAACAATCACACTCCAGCAGAGACAGAAGCTTGAAGCTGCACTCGATGATTGTATCAATCAGTGGACAGACTGGCTCGTAGGTTACGAAGACTGGCCTTATCAGCACGTTGATGTAAAAATTGTCGGCTGGGCTGTAACTGACCCATCACTGTTACTTGACCTTCAGCCTGATGAGGTTGTATATACAGATACAACAGAATATGTAATTCAGCCTGGCGAAAGCAGTGAAATCCCGACTGTTATGGCAAATGCACCGACAGAGCTTTCAAGATTTGACCATTTCTGGGATGAAAGCTATGAATATCCGGGCGGACTCGACAAGCGCTTTGACCAGTATCTCTGGGCAACGCAGGGCTTCCCTGAATACGGTGGCTGCGGCGGCGACTGGGGTCAGAGACTCGGCGATACCTACTATATAGGTATGGCAGAGGGAACTCACAGCAAGCATGTACAGATTCATGAAGTAGGTCACGGCTTTGGCTTTACAGACTTCTACGGCGGTGAGGGTGCTTCAGACGGCTTCCCACCGGGAGGATTCCCAGGCGGAGGTACTTCAATCATGATGGCTGGTTCATCTTCTGAAATCACAGATTTCGATGGCTGGTTTATGCGCTATACATGGAGCAAAATCAAGAACGAAACAAATCAGAACGGTGTAAGACGCTTTAACTGGTAAAATATATCTTAAGGGGCTGTAATAACAGTCCCTTTTGTATTGAGCAGATATCAGATTCCTTTATGCATATTCTCCCCCTCCGACTCATATACATATACAAAAACAAAGGACATGTTAACATGAAAAAACCGACTGTAATTCTTGTACTTTTAATTGCCTGTGCGTTATGTGGCTGTGAAATATCAGTAGAGCCTGCAAAGCTTCCCGATAACTCGCTTTCTCTGAATGAACAGACATTTGAACAGCTCGGGATACCCCAAAATGACAGCACTGATAATAACTATAAACCTGTAAACTTTGAAAAACAGGTTGGTATGTGGTTTACATATATGGATTACAAAAATATACTCTCAGGAAAATCTAAGAATGATTTTACAGACAGTGTTGAAACTGCTTTCAGAAAAGCAAAGGATATGGGTGTAAACACATTATATATTCATGTGAGAGCGTTCGGGGAATGCTATTACAAATCAGAACTTTTTCCGAAAAGCGCTGAGGCTTCATCTGACTATGACTCACTTGAAATCATGTGTGACAAAGCCCATGAACTCGGACTTTCGGTGCATGCATGGATAAATCCGCTACGTTGTCAGACGGAAGAAAACATGAATAAACTTAAAGATAAATGGCTTATAAAAAAATGCTACAACGAGAAAAACGGAAGTTATATTGTCAGAGTCGGAGAATATTATTACCTGAATCCTGCCTACTCTGAAGTGAGGACACTTATTTCAGACGGCTTTGCCGAAATTGCAAGGAATTATGCAGTCGACGGCTTCCATATTGATGATTATTTCTACCCCACAACAGAGGAAAGCTTTGATGAATCAGCCTTTTCAGCGTCCGACAGCAATAATCTTGCGCAATGGCGCAGAGAGAACATAAACCTCATGGTTGAAGAAATAAATACGGCAATAAAGAGCGTGAATGATAAGCTTGTTTTTGGAATAAGTCCACAGGGAAATATCAGCTCAAACATAAACACACAGTATGCAGACGTGGAAAAATGGGCAGATGACGGACTTTGTGACTACATTATCCCACAGATTTATTACGGCTTCAGAAATGAAAACTGTCCGTTTGAAAAAACGGTTTCCGACTGGATTGAGCTTACAGGTGACAGCAAAGTAAAGCTTGTTGCGGGACTTTGTACATATAAAATCGGACAGGAGGACAAATGGGCAGGTACGGGCAAAAACGAATGGATTGAGGATAAAAATATAACGGCAAGACAGGCTGAGTATGCCGCTGAAAACAATCTCGGTGTTGCAGTTTACAGCTTTGGCTCGACTTTTTCAGATACCATTGAAACGGAACTAAAAAGCCTTTCAGAGGCAATAAACAAAAATTATGGCGGTGGAAGCTGATGAAACGAAACAGATACAGACTGAGAAAGTCGAAGTATTACAATATAGTTTTCTCAACGGGCTGTGCAGTGGTGCTGATAATTTTTATGATACTCCTTTTTGCGTATGCAAGGTCAAAAACTGATATTCCCGATGTTGCTGTATCTGTACTTTTATACCTTACTCTTAGCGGCGGGAGTATGCTTTCGGGGTATCTTTATGGTAAGGCGCATCGCCATAAGGGTATAATAAACGGCGCAAAATGTGGAGTTATACTTTATGCACTGCTGTTTTTATACGGTATTTTCTATCTTGGCGCATTTCCGCCGATTAAATTTATTCTTTATCTGCCGCTACTTTGCATTTCAGGAGCAACAGGCGGTGTAATCGGAGTAAATACCGTTATAAAGAATCCGCCTTTTACATCTGATTAATTGTTTTATGCAGAAAAAAAGAATTTCATGAAATATTTGTGAATGTTTTTGGAAAAAAGCTATTGAAAAAAGCTTGAAGATGTGGTATAATAATCACATATTAATTTTGAAGATTTTTTTGGAGGTTTCTATGAAGCACATTAAAACTATCAATAAGGCAAATCTTAAGGAAACTGCAAAGAAGGGCGGCTGCGGCAAGTGCCAGGCTTCATGCCAGTCAGCTTGTAAGACTTCATGCACAGTTGCAAACCAGAAGTGTGAAAGATAATTATTTGGTTTGGTTATTAAAAGGGACATTTTTCTGAGTGTCCCTTTTAAGTTTTTCATAAGGAGTTTAAAAAATGATACATAAATATAAATTAAACGGATATAACATAGTACTTGATACAAACAGCGGTGGTGTTCACATCGTTGACGACATCACATACGACCTTCTTGACAACGTTGAGCCTCCATTCGATGCAGCCTGTCCTGAAAAGGTACTTGAAAAGCTTTCAAGATTTTATCCTGAGGACGAAATCAAGTCATGCTACGAAGAAATCGTTGAACTTTACAACGACAAGATTCTTTTCTCTGAGGATACTTACGAAAAGTTTGCGAAATACTCAATTTCTTCACCAATCAAGGCAATGTGTCTGAATATTGCGCACGACTGCAACCTCAGATGTGACTACTGCTTTGCTGCAACAGGTGACTTCGGCAAGGGCAGAAAGCTCATGACACTTGAAACAGGTAAAAAGGCAATTGACTTCCTGCTTGAAAAGTCAGCTGACAGAGAAAACTTAGAGCTTGACTTCTTCGGCGGTGAACCGCTTATGAACTTTGACGTTGTAAAGCAGATTGTTGAGTATGCAAGGTCAAGAGAAGCTGAATACGGCAAGAAATTCCGTTTCACAATCACAACAAACGGTATGCTCCTCGACGATGACAAGATTGATTTTATCAACAAGGAAATGTCAAACGTTGTTCTTTCAATTGACGGAAGAAAGTGCGTACACGACAACATCAGAAAGCGTGTTGACGGCACAGGAAGCTATGACAAGATTATTCCTAAGTTCAAGGAGCTTGTTTCAAAGCGTGGCGAAAAGGAATACTATGTAAGAGGCACATTCACAAAGCACAACCTCGACTTCTCAGAGGACGTTTTCAGTCTTTACGAGGAAGGCTTCGACCAGATTTCAGTTGAACCTGTTGTAAGCGACCCGAAGGAACCATATTCACTCACAGAAAAGGAACTCTCAGCAATCTTCAAGGAATATGAACGCCTTGCAGAGAGAATTCTCGAAAACGAAGCAAAGGGCAGAAAGTTCAATTTCTTCCACTTCATGATTGACCTTGACCAGGGTCCTTGCGCTATCAAGCGTCTCAGAGGCTGTGGCTGCGGCAACGACTATGTTGCAGTAACTCCTGATGCGGACATCTATCCATGTCACCAGTTCGTTGGTATGGAAGAATTCAAGATGGGTAATCTTGACGAAGGTACTTTCAATACTGAAATGAAGGAAGAATTCGCGGCTTCACATATTTACAACAAGCCTGAATGCAAGCAGTGCTGGGCGAAGTTCTATTGCAGCGGCGGCTGTAATGCGAACAACCACACATATGCAGGCGGCATCAGAAATGCTCACAAGTTCTCATGCCAGCTTGAAAAGAAGAGACTTGAATGTGCTATTATGCTTAAGGCCGCAAGACTCGACAGAGAATAAAATTTTAAGGGACTGCAAAAGCAGTCCCTTTTTATGTATTATACCCTCCAAATCCCCTTCATATTCATTAATAATTCTTCAATTGAATCGGCAAGGTGAAAAGAACGTTTATCCATAACATCAACAGCAGTTACTTCACCACTATCATTATTTACTTGAACAAGATAGCTGTCATTACCGCCTATCATGCAATAAGTACCAATCAAGAAATACTTGTGATCGGACAGATAATGAGTTTGTTCATTATCAAAGCTAGATATAATACGTTCAGTAAGATCACTATATGGTGTGAGTCCATTCAGTCTTAAAATCACCTTTTCATTGTCAGATGTTTGAAATCTTGCATCCAAAGCAAGAAACCAATAAGTTGATAAATAATTTTTTATTTGTGGATGAATTGTAAATCCAAGTTCTTTTTCAATATTCTCAAAAGAAACTGCATTTTCCTGAAGTTTCGGTTTCCACTGAGCGTAGCCATTGTCATCCAAAGTATCCATCAAAAATAATCCTGTTGGATATTTTTCTTCATTACAAGGAGCTTTTGGTGGAACTCCTTTTTTCTTCAGATAATTCTGTGTCATCTCTTCAAAAAATGTTTCAAAAGCTTCTTTCATACTCATTGATTAAACCCTCCATATATTTAATGGGAAGCCATAAGCTTCCCATTAGTTTTACATTAATATGCCTTGCCCCAGTAAACCATCTGTTTTGCAGGCTTTCCGCAGCATACGCACTTATCGGAAATGTTCTCCTGCTCAAATGGGATACAACGTGAGCCAACGCCTGTCTTTTCCTTGACCATGTCCTCGCAGGCTTCATCGCCGCACCACATAGCCTTAACGAAACCGTCGCCCCTTTCTTCGAGCACCTTGATGATTTCGTCCATATCCTTACAAGCATATGACTTCTTTTCTCTGTTTTCAAGAGCCTTCTGATAGATACCCTTGTGAACGTCATCAAGCTTTGCCTTAACTGATTCTGCAAATGTTTCAAGGTTATTTTCAAGAGAAATAACAGTCTTTTCTCTGTTGTGACGAGTAACCGCAACACACTGTCCGTTTTCGATATCCTTAGGACCGATTTCGATTCTTACAGGAATACCCTTCATTTCATATTCAGCAAACTTCCAGCCAGGTGAGTTGTCAGTATCATCAAGCTTAACTCTGATACCGCAAGCCTTGAGCTTTTCATAAAGCTCAGTTGCCTTTTCGATTACGCCTTCCTTGTGCATAGCAACAGGAACGATTACAACCTGAATTGGTGCAACAGCTGGTGGAAGTACAAGACCGTTATCATCGCCGTGTGTCATGATGATTGCGCCGATAAGACGTGTTGTAACACCCCAGCTTGTCTGGTGCGGATAAACCTTCTTGTTTTCCTTGTCTGTATACTGAATGTCAAAAGCCTTTGCAAAGCCGTCACCGAAATAGTGTGAAGTACCAGCCTGGAGTGCCTTACCGTCATGCATAAGAGCTTCAATAGCGTATGTAGCCTCAGCGCCTGCAAACTTGTCGCTGTCTGTCTTTCTGCCCTTTACAACAGGCATAGCGAGTGCATTTTCGCAGAAATCAGCGTATACATTGAGCATCTGTTCTGTTTCAACAATAGCCTCTTCAGCAGTTGCGTGAATTGTGTGACCTTCCTGCCAGAGGAACTCTCTTGAACGAAGGAACGGACGTGTTGTCTTTTCCCATCTTACAACGCTTACCCACTGGTTATAAAGCTTTGGCAGGTCACGGTAAGAATGAATAATATTTGAGTAGTGTTCGCAGAAAAGTGTTTCTGATGTAGGACGAACACAGAGTCTGTCCTCAAGCTTTTCACTTCCGCCGTGAGTCACCCATGCAACCTCAGGTGCAAAGCCTTCAACGTGATCCTTTTCCTTCTGGAGAAGGCTTTCAGGAATGAACATAGGCATGCACACGTTTTCGTGTCCTGTTTCCTTGAACATACCGTCTAATATTCTCTGGATGTTTTCCCAGATTGCATAGCCGTAAGGGCGGATTACCATACAGCCCTTAACGCTTGTATATTCAATAAGCTCTGCTTTTTTTACAATGTCTGTATACCACTTAGCAAAATCCTCATCCATAGGAGTAATTGCTTCAACCATTTTTCCGTTATTCTTTGCCATTTTCCACATCTCCGTTATCATTTATATTTTCAGCGGTTTCATCCGCTTTTTTTGTACCTAAATCTCCGTCGTAAATACTCTTTACTTTATAAATATCATCGTCCACCCTTGCGGGTCTGTTTTTAAAAAGCTTTTCGATAATCCTGTCAGTTATTTTGGCAAGCTTCGGGGTTATGATGGTAACAACAAATATAATCGCAAAAATACCCAAAAACATAAACAGAAATTTCAGAAGTGTATCTGTTGTTATTTCCATAAAGTCCCCTCCTTGTCATATAAAATACATGGCAGTAACGCCACTCTATATAGTATACCAATTTTTTCGCAACTTTTCAAGTCTTTTTTGATTTTTATATATTCCCTGTCTAAAAAACTATTGGTTTTTCTTGACATGAACTATGTTTAGGTGTATAATTATGTAAACTTAAATCAGGAGAGTGAAAAGTAATGAGTAAAAACAAACACATGAAAATCGTTATGACAGGGCTTTTTGCCGCAATGATATGCATTACAACTGCATTTATTTTTCACATTCCTATCGGAAACGGATATGTTCATGTAGGTGACAGTCTGATATACCTTGCGGCATGCGTACTGCCCTTCCCTTACGGAATTGCCGCAGCCGCAATCGGTGCTGCAATGGCGGACGCTATGACAGGATATGTCATATACGTTATCCCGACTTTTATTATAAAATCACTCAATGCCGCCTGCTTTTATGCAATCGGCAGACAGCAGAAGCTTTTTTCCGTGAAAACAATTATTGCATCAGCATTGTCATGCTTTGTAACAATTGTCGGTTACTGGCTTGCGGCAGCAATTCTGTACGGAAATCCAACAGCGCAGTTTATAAACACTATTATCCCGAATCTCATACAAGGACTTGGCTCAGCGGCTATTTTCCTTGCACTCGGCTACGCAATGGATAAATCGTCAATAAGTAAGAAATTTCTTCATGTATAATGAAAAATCGTCAGGCTGAAATTATGGCCTGACGATTTTTCTTTTGTCTGATAATACCGGAATAAGCTTTCCCGAAATATATGCTGATAAAAAGCAGAGCACCATGTCTCCAGGAATCAGCAAAAGGAAATAGAATATAACTATTGTTCTGACACTCAGAGTAATACCCAGATAAAAATGAGATATCATACATGCATATAAAATTCCAATCAGATATATCACAGCAAGTCCCGCAATTCCTGCCAGAAACCTGTTTTTGAGTGTGTTACTTTTCATGCTTTTGAGAATTTTTCCTGTCACAAAAGCACCGATAACAAATCCCATGATATAGCCAAAGACCGGCTTTAACACATACCATAATCCGCCGCCCTCCGTAAAAACGGGCAGTCCCACAAGCCCAAGCACCATATATAATCCCGCGCTTACAGCACCCCACCTGGCTCCGAGAAACATTCCCGAAAGCAGAACAAAGAATGTCTGGAGCGTAATTGGCATGTATGGCACAGGTATTCTTATGAATGCACCGACTGCAATAAGTGCTGTAAACAGAGCACAAAGAGTCATATTTATTGTTTTTGTAATATGCTTGCTCATCTTGTAATCTCCTTTTCAGCTCATATTATAGCATATGGAATACTTATTGTCAACTCTGAGTCATTACACGGGTGACAATATAGACAAGAGCAGCATAAAGTGATATAATAAAGAAAAAACACAGGAGATTACGATGTCACAAGCAGTTGAATTTATAAATAGTTTCAGCCACACAGGCAGCAGAATAACAGACCTTTCAAGAATTTCGGGGCTTTTAGAGCGTCTTGACAATCCGCATAAGGGTCAGAAATTCGTCCACATAGCAGGTACAAACGGAAAAGGCTCAACCCTTGAATACATGTCGGAAATACTCATTTCCGCAGGTTATAAAACAGGGCAGTTCACCTCCCCTTTTATTGAAGTATACCATGACAGAATCAGAATCAACGGCGAAAATATCCCCGACAGCCGCCTTAATGAAATCTGCGGGCGTGTCAGAGCCGCTGTGAGCGGCGAAAACTACTCTCAGTTTGAAATAAGCCTTGCAATTGCGTTTATATATTTCAAAGAGGAAAACTGCGACATCGTTTTCCTTGAAACGGGCATAGGCGGTATTCTCGACGCCACAAACATAATCGAAAATCCGCTTGTATCGGTTATTACCTCAGTTTCACTTGACCACACAGCACTTCTCGGGAACACTGTCTCTGAAATAGCACAGCAAAAAGCAGGTATTATCAAGAAAAACTGCCCTGTACTGCTTTCAGCTGACAACACCTCCGATACAATCAGTATTGTAAAGGACAATGCAAAGGAATGCGGCTCAGAACTCACAATCCCCGAAGTGAATATGTGTGTGACACTTTCCTTCGACATTTTCGGCAGTCGTTTTTCCTATAAAGCCGATGAGTATTATGTCAGCATGTGCGGTCATCACCAGGTCTGTAACGCCGTAACGGCGATTGAGGCGGCCAGAATACTCAGAAAAAGCGGCTATGACATAAGCTGTGAAAATATCAGAAATGGTCTTGCAAAAGCCAAAGTAAAGCTGAGAATTGAAGTGCTCAGCGAAAATCCACCTGTCATTGCCGACGGCGGTCACAATGCCTCTGGTATCGACTCGCTGATTAGCATTATTGAAAAAATCAACCGCCCGATTATCGGCGTTTGCGGCATGATGAAGGGCAAGGACATTGAGTACGGTACAAAGCGCCTTTCAGAAATTCTCGATACCGCCATCTGTACCGACGGCTATATTGAAGGCTGTATGCCTGCCGATAAGCTGAGCGAGTATTTTTCCTGTAAGGCTGAGACTGCTCCGCTTGAAGTGGCAATAGATAAGGCGCTCAGTTACGCCAAAGAAAAAAACGGGCTTGTACTCATCTGCGGCTCGCTTTATCTTGCGTCAGCGGCAAGAGCGGTGTATGTCAGAAAAAACAATTCCGATAGATGAAGTTGTAATAAATAACTCCGAAGAAGATTTGATTTCTTCTCAGGAGTTTGTTGTTTTGTGATAAATTGGGTTGGAATTTACAGTTTTCTCAGATTTTCTATTTCAATACCATTACCATCAGGGTTTTCTCCCTTGTGTGCCTCTATTAATTTTTGACATGGAAAATCACTACATTTCCCACAATGAGGAAGATCTTTACTTGCAGCACATGCATAAAGATCACATATACCCCAAAATGGACGTCCTTTATGCACATGACATCCTGTACAATTTTGCTCTGTTTTAAATTTGCAAGAATCACAATCAATTCCACAAATACTGTAATTTGCCATATTATATTTACCTCCTCCAAATTCTCATTTCCCAACAAGAAAATTATAACAAACAAATAATATAAAGTCAACAACACAAGCAAAAGCCACTTTTGACATTAATATCAAAAGTGGCTTTTAAGTTTATTCATTACTTTCTTCTGTTGCAGATTCAGTATCTGTATTTTCTGTCTCTGTCTTTACTTCCTCAGGCGCGTCGTCAGCGAATACGCTTTCGTCCATTTCGCCCTTCATAAGCTTTTCAAAGTCAGCATCATCAATCTTTTCATACTTCATGAGATACTTTGCAAGCAGATGTAACTGGTCCATATGCTCTTCAAGAAGCTGCTGTGAACGCTTATAGCCCTCATCAATGATACTGCGCATTTCTTCGTCAATTTCCGCCGCAACTGTTTCTGAATAGTTTTTCGAACTGCCGATATCACGTCCGAGGAATACTTCACTCTGGTCGTTGCCATAAACGATAGGTCCAAGCTTGTCGCTGAAGCCGTACTTCGTAACCATATTTCTTGCAATCGCTGTTGCACGCTCAATATCATTTGAAGCACCTGTTGAAATATCATCAAGAATAAGCTTTTCTGCAACACGTCCGCCAAGAAGTGTCACGATATTTTCCTTCATTTCAGTCTTGCTTACATAAGACTTGTCATGCTCAGGAAGCGACATTGTAAAGCCGCCTGCCATGCCTCTCGGAATAATCGAAACCTGGTGTACCTTATCCTGTGTAGGACAATAGTATGTGCAGACCGCATGACCTGCCTCGTGATATGAAGTAAGGCGCTTTTCACGCTCTGTAACAACTCTTGATTTCTTTTCAGGACCTGCAATAACCTTGATTGTAGCTTCCTCGATATCTTCCTTTGTAATAGCCTTTCTGTTGGCTCTTGCGGCTAAAAGCGAAGCCTCGTTTACAAGGTTTTCAAGGTCGGCACCAGTAAAGCCGACAGTAGTTTTCGCAATGTTTTTGAGGTTTACGTCAGGAGCTAAAGGCTTGTTTCTTGTGTGTACCTTCAGAATTTCCTCTCTGCCCTTGATATCAGGCTGACCTACAACAATCTGTCTGTCGAAACGACCCGGTCTGAGAAGTGCTGGGTCTAAGATATCGCGTCTGTTAGTCGCCGCAATGACAATAACGCTTTCGTTACCTGTAAAGCCGTCCATTTCAACGAGAAGCTGGTTGAGAGTCTGTTCACGTTCGTCGTGACCGCCGCCTAAGCCTGCGCCTCTGTGTCTGCCGACTGCGTCAATTTCGTCGATAAAGATAATTGCAGGAGCGTTTTTCTTTGCCTGTTCAAAAAGGTCACGCACTCTTGAAGCACCGACACCTACAAACATCTCAACGAAGTCTGAACCCGAAATCGGGAAGAACGGACAACCTGCCTCGCCCGCAACAGCCTTTGCAAGGAGAGTCTTACCTGTACCAGGAGGGCCTAAAAGCAGTACGCCCTTAGGAATTCTTGCGCCGATTTCCTCGTATTTCTTAGGATTTTTGAGGAAGTCAACAATTTCCTCCATCTCATGCTTTTCTTCATCAGCGCCTGCAACGTCCTTGAATGTAACCTTCTTGCCGTTGCTTGGCTGATTTTTTATATTTGCCTTGCCGAATGAATTATACTTTCCGCCGCCGCCAGTCTGCTTCATCATGAAAACAAACAGCGCAATTCCAAGCACAAGCATAAGAATTGTCGGAATCATTGAGACAAGCCATGAATTATCAGTAATCTTGATATAATCCTGATTTACCGGTGCGTCAGCATTCTTTTTGTTGTATTCAGTTCTGTAATCCTCAGTATCTGCGAGGAACACATTTACATTCGGAACTTCATAGCTGTACTTTTTCTCATCATCCTTAAGTGTATAAGTAAGCTCGCCTGTTCCGAGGTCGAGTGTATAGGAATTAACCTTATACTCATCGAAATACTTGATTACATCAGAATAGCTTTTTGATTCACCCGAACTGAAAAGATTCGGAAAAACAAACATGAACGCAATAATCAGAATTGCAGCTATTGCAACATAAGCCGCAATACCTCTGTTTCTTTTAGGTGACAATAGCTTCTCACTCCATTTCTTTTTCTTTGAATTTTTGTACAATTATCGTACTTAAAGTATCATAAATAATAACCCTGTGCGCAAATGCGCCACTTCTATTATAGCTTAAATTTACATTAAAGTCAATTTTTTCTTTGTGAAACTTTGATGTAAAGACTTCTCACAGTTTTATCATCTGTTTTCACTCTGTCCGCAGCTCCGATATCCTCAATATACACAAGACCCTCGTCGTCTGCAAGAAAATGTATAAACGGGCGCAGGTCAGCCCTTATATTTTCATTTAAAAGCTTTTTGACAGATGATGTGAAATTACGACCCGAAAGCTGTATTCTGTCGCCGTTTACTCTGCCTCTGAGCCACAGCTGACCCTTAACCTTGTCAATATCAAGTGTTCCTTTATTGTCATTCCTTGATTCTGCAAAAAATACTCTCTCTGAAAAAATAGTATTTTCACCCTCAGATAGTGGCACACATTCACATTCAGCCGGAGTTTTCACAATTGTGAGAGTGTTTTTTCTGCAAACAGCATAAACCCCTGCGGTTATATTTATTTTTCCGCCGCTTTCAAGAATGTCATTTACGGCGTTGATTTTTTCAGAGCTCTGAGAAAGTGAGTTTTCCTTAAGATACATTGCTATGCATCTCTTGCGTATTACTGCGTCATATTTTTCAAGACCACACAGCGCTCCCTTATCATAACACTTTTCATACGCTGTTTTTGCCGCATTGTGTATAAACTCATTTTCCTCACTGAAAATTTTCAGTTCTGAGGAAAACGTTCTGTAAAAACCACCGTTTATTTTCAGCATTTCAGGAATTATATTATGTCTGATTTTATTTCTGGAATACTCGGTTTCAAGGTTTGTTGAGTCAGTCACAAAATCCTGTCCCCTGTCATCGAGATAAGCTTCAACCTCTTCCCTTGTCACAGCAATCAGCGGGCGGATTATATTATCCCTTACAGGCGGAATACCGCAAAGCCCCTTAAGCCCTGTTCCTCTGACAAAATTAAAAAGAACCGTTTCAGCATTATCGGACGCTGTATGTGCCGTTGCAAGAAGCTTTCCTCTTGTATGCTCTGCAAAAGCAGAGTATCTGGCGTCCCTTGCCGCTTCTTCAAGCGACTGCTTTTTCTCTGCCGCAAGCTTCGGAACATCAATCCGCATTGCTGTAAAAGCAACTCCAAGCCTATCGCAAAGGTTCCTGCAAAACTCCTCATCACTGTCGGCCTCAGCGCCTCTTATGCAATGATTTATATGAATTGCATCAATACTGAGAGAATATTTTTCCTCTATACTTTTCAGCATAAGCAAAAGACAAACGCTGTCTGCACCGCCTGAAAGTGCAACGGTAACCTTTTCACCGCCAGACAGCATCCTGTGCTCCAAAATCGTTTTTATAACTTTTTCTGTCAAGGCTTAGCCCTCCGCAGGAGTATCAAAGTCAGCATTTGAAAAGCGTGTAAACTGCCCGTCCCAGACAAGCTTTATAGTACCTGTTTCACCATGACGGTTTTTTGCAACGATACATTCAGAAATGTTCGGTTCTGTACTTTCCTTATTATAGTATGCATCACGATAAAGAAACATAACAATATCAGCATCCTGCTCAATTGAACCCGATTCACGAAGGTCTGAGAGCATAGGACGCTTGTCAGGTCTGCCTTCAACGCCTCGGTTGAGCTGTGACAGCAGAATAACAGGAATATCTATTTCCTTGGCGAGAATTTTTAAGTTTCTTGTGATTTCAGAAATTCTCAGAACCTGATTTTCGGATTTGACTGTCGATTCCATAAGCTGAAGATAGTCAATAACAATAAGCCCGAGATTTTTCATACGTCTCAGCTTTGCTTTAATCTGCGGTACGTTTGTACCCGGCGTATCGTCCAGATAAAGAGGAAGAGAGCAGAGTACATCTGCACTTTCTGCAAGCTTTACCCAGTCATCTTCCGACAAATGACCACTTCTGAGCTTATGGGAGTCAACGAGTGCCTCTGTTGAAAGCATTCTCGTTGCAAGCTGTTCACGCGACATTTCGAGAGAAAATACAGCAACTTCCTTATCAGAACGTCTTGCAACGTTTGTGGCAATGTTAAGCGCAAACGATGTTTTACCCATACCAGGACGTGCCGCAAGAATAATAAGGTCAGACTTGTTAAGACCTGTTGTGACAGTATCAAGCATTGTAAAGCCCGTTTTTGCACCGAGAAACTTGTCCTTGTCAGGACCTGAAATCTTCTGGAGTCTGTCCCACGACTCAAAAATAACATCGCTTATAGGCGCAAGTCCCTGAACATCACGGCCCTTTCTTATATCAAAAATCTTCTGCTCTGCCGAATCAAGCAGAACCTGTGCCGAACTCTGTCCGAGCGAAATTTCATGCAGAAGCTCTCTTGCAACAAGGGATAAACATCTTATATAATATTTTTCAGCACAAATCTGACAGTAGCTGTCAACGTTCTCAACCGACGGCACCATATTAACGAGCGCCGCAAGATAATTTCGTCCCTCCTGTGCCGTTTCAAAAATATGCTCTCTTACTGCTTCATTGAGTACTGTTACGATATCAGACTTAATACCCGAAGTAAACATTCTGAGCATAATATTGAAAAGCTGCCTGTGCTGTTCATTATAAAAGCACTCGGGCTTTATTTTTTCAAGTATATTGGAAATAACAGACTGGTCAATTAAAATTGCACCTAAAATAGTCTGCTCAGCCTCCAGGCTGTAGGGCATTTCCTTGTCTGTAAAATCTGGATAATCCATGTTATTATTCTCCGTTAAACACTATAAGGCAGTCGCATGCGACTGCCTTTACATTTTTATTCTTCAACAACGTCAACTGTAACCTTTGCTGTCACACCGACATAAAGCTTGATTTCTGCTTCATAAGTACCGAAATTCTTGATATCATTTTTAAGTGAAACCTTTTTCTTGTCAATCTTGCAGCCAAACTGCTTTTCAATAAGCTCTGCAATGTTACCTGTTGTAACAGAACCGAAAAGCTTGCCGTTTGAACCGGCCTTTGCCTTAGCCACAATCTTCCGGTCATTGATTTTTGCCTTTATATCCTCGGCATTCTGCTTTTCAACATCCTTTTTGTGCTGTTCTGACGCCTTCTGACCGTCAAGCAGATTCATGTTCTTAGGTGTTGCTTCAACAGCAAGTCCCTTGTTTATAAGAAAGTTTCTTGCATATCCGTCTGCAACATTCTTGATTTCGCCCTTTTTACCAGAGCCCTTAACATCCTGTAAAAAAATAACCTTCATTTTTATGTCCTTTCTAATCCTGATTTATAGCTTCAATAAGAATTCTCTTTGCTTCCTGTTCGGTAGTATTTTTAAGCTGTGCGGCAGCCATTGTCTGATGACCGCCTCCGCCAAGTTTTTCCATAACAACCTGAACATTCATAACACCAAGCGACCTTGCCGAAATATTGACAGTTTCACCCGTTCTGTAAATAACAAACGAAGCATCAACGCCCTTGATGCCAAGCAGTTCATCTGCCGCCTGAGGAGCAACAATTCTGATTTCCTCAGTTTCAGGGTCTGCAACTGCAACCGCACAGCGGTCAAATATCTCAGCAGACGCAATAAGAGAAGTCTTGCGCTTGTATGCTTCAAATGAGCTTGCAAACATTCCCTTTACAATAACAGTATCAGCACCGTTTTTTCTGAGATATGCTGCCGCTTCAAAGGTTCTCACACCTGTTTTCATAACAAAGTTTTTGGTGTCGAGCATGATACCTGCTAAAAGCGCCTCAGCATAAACCTGAGGAATTGCATCAACATTTTTAAAATACTGCACAATCTCAGTTACCATTTCTGATGCCGAAGATGAATACGGCTCATGGTAGAATATAAATGCGTCATCAATAAAATCAACCGATTTTCTGTGATGGTCAATAACCACCTTGTGATGCGCCATATTGTAAAGCTCCTTGCTTTCAACAAGGCTTGCATTATGTGTGTCTACAATAATAAGCAGACTGTTTTCCGTAAAGGATTCAATCGCCTGCTGAGGAGTAAGCAGAATATCGAGAACCTCGCTATGAATTCTGTTTATAAGCTCACCCGCAAGATTTTTCTGCGGGTCAACAACATAATAGGCGCTCGCACCCATCTGTCTTATTGCTCCTGCAATACCCGCACCTGCTCCGACTGCGTCAAGGTCTGCAAACCTGTGTCCCATAACATAAACATGATCGCTGTTATGTACAAGTTCCTGAATGGCATTTGAAATAATTCTTGATTTTGCCCTTGATTTTTTCTCGACACCCTTTGCAACTCCGCCAAAAAACTTAAAGCCGTTTTCGGTCTTAACGGCAACCTGGTCACCACCTCTGCCAAGACACATATCAAACGCCTGCTTTGCAAAGCTTTCACTTTCCTCAAGCGTTGCCGCGCCTCTGCCGACGCCTATTGAAAGGGTTATTATATTGGACTTTTCGCCGATGCTTATGCTTCTTGCCTTATCAAGTATTTCAAATTTAGACTGAATAATGGTATTCAGATGCTGTTCCTCGATAATGGCAATGAATTTGTCATTGCTGAGCTTTCTCATAACGCCCGTTGTCTGTGCCATGAAATCTTCAAGCATCGTTTCAATGGCCGCCGCAACCTGAGCCTTTTCACTCTCTCTGAAATTCTGAAGAACATCTTCATAGTTATCAATACCGATAAGCATAACCGACGGACGTGTACGCTTGTATTTACTGTAAAGCTCAGCAAATTCCGTTACATCAGTAAAGGTGAGAAAAATAATTCTCTGTGCACTTCTCTGCGCAATAACTGTGTTTACTTTATATGAACGCTGCTTAAACTGAACTGACACCTGACTGTCAATCATAAGAGACTTCATATCAATGTCAATGAGCTTGTAAAGCTCTGTTCCGAAAGCATGATTTTCATCAATAAGCTGTGAGCTGAACTCACGGTTACACCACAGCACTCTGAAATTTTCATCGACTATAACCGACGGCGTATCAAAATTGAAAAGTACTTCATTTTCAGCCGTTGCGACCGACTCATTAAGCCGTGCTATAAACTTAAGGGAGTTTTTCTCAAAGAATACAAGCTGAACAAGTATAAATACCGCAAGAATCGCCGTCAATGCCGAAATCACAGCAAATTTAGCTGTATCATATTTATAAAGCATAACCGCCGATGCAACACTTGTCGCCACAAGCAGTACAGCCGAAATCACAAGTGCATATGGGGTTTTATTTTTCAACGGATTTTTCACCTCCGAAAACCGGACGCGCTGTTACATCTCCATAATAATAGGAAGAATCATCGGACTGCGCTTGGTTTTTTCATATATATAATCTGACAAAGCGTCACGCATTTTTGTCTTGATTGAGTTCCATTCCCTGAAATCCTGTATCGAGCATGTTGCAAGAGTTGAAGCAAGAAGATGACGTGCATTGTCAATAAGTTCCTCTGATTCCCTTACATACACAAAGCCTCTTGAAATAATTTCAGGTCCCGAAACAACTGTGTTGCTCGCCTTTTCAATACCGACTACAACGATAATAAGACCGTCCTGTGCAAGATGGTTTCTGTCACGAAGAACAATGGAGCCGACGTCTCCGACGCCAAGACCATCAACAAGAACCTTTCCTGCCTGAACCTGTGAAATAATGCTCATCTTATTGCCGTCTGTCTCAATAACGTTACCTATCTCACCGATAATAACGTTTTCCTTTGGCATTCCGAGTTCACATGCAAGCTCACCATGCTTTTTAAGGTGCTTGTATTCGCCGTGTACAGGAATAAAGAATTTAGGCTTTGTAAGCGCCTGAATAAGCTTCAGTTCCTCCTGACATGCGTGTCCCGAAACATGAACGTCATACATAGCTTCGTAAACCACAACAGCACCCGACTTCATAAGCTCGTTTACAACTCTTGTAACGTGCTTTTCGTTACCGGGAATCGGTGTTGCTGAAATGATGATGAAGTCCATAGGCGTGATATTAACCTTTTTGTGGTCGTTCATCGCCATTCTTGTAAGTGCAGACATAGGCTCGCCCTGACTTCCCGTTGTAATAAGAACGATTTCAGAGCTGTCATATCTGTTCATCATATCTATATCTATTATAATTCCCTTAGGAACATCAAGATATCCGAGTTCGATTGCAGTTGTGATAACGTTTATCATACTGCGTCCGAATACAGCAACCTTTCTGCCGTATTTTTCAGCGCAGTTTACAATCTGCTGGATACGGTGAATATTTGAAGAGAAGGTTGCAATGATAATTCTCTTGCCCTCAGCCTGTGTAAAGAGCTTTTCAAAGGACTCGCCCACCTTACGCTCTGACTGGGTATATCCCGGTCTTTCAGCGTTTGTAGAGTCAGCCATAAGAGCTAAAACCCCTCGGCTTCCGAGCTCACCGAAACGGGTAAGGTCAATGATTTCACCGTTTATAGGGCTGTAGTCTATCTTGAAGTCACCTGTGTGTACAATAACACCTGCAGGTGTATGAACAGCCATGCCGACAGCGTCAGGAATAGAGTGGTTCACTCTGATAAATTCAACCGCCATACAGCCCATCTTGACTGTCTTTCTGTGAGCAACAACGTTAAGATTCACCTTGCCGCTGAGTCCGTGCTCCTTAAGCTTTCCTTCAACAAGTCCCAGTGTAAGCTTAGTACCATAGACAGGAACATTGTATTTTTTCAGAAAATAAGCAAGACCACCGATATGGTCCTCGTGACCATGAGTCAGAACAACGCCTCGCAGCTTTTCCTTGTTCTTTTCAATATATGAAAAGTCAGGGATTACGATATCAACACCCGGCATTTCACTGTCCGGGAACGCAAGTCCGCAGTCGATAACAAACATATCATTTGAACATTCGATAACAGTCATGTTCTTTCCGATTTCATTAAGACCACCCAGCGGAATAATTCTTACAGGGGTTCTTCTCTGTTCTCTCTTTGGCTTGAAGGTTGTATTTTTTCTCACCACAGCCTGAACCTGATTGCCTTTATTGTTACCCGACTGCTGATTTCGTTTTGTAAAAAATCTCTTTTTGTTGTCCTGGTTGTTTCTGTTTGTGTTATTTTCCACTTTTTAACCTCGCTTTTCTTTTTACGGCCACAGAATTTTTTATCTCATCAGCATACTATAATCCCGTTACATGCTGACAAATAAATATTGCAATGCATAAATCTCAGATTAAAACATAAATTTCCTAGCTGAACGCTTCTGCTCTAAATATGTAAAAAACCGCGCCGCCATATAAAAATTAAAATTTCCGGGAATTATAACGCAGACTTTTTCCAGACTTCGGCTCCGGACGTTCATGAGCCTTTGTATGAAGCTGTAAAAGGCGTAATTTCCCCATATATATTTAAGGAAGTTTCTCTTCCAATAAATCAAAAATCCATTACATATCCGGAATGATATGCTCATTCCGGATATTTTTTATACAAATATACAGTTTAATTATACGCCACACGCCAATAAATGTCAAGTAATTTTTTGTCAGCAGGAATCTATCCACGTTTGATTCTGTCCTCAATTTCACCACAAAGCTCAGTTGCCGCCTCAACCGAATAGCTCTCGACGCTGAGCCACAATCCGTTGCCTGTCGCAGACGGCTTTACGATAACTCTTTTTTTGCTGTCGGAAAAGGCTGTGCCGTCAGGCGTTCTTTTCCCTTCCCAGTGGTTGACAGCCCTGCGGATTTTATTTTCATCAGCGGCAACAAAACGCTTTGCTGTATAAAAAGCGGGGATTTCCTCAACCGCCTGTCTGAGCGTGATTTTGCGCTCACATAGTATGCTTATGACTCTTGCGGCAAGAAAAAGTCCGTCGAGGGTAAAATTCTGTTCCTTTGCAAGACGTCGTGCGGTCTTGTCCGATTCGCCGTCCCCTGTCGTATAATAGCGATAGATGTGTCTGCCGCGAAGACGTGCAAATTCATCTGAAGTAAATGTAAAATCAAACGGTAATGCAACATCACAGCCATGCAGAAAAAGATGATTACAGCATATGAAAATCAGCTTTTCATATGGAACAAAGCCGCTCTTGTCCGAATAAACTGCCGCCTTCATGCCGTCGGGACTCAGCTGTATCACAAGTTCATCCTCGCCCCTGCGGCTAAGCAGAATTTTCTCGCATATCGGAGATGACGAACTGATTTTGAGAGTGTACGGGCAGTTTTTGGGAATCAGCCCGTCAATATGCTGACGGTAAATCTCACGAAATGCTCCCGCACGGGTAAAGCTCCCCTCACACTTTCTGCTGCGCAGTTCCTCATTATCCGAAAGTGCCGCAGAAATCGCCTTTTCCTTTGCCCGTGACAGCGGCACTCCGCCTCTTTCCCTGATATCAAGCTTTAACATCTGTTCGTCCCTTATATATACACAAAGGTCGCACTTGGCAAGTCTTGACGCGAAAAAAAGCTCCGTTTCAAGACACATTCCGAGGCTTATGACGTTTTTTCCTGCGCTGAGGATTCCTGACGCCACCGCAAGCTCAGACGATTTGTTTTCACCGCTTCTACCGATTATAATTCTGTCTGCGGCTGTGGCGGCCGCCATTCCCGAAATAACTGCGTCAGTCGGCATAAAGCCGCCCGTAATCTGCCCTTCTCTCAATACTGCTTTCATTTTCAAATCTCCTTTCGGACGTTACTGAAAGAAGTATTGACATTTCATATTCATTTATACCTGCTGAATTTCACGTTTTTTCGCAGAATTATAAGCCCCGGAAGATTCAGAAAAGCCATAAGTCCGTTGAATATATCCGAAACCGTCCACACATCATTAAGCTCCGCAACAGCTCCGACTGCGGCAAACAATATAAAAACGCCCCTGTAAAACGGCTTTGCGCAGTCGCCGAAAATGTACACAGCGCCACACTCTCCGCAGTAATACCAGCCGATAATCGTTGCAAATGCGAAAAGCACAATTGCCGCCGTTATAAACCAGCCTGCAAAATCCCCCATATTGACCGCAAATGCATTTGTCACAAGCTCTACGCCTTCCGCTCCGCTTTCCATTGCCCCTCCTGACAGAATAACAAGCGCTGTAAGAGTACAGCAGACAACAGTGTCCAGAAACACTTCAAAAACCGCCCACATCCCCTGTTTCTGCGGGTCTGTACAGTCTGAGGAGGAGTGAAGTACTGCCGAGCTTCCAAGTCCTGCTTCATTTGAAAAAACACCTCTTCTGAGCCCGACATTTACTGCCCTGCCGATTACCGCACCGCTGATTCCGCCGCCTGCCTGTCTTAATCCGAATGCACTTCCGAAAATATCCGCAAAAACGTCAGGTACTTCGCTTATATTGCTGAAAATCACAAACAACGCCGCCCCGAAATACAAAATCGCCAGACACGGTATCATAATACCCGTAACACTGCCTATACGCTTTGCCCCTCCGATAATTACAAGTCCGCATATCAGCGCAACAGCTAAACCTGTCCAAAGCGGCGGTATGTCAAGGCTTACGGAAAGTGCCGAGGAAATGGCGTTTGACTGGGTCATGTTTCCCATTCCGAACGCCGCAAGTGCACAGCATGCCGCAAAAAGCACAGCGGGAAAACGTCTCCCTGTTCCGTATTCAAGATAAGCCATTGCACCGCCTTTGTCACTGCTTCTGAAAAGAGTTGCAAGATAGTTTTCAGCATACACAAGAGCCATACCCAGAAATGCAGATACCCACATCCAGAATATCGCTCCCGCACCGCCGATTGAAATAGCCGTTGCAACGCCTACAATATTTCCTGTGCCCATAGCGGCGGCAAGAGAAGTTGAAACCACACGAAGCTGTGAAGTCCCGTTTCTGTTTTCCTTGTCTTTTTGAAAAAGACTGAAAAATGTACTTTTTAATATGTAAGAGAAATCCTTAAACTGAAACGCCCTCAATCTTACAGTAAATAACAGGCCTGTGCCCAGAAGCAGCACGAGCAATGGCGTGCCCCAGACTATTCCGTTAATTTTATCAAGCATTTTTACCTTCCCTTCTTGAATTTGGTATACTGTTTGTGTTATAATATTATAAATAACACAAATTTATCAGGGAGGCGAAAACATGAAGGAATATAAATCAAGCAAAAGCTGTCTTACAGTAATACGCATTTCTATAATCGCAACAGGCGCTTTACTTATCCTGCTCAGCTGTTTCTTCCTCGCCTTTATTCCCAATATTATGTATATACTCAATGTTTTATTCTTTATCGCTACGCTTTTCTTTGCGGGAATATACTGCCCTGTATACTTCAGAAATCTTAAATATTACGTTGTTGATGACAAAAAGCTTATCAAGGTCAGCGGTTTTTTCTTCAAGAAAAGACAGATTATGATGATTGACACAATTCAGTATACAACAGCTATAACAACACCGCTCAGCAGGGTGACAGGACTGAATTTCTTTCTGCTTTACGCTTATGGCGGCATTATGACAATTATGTTTTTAAATAAAAATGACTTTGAAGAGCTGAGCTATATGTTCAGAAAGTGAGTATGCTATGTATCGTGAACACCCTTTAAAAATCATCGCATACGCCTCTAAAAGCATATGGCTTCTTATATTTCCTCTGCTGAGAGGTCTCAAAACCGCACACATCGACCCTGACTTCTTCTATAACTGGATAAAGGGTGCGTGGTTTGACATTATGGTGTTGCTTATAATTCTCAGCTACGGCTATCTGCGATGGTTTACAACATGGATAAGGTTCAGTGAAACTGATATTTCACGCAGCACAACCATTATCGCAAAAATGGAAACCATTATACCTATGAAAAATGTTTCGGCAATAACCGAAGAACACACTATGCTTCTAAGACCGTTCAAGGCGGTAAGAATAAAGGTTGATACCGACGGAGGGGTTTTCAACAGCTCTGACATGGTGCTTATAATGAGAAAAAGCGATTCACGTCAGCTAAGACACCTTAAATCAACTGACCAGAGCCATACAAGCAAATCGTTTGAAATACGCCCCAAAATGATATCAATCATATTTTTTTCATTCCTCTTTTCAAACAGTATTTCAGGTATGCTTTTCATTTCTGCCTTTTTCTTCCAGCTTGGAATGGCGTCCAAGGACCTGCTTGAAAATGAACTGAAAACAGCCTTTGACCAGCTTACAAGCAGTGTTGCGGCCGGTTTTGCTTCAAGTATTTCGCCTGTTGCGATTACACTTGCCGTACTTGTTATTATTACATGGCTTATGTCGTTTGTTGCGAATATTTTCAGGTATTCCGGCTTCAGCATGAGAAAAAAATACGGCATTATCAAGGTGAGAATGGGCGCTGTCACAAGAAGACAATATCATTTTGTACCAAGAAAAATAAACTATGTCGATATGCGACAGAATCTGATTATGAAGCTTTTCAGAAAATCATCGCTTAACATAAGCTGTTCGGGATACGGCAAAAAGAAAAACCAGATACCCGTTCTGCTTCCTATTTTAAACAGAAGACAGGCTAACCGCGCGCTTGACATTCTGGAATTCGGAAAGAAAATCAAGAAGCGTTCCGTCAAGGCAATCAAAATTGATGTTCTGACGTATCTCGGTTACCCACTTCTTTTCTGCATCGGCATTCCGCTGATTTCTTCCTATGTAACCGATATTTTCCCGATTACAAAAGACTTTGTTCAGCCGTTTGAGATTATTTTCCTTATTCCGTCTGCGTGGATGGCAATTGTAAAGCTTATTGCACTTATGACAACAGGCGTTACCATTGACCGTGATTTTATCTGCATCAGATACTCGAGGTTTTTTACTTTCCATACAGTTCTTGCCGATAAATCAAAGCTTGTCAAGGTTCAGATTGTGCAGAATCCGTTCCAGAGACTGTTCAGACGCTGTCGTCTTGATTTCTATTTCAATTCCGAACAGCCTAAAAACAACAAGCTTCAGGGAATACGCCTGAGTGACGCTGAAAAAATAGTTGAAATATTAAGTAATAAAAATAAAGAACATGAAGGACTGTAAAATAAACAGTCCTTTTCTTTTTATGGCGTTCTGACGGGTATTATGCTATTGACTAAAAACCCTATATTTGATATAATATTATAAATATATGTATACGTCCCAAAAGCGGACATCCGACATAAAAAAATAATTTTAAGCAGGAATAGATTTATGAAAAAAAATGAACAGTATAAACGAATTATTTCGTTTTTTTCAAGCATGATACTTCTTTTGCTTTTAGCAGGAATGTTTATTTTCATATGGTATGAATTTTACAGCGATGCTATCATTCTGCCGTTTTACAGACGAGGTAACTGGGTTGTTATCGCAATCTACATGATTTTAACGCTTCTCTTCTTCAAGGCATACGGCGGACTGAAAATGGGTTATCTGAAACGCTCGGATATGCTTTATTCCCAATCGATTTCCATGATAGCCGTAAATATAATCACATATTTCCAGATAAGCGTTATCGGACGTGATTTTATGAAGGTTCTCCCGATGGTCTATATGACAATGGCTGACCTCTTTATAATCGCAGGGTGGATTTTTATAAACAACAGGCTATACCTCAAGCTCTATCCGCCAAGAAAGCTTATTATAATTTACGGCAGCCAGAGCGCTGCAACGCTTACAAACAAAATGAGTAAGCGAGAGGATAAGTACATGATATGTGAATCCGTCAGCATCAAGGAGGATTTCTCAAAAATCAAGGAAGAAATCGATAAATATGACGGAGTTATTATCTGTGATATCAGCGGACAGTTCAGAAACGATATTATAAAATACTGCTTTGAAATTTCAAAGAGAGTTTATCTTTCACCGAAAATTTCTGACATTATTATAAGAGGCGGCGAGGATATCAGACTTTTCGACTCTCCTCTCCTTCTTTGCAGAAACGACGGACTTTCCTTTGACCAGAGACTTTTCAAGAGAATTTTCGACCTTTTATTTGCACTCGTATTCATTATACTTATGTCGCCGTTTATGCTCGTGATATCTCTTGCAATCAAGATAAATGACGGCGGGGATATATTTTACAAGCAGAAAAGACTTACAATCGGCGGGCGTGAATTTTTCGTTTACAAATTCAGAAGTATGATTCAGAATGCCGAAAAGGACGGCCCCCAGCTTGCAACAAGTGCTGACAAAAGAGTTACAGCTGTCGGAAAGATTTTAAGAAAGACACGTCTTGACGAAATTCCTCAGCTTTTCAACATCTTAAAGGGTGATATGTCAGTTGTCGGCCCACGTCCTGAACGTCCCGAGCTTACTGAACTATACGAAAAGGAAATGCCGGAATTCCGCTTCCGACTCAAGGTCAAGGCGGGACTTACAGGCTATGCACAGGTCACAGGTGTTTACGATACATCACCTTATGACAAGCTGAAAATGGACCTTATGTACATTGAACGCTATTCAATGCTCATGGATCTGCGTATTATACTTATGACATTAAAAACAATGATTTCTCCGGGAGAAATGAACGAAGACGACAAAAACTAAAACCACATTTATGAGGACAAAGCCATGAAAGGAACAGAGGATCTCAAAAAAAATATTACTACATATATTCCTGATGAACTGGATAATATGTCTCAGACCCAGCAGAAATTCCTGAAAAAATACCCTGATGCTCTCTCTTCTGCTGATGTTTTCGGACGTAACCAGAATGAATTCAACAGGGAGGCACTCGACTGTATCGAAGAGCTTTACGACCGCTGTCACCGCCTTGAAGACGCTCTTGCAACAGAAATTCTTGCAAGAAAAAAGGCAACAGCTCCGCTTCCGTCCATAAAAAAAGAACTCGACGGAGTGAGACTGCGTTCAACCCTCAACTCAAACCAGGTTGAAAAGATTGACAGCGCACTTGAAAGATACAGCGAAAAAACCGAGGACTATATTCTCCATATCGCCCCGGGCGCAAGACACAAGGACTGCCCCAAGGGCTGCAGGGAGGCTAAAATTGATACGCTTATCAACATGCCTGAAAAGCTTGACAGCATAAAAAAGGCAAGCGGAGCCGAACGTGAACAGAAGCTTCGTGACCTTGAAAAACTGTGTATGAAGGCTGTAAGCCGTGAGCTTTCCTATTTTAATGCGTATGAGGAAATCGGTATAGATTTCTACGGAAACAGCAAATATGCCGAAATTCTTTACAGAAATATTTACAGAAACAGTATTTATAAAATCGAATCGGGCAATACTTCAAATGATTCGGGAAAATTTTTTGTGTACTGCGGAGAAACTGCCAAAATTCCCGAAAAAATTCTTTTAAAATCAGGTATGATATTTATTACGGGTGAAAAGCCGTTTGAAGGACTTGACGAAGAATTTATAAATGACCTGCGTTTTCTCAATGACTGTGGTATTCACACATACACCGCACTCAGCGCGGAGGCACTCAATGCGCTCAGAAGCGAAGGCTTCCGCTGTGTGACAGCCGCAACCGCAGAAGAGCTTTCATACGGTAGAATTATTGCGGCGGTTGAAAAGGGAGTTGAAAACTCAGTTCCGGGAGGAGCGCTTAAATTCTCAACCCTCACAAAAAAGCTGGAGGCTGCAGACGTAAATCTGATGCGTGCTCCTGAGGAAATTGTGGGGTATATGCTGAAAAAACGTTCAGACAACAACGACTGCAGTTACAGCTGCGTCAAATCACTTGAAAAGACAACTTCGGCGGCAATAATCAAGAACTATTTCGGTTCGGCAAACATAACTTCCGCTGATTTGTCACAGGCACCTGATGAAAAAACCGATTTCCTGACAGCATTTGATTATATCAATCATTTTGAATATAAGGTGAGAAAAAATCTGTATCAGAAAGCAAGGCTCATGCTAAAGCAGGACGGTCTTCTGCTTTTCAGCGGCAGAGACCCTGTAACGGGAATAAAGCTCAGAGCAATTGAAGGCTGGGAAAGCTTCCCTGTCTATGAAGCGATGTGGACACCTGGACAGCTTATTCAGGAGCTTGAGGAAAACGGCTTCAGAGTAAGATTTTTAATCCCGACAGGCTCGGGGCTTTATGACAACATGCCTGCAAAATACAAGGATATACCAACATTTTACATAATTGGCGCAGTACCGCTGAAATAACAATTTAATATCTTCCGGAGGAAAAGAAAATGAGAAAAACCAAAATCGTATGTACAATCGGACCGGCAACAAAGTCAGAAGACATGATGAGAAAGCTTATGGAGCACGGAATGAATGTTGCCCGCTTCAACTTCTCACATGGTGACTATGCTTATCATCAGGAATGTTTAGAGCTTGTCAGAAAGACAGCAAAGGAGCTTGACCTTCCTGTTGCGGCAATGATGGACACAAAGGGACCTGAAGTCCGTCTCGGAAAATTCGTTGACGATAAGCCTGTTGAAATCAAGGACGGTGAAGTGTATACGCTTACAACTGAGGACTGTCTCTGTACAGACAAAATCGGTTCAGTTACATTCAAAAAGCTTCCTCAGGACGTTACAATCGGCACAAGAATCCTCATAAACGACGGTGTTGTTGAGCTTCTTGCCGAAAAGGTTACAGCAACGGAAATTACCTGCCGTATCATTCACGGCGGTACACTTTCAAACAACAAGGGTATCAACGTTCCGGGCGTAAAGCTTTCAATGCCTTACCTCAGCGACGCTGACATGAGCGACCTTGAATTCGGCGCTAAAATGGGATATGACTTCATCGCCGCAAGCTTTGTAAGAACTTCTGCGGATATCAACTATCTCAGAAAGTATACACAGAGCCTTGGCTGGTTTGATGTAAGAATCATAGCAAAAATCGAAAACCTTGAGGGCGTTGAAAATATTGATGAAATCCTTGAAGCCGCTGACGGAATTATGGTGGCAAGAGGTGACATGGGTGTTGAAATACCGTTTGAGCAGATTCCTGCAATCCAGAAGGAGCTTATCCACAAGGGCTACAACGCAGGCAAGCAAGTTATCACAGCAACCCAGATGCTTGAATCAATGATTTCAAATCCAAGACCTACCCGTGCGGAAATCACAGACGTTGCTAACGCAATCTATGACGGCACAAGTGCTATCATGCTCTCAGGCGAGACTGCTGCGGGTAAATTCCCGATTGAAGCAGTTTCAGCCATGGCTCTTATCGCTGAAACAACTGAAAAGGATATCGACTACAAGGCACGCTTCCAGAAGAGAGGCTCTGACTTCAATCCTAACATAGCAAACGCTATTTCCCATGCTTCTGTTACAACTGCGCATGACCTTGACGTCAAGGCAATTATTACAGTTACAAAGGGCGGCGGTACAGCAAGACTTATTTCAAAATACCGTCCACTCTGCCCGATTATCAGCTGTACAACAAATGAAACAGTCTGCCGCCAGATGAATATGTCATGGGGCGTTACATCACTTATAATCAACGAGGAAACAAATACTGATGAGCTCTTTGAACATGCAATCGGCGCTGCAAAGGCACACGGACTTGTTGAATCGGGGGATACTGTTGTTATTACAGCAGGTGTTCCGCTTGGAATTTCGGGTACAACAAATCTTATGAAGGTTGACACTGTTAAATAAGTGTTTTCTGAAAGTGCGTGACCGCACAGAAAAGTCAGTTCAGTTATTAATCTGAAAGGCATAATACAGGGCGCTGTCATATATAAAATATAACATCTTTAATGCTCCGCAGTATTTCTGATACTGCGGAGTTTTTTAAGCGAATTACATAAAAACACAAATCGGCTTGACAGATTACATAAAAATATGTATAATTTATGTAATGATTATTATTGAAAATGAGGTACTGTTTATGGATACCAGCACAATTATAGAAGAAATCAAAAAACAGCTGACGGGTGACCCGCAAAAGGACGGTCCATTCCTTAAGGACCAGTCTGAAAAATACAAAAACGAGGAAAACAGCGACGAAATCAACAGAGAGCTTGCCAAGCTTATGTATGAATGTACATTCAACGACGTCGCAAGCTCGGTTAATGAACATATTGCAAATAACAATCCAAGTGTTGCTGAAAAACTCAGAAGCGTACGCAAAAGATTTGACAACCTCAACTACAAGGGCGGAATAGAAATTCTCAGAGGAATCATAAAGGATAACCTTTTTGCATGGATAGACACAGATGAAATCACATATAAAAGCTTCGGCACTCCTATTGAACATGGGCTTTATATGCAGATTTATCAGCCGGAAAAACAGGTGCGTCCGATTTCATGCCATTTAAGCGAGGTATATTCCCTTTACGGAAGCGGTCTTTTCAAAAAGCAGAAATATACCGAAGCTATCGACGCTTTCAAGAAGGCTATTGACTTAAACCCGACAGACGCAGAGATTTATGTGCGCTATGCTGAACTTTTAAAGGAAATCAAGCAGATTGATGAGCTCAGAATATGCACAGACAAAATCATGCAGTGTGCGGTTACAAAGCAGCAGCTTGGCAAGGGATATTTTAATTACAGCTTCTATTTTTCAGAAAAGGGCGACCTTGACAAGGCTTACGCAATGCTTGAAATGAGCAGAATTTTCCTCGGTGCAGCAGACCACGCAATCATGAGGGAAACTCAGTATATCTCAGAATGTATGGGACGTGGCGCAACACCTCCTGCACACAATCAGCAGCAGCTTATGCAGATACTTGAAACTGAAGGCATTCAGCCTGGACCTTCGGCAATGGTGGTAAACACAGCATATTTCCTTGCAAAGCATTCCCAGCAGGAGCTTGAATACGAAATGGCAAAATACTACTATGAGGTCGTATGGGAGCTTACTGAAAACGATGAAATTGCTGACATAATTGCAGAAATTGACAGAACCATACGCAATTTAAAGGGTCAGAAATCCAAGTAGTAATAATCTACAAAAACCAAAAACAAATCTTGTGCAATAATTTGTAACAAAATTATTGCACATTTTTATTATACATGGTATAATTATTACAAATGGTTTCATGTTTTTGTAATGAAACTAAAAATTAAGGAGGATATTAATTTTGAGAAAGAAATTTATGAAAAGGGCACTTGCGGCTGTTGTAGCTTCCGCTTGTGCATTCAGCACATCAGTGGTTTCTCAGTTCACATTTGCTGTTGACTCAACAGTCAAGTATGAATTTGAGGACGGTACACACACAGATTCAGTTGTTCCTGATTCAAGCTCTGAAAGATATATGGCAGGAGCTTCAGGAGATGAATTCGTATTTATCGAAAACGGCGGCGAAATTGCTTCTGTAACAGTTCCTGTTGATACAACAGGTATGTACAACGTAATTCTCTGCTACTCTGCGCCTTACGGCTCAAAAATCCACAATCTTCTTATCAACGGCGTTGACCAGGGACAGATAAGCTGTGCTGAAGAAGACTGGACAGAAGTAAACCTCGGCTCTGTAAAGCTTGACGAAGGTGACAACGAAATCTCCATCAAGAGCAGCTGGGGCTGGACAAATCTTGACTACATCCGTATTGAAGAGGCAACAATTCCAAAGCTCGAAGGCTTTACAACAACCCTTTCAGACCCTGATGCAATCCCTGAGGCTCAGAGCCTTATGGCTTATTTAGGCTCAGTTTACGGCAACAACATTCTCTCAGGTCAGCAGGAAATCTATATGTATGGTCCTCACGACTTTGAATATGAATTTGAGTACATTCACGATTTAACAGGCGAATACCCTGCTATCAGAGCTTTTGACTACTTAAACGAAGCAAACATTCTTTACGGCTCAGAAGACGGCACAACAGACCGTATGATTGACTGGGTTGAAAACAAGGGTGGTATTATTACTGCTTCATGGCATATCACAGTTCCAAAGGACTTCACAAACTTCACTCTCGGTGAAACAAAGGTTGACTGGTCACAGGCAACATACGCACCAAAGGACACAGACTTTGACACAGCAAAGATTCTCGAAGAAGGCACAAAGGAAAGAGAATACTGGATGGCTTGTCTTGAAGACTTAGCTGCTTCAATCCAGAAGCTTGAAGACAAGAACATTCCTCTTATCTTCAGACCTCTCCACGAAGCTGAAGGCGGCGGCGGTGAAACAGGCTCATGGTTCTTCTGGGGTCAGGACGGCTCTGCTGTTTACAAGGAACTCTGGAAGCTTACATACGATACACTCGTAAACGAATATGACCTCCACAACATCATCTGGGAATGGAACTCATATAACTACGATACTTCAACAGACTGGTATCCTGGCGACGAATATGTTGACCTTATCGCTTATGATAAGTACAACTGTACAGACTGGTCAACAGGTTCAGCTGTTTTAGTTCACAATGACAGCGCTATAAGCTCAACATTCTACGGAATCGTTGAAAAGTATAACGGCAAGAAGATGGTTGCTATGTCAGAAAATGACAGTATTCCAACTCTTGAAAATATCCTCGCTGAAAAGGCTGGCTGGCTCTATTTCTGCCCATGGTATGACGGCGGTTCAGACAACATCAACTTCCTTTCAAACCCAATCTTCAATACTAAGGAAGACCTCACAACAATGTATCAGTCAGATTACTGTATCACTCTTGATGAGCTTCCTGCAACACTTTACTCAACAGAAGTAAAGCCAACAGAACCAACAGAGCCAACAGAGCCTACTGACCCAACAGAGCCAACAACAGAATCGCCTATAACATTCGACAAGATTCCAGCTGAAATCAGCGGCGAAGATGGCAACTACACATTTGAACTTCCAACAGGTGCTGTTATAGGTGACACACTTTATGTTGACCTTAAGGCAACTTCTGATGTAACATATGCTAACGGTTGCGTAGGCGTTTCAGCAACTTATGACGGCGTTGACTACTGGGTAGCTTACCAGTGGGAAATCTCAAAGTCAGGCACAGTAAAAGTCGACACTTCAGAACCATTCCAGATTTCATATAATGAAGGTGCAGATATGGTTGAAGATGAAGCACTCGCAGCTGAAATCAATGCAGTGGCTAAGAAGCAGACAAGCGGTATGGTACAGATGTGGTGGACAAACGACGGTGCAGGTGAACAGATTGATAACTCAAATGTTACACTTACCGGTGTTTCTGTAGATGGCGGCATTCTTGTTGACCCAACAGAACCAACTGACCCAACAGAACCTGAAACAGATCCAACAGAGCCTACAACAGAACCTGAAACAGATCCAACAGAGCCAACATCAGAACCCAGTACAGACCCAACAGAACCTACTACAGAGCCTGATACTGATCCTACTGAACCTGATACAAATGAGCCTGTTACTGATGAACCGACATCGGGCAATGAAATAACAGTTCCTGATGACGTTGAAGCTACATTATACGGCGATGTTAACGGCGACGGCGTAGTTGACGTTGCAGACGTTGTTGCACTCAACACAATGCTCCTCGGCTCAGGTGAATTCACACCAGCTCAGATTGCAAACTCTGACTGTGCTAAGGACGGAATCGTTAATTCAACAGACAGCACACTTCTCATGAACTTCGTTGCTATGATTATCAGCGGCGATAAGCTTGGTGTTGAAGATACACCGATAGAAGATGCAACTGAAATACCAACATGGGCTATTCCATTATAATAACAAAAAATATTCCCGCCTTTTAAAAGGCGGGATTTTTTTGCATATACAATTATTATTTTCCATAAAGCTCAGACGGCGTCAAGCTGTAAACCCAATCTGTAACCTCAACTTCCTTGCCGTTATAGTTTATGCGGTACACATATACTCCCTCACGGGAAAACTCTGCTTCATCTGAGAAATAATGCTGTCTGAAATTGTCCGAATATCTTACATAACAGTTTTCACTCATCTCACCATAAGCAATCAGCGGCTCAAAGGTGAAGCCGTGGTCCTTAGCATAGCTTTCAGCATAAGTTTCATAATATCCGATAACAGCCATATCAGCCGCTGTAAAGGCATTCATGCCTATGCTTTTGATATTTGTTTCAAGAGATATGTTCACAATATTGTTGCAGTCGTAAAAGGCTTTGCTGCAAATATACTCAACGCTTTTCGGGAACGTTACATACTTAATTTCAAAATCACGCTGAGTTTCAAAGTATGTGAAAAGGTTGCCTGAAATAACTCTGATTCCATCTGGGATTACGATTTTTTCAGATGTCCCCGTATAGTCATAAAGGATATCTTCATTGAAAATCACAAAGTCTCCGTTTGTTTTAAGCTTGCTTTCAAAAGGCGTTGCAAAGAACGGATAAAGCCCGATATCTGTTATTTTTCCGAGTACACTTACATTCACAAGCGTTGTACAGTTTGCAAATGCTGATTCACCGATTGCTGTTACGGTTTCAGGAATCACAAGGCTTGTCATAAGCTTCTGCCCTATAAACCCACGTTCTGCAACAGCTGTGACTTTCTTTGAGTCGAGCTCTGATGGTATTACAAGCTCACCTGCAAATGATGTTCCGCTTGTAACCCTGACTTTTATTGTGCCGTCGGCATTTTCACAGTATGAAAAGCGGCTGTCCTGCGCTGATTCAACATAAACCTCGCTGCCCCGTACCGTCAGCATATGTACCGAAAAGCATACCACAAGAAGAAGTGTGCTTAAAGCCGCTATAAATACTTTTTTAGTTTTCGCCATCAGCTGTTACCTCCTCAGTTTTCTTCTTTTTAAATACGAAAAGCTTACTGAAGAAATAGTTAAGCAGTAAAATCATAACCTGTGAAAGCATTGTCCAGATAAACTCGTTCATCTTTTCAGGAGAACCCATAAGCTTTGAAACAAATGAGTTTGACATAAGTCCGCTGTTGTAATTAATGCTGTCAAGCGAGAACAGGTCAATAAAGAAATCTGCACACTGCTCAACAAACACAAATGTTATCAGCATATCAAGCAGGAAGGTTACGCCTCTGCCTGCGTAAAATGAAACCGTCTCCCTTACAAGCTGTCCCATGCTTTCCGTCTTGCTCTTGAACACAAATTTCTTGTTTGTTACAAATGCAAAGGTTATCGCAACAATCTGTGCAATTGCAGTTGCAACGAGTGCCGCACCGTCGAAATCTCCTAAAATAAGGCGTGAGCCAAAACGCGCTATGTAATAGACAAGCGTTGTAAGTCCGCCAAAAAAGATGTACATAATGGCTTCTTCGTATTTATGATAAATATTCATAATTTTTCCTGACATATTATTCTCCATTCTAACGCAAAAGTATATATTATTATAATAACAATTTATCATAAAAAAATCAAGTGCTATTGTAACTTTTCATCTATTTATTATCACTTTTTTCTGACGATGTATATTATATAAGTAATTTTTGAAACGGAGGTAGGTTTATGGATTTTATGATGATTAACTCGCTGAGAAACTACACTCAGAAACTAAGTCTTGAAAATAAATGGCAAAAGAAAAAAGCGACAAGCGATTTTACACCTGACCCGTCAATGAACGAAACAGAGCGCAAAAATGCACAGTTCAAGCATACATATAAGCTTCAGCAGGAAAACATGGAAAATGATGAGGCGCTGACTTCAATTCTCAATAAAATCAATTCGGGCGCAGAGCTTTCCGACGCTGAAATGAACTATCTTAAAATTGCATCTCCGCAGACATATCAGTCAGTGAAAAGGGCTGAAATGGAAGAAAAGCAGTATGAGCGTGAGCTTGAAAACTGTAAGACAAAGGAAGATGTTGAAAAGCTTAAAACCAATAAAATCAATGCGGCTGTGTCAAAGCTTAACGCTATTAAGGATAATCCGAATATCCCCGAAGGCGTAAAGGTTGCAATCGCAAAGGAAGCACAGGCAAGCATTGACAGGATTGAAAAATCTACTGCCGAATTTGCAGAAAGCGGAAAGCTTGCGAAGCTTCCGACAGAAGCCGAAAAGACAAAGGCAGAAACAGAAATCAGGGAAGCTGAACGCAATGAAACGGAAGAAAATCTCACACCTGACAATACAGCGGAAACAAAGCCTGTCGAAAGCGTTGCAGACAGCAGGGAATCTGCTGATACAGTAAAGGAAGAAACTTCCGAAGAAACCGAAAAGGAAATGACACGATTTGAGGCAGAGCATACTCCTGAGGCTGAAAAGCTCAGACGTTCAAAGGCAAAAGCGGCATATATGAAGGCTGTTTCTGATAATCCTGAAGAAAATACAGAAAAATAACACAAAACTTATTGACAAATCAGCGAAATAATGTAATAATTAATGCAGACGTTTTTTTTAATGTCTGCATTATTTTTTTCAGGGGGTATTATTTTGAAAAAACTGAAAGCTTTACTTTCTGCGGCGGCGATGACAGTTTCCTGTCTTACAGGTACTGTAAATGTATCAACAACTGCGGCGGAATCATCTATTAACTACGCTGAAGCACTTCAGAAATCACTTTATTTCTATGAATGTCAGCAGGCCGGTCCTCTTCCAGAATGGAACAGAGTTGAATGGCGTGCGGATTCAACGGTTGATGACTTTATCCCGGGCGGCTGGTACGATGCCGGTGACCATGTAAAGTTCAATCTGCCGATGTCCTATTCAGCTTCAATGATTGCATGGGGTCTTTATGAATATCCTGAGGGCATTGAAGCATGCGGCGAAATGGAAAACTACGTCAACAACCTTACATTCGTTCTTGACTACTTAGCGGCATGTGATTTAGGCGACGAAGTCGTATTCCAGGTCGGAAACGGTCAGCAGGACCATACATGGTGGGGCCCTGTTGAGCTTTATGATTACGGCATGGCTGAAAACGGCAATACAGAACCAAGACCATACTACGCTGGCACAAAATGTTCAGCAACATTCGGCGGCATGGCGGCGGCTCTTGCGGCAGGCGCATGTGCTCTTGAAGGACGTTCTGACAAGACAGATTATTATATCGAACACGCAGAAAACATATTCAAAATTGCAGATACTGCAAAGAGCGATGAAGAATATGCTGACAGCGACGCATCAGGCTTCTACCGTTCTTCACACTTCTATGACGAACTTTTCTGGGCGGCAAACTGGCTCTACAAGGCAACAGGAAAGCAGGAATATCTTGACAAGGCGACAAGCTATATCCCGAATCTCGACAAGGAGCTTGGTTCGGACGAGCTTAAGTATACATGGTCACACTGCTGGGACGATACAATGCAGGGCGCTATGCTCCTTTATGCCCAGAACACAGGTAATTCAACATACATAAGCCGTGTTAAAAAGCACCTTGACTATCTTGTAAACGACGCTGAAAAGCTTGAGGGCGGTGCTGTATACATTCACACATGGGGCTGTCTGAGATACTCAGCGGCATGTGGTTTTATTGCCGCTGTTGCAAGTGATACACTTGACCTCGGTGACGAAAGCAAATATGTTGATTTCTATAAAACACAGGCTGATTATATCCTCGGAGACAACCCGCTTAATATGAGCTTTGTTGTAGGTTACGATGAAACATCTCCGCTCAACGCTCACCACAGAACTGCTCACAGTTCATGGAACAACTCTGTTTACGAGCCTGTTGACAACCGTCATATCCTCTACGGCGCACTTGTGGGCGGTCCTACTCAGGCAGGTGAATACGAGGACGACAGAAACAACTACATCAACAACGAGGTTGCTGACGACTATAACGCAGGCTTTACAAGCCTTATGGCAGCAATGACTGAAAAATACGGCGGCGAAACAGACCCTACATTCCCGCTTCCTGAAGTGCGCACACCTGAATTCTTTGTTGAAGCACAGATGAAGCAGAGCAGTGCCAGCGGCGTTTCACTCAGCCTTAAAATCACAAATCACACAGCATGGCCAGCAAGAGTTGTAGACAATATTTCATACCGCTATTACTTTGACGCATCTGAAATCATTGCCGCAGGATATAATGCAAGTGACGTTGTTATCCGTGTTGACCGTGACCAGGCACTTATGTACGGCGAAGAATATGCGGCTGTAATTTCCGATATCAAACAGTATGACGGCAATATCTATTACATTGAAGTAAGCTACCCTAACGGCGAGGCTATGCTCCCGATTTCTGAGGGCAGACATCAGTGTGAAACAATGCTTGCGCTTGTTTATCCGAATTACGGCTCAGGCTGGGACGCAGCAAACGACTATTCAAACCAGGACTTCATCGACAGCGAAGACCCTGTTGTGACAGACAAGATTACAGTTTATCAGGACGGCGTTTTAATTTACGGTACAGAGCCTGACGGAACAACTGCCGGTGATATTACTCCGACAGAACCAACTGAAAAGCCAACCGAAAAGCCGACTGAAAAACCTACTGAACCGACAGAGGAAGAAACCTCAGAGCCAACAGATGAACCTACTGAACCAACAGAGGAAGAAACTTCAGAACCGGAAGACCCTTCTGATGAGCCGTCTGAAAGCCCTACAATATCACAGGACCCTGAGCTTCTTGCAAATGCAAAATGGGGTGATGTCAATACTGACGGAGTAGTTGACGTTGCAGATATCGTAGCGCTCAATATGTATCTGCTCAATAACGAAGCAAGTGCATTAACCGCACAGGGCTTAGTAAATGCAAACTGCAACTATGACGGATTTGTGGATTCAACCGACAGTACGCTTATCATGAACTATGTCGGAATGCTTGTTGAATATTCAAACCTCGGACCTCAGAACTAAATGTATAAATAAAAATCCCGTCGGATTTTCCGACGGGATTTTTGTCTATCTGCTCAAATCAATTTTTCTTACCGTATCTCTCAGCTTCAGTACAAAAGGAGGTGAAACCGAAAGCTCATCAATACCCATGCGCAGAAAAGTCTCTGTAAGGGTCGTATCTGCGGCAAGCTCACCGCATATGCCAATCCATGCACCGTTTTTGTGTGCATTCTCCGCTGACATTTCAATAAGGCGCAGTATCGCCTCATGGTGAGTATCGCAGAATTCCTCGACTTCCTGATTCTGTCTGTCACAGGCAAGAGTATACTGCGTAAGGTCGTTTGTGCCAACGCTGAAAAAGTCAACAAGAGGTGCTAAACGGTCACTGATAATTGCAGCCGCAGGGGTTTCAATCATAATTCCTGTTTCAATGCTGCCGGAAATTTCAACGCCCTCCGCTTCAAGCTCTCTTTTGACGTCCTTGCAGATTTCAAGCACTCTTTCAACCTCAGAAACGCTCGTAATCATCGGGAACATGATTCCCAGTCTGCCAAAGGCTGATGCCCTGTAGAGCGCTCTGAGCTGAGTTTTGAAAATGTCGGGACGGCTCAGACAAAGCCTTACGGCACGAAGTCCGAGCGCAGGGTTTTCTTCATCCTTAAGTCTGAAATAATCTGCCCTTTTATCAGCACCGATATCAAGCGTTCTGATAATAACCTTTTTCCCAGCCATGCTCTCAAGCACTTTCTTATAAACAGCAAACTGTTCTTCTTCAGTAGGATAGCGCTCCGACTCAAGATAAAGGAATTCACTTCTGAAAAGTCCTATACCGCCTGCGTCATTGAGAAGTACTGCACCGACATTGTCGTCACTTCCGATGTTTGCAAAAATCTCAATTTTTCTGCCGTCGAGGGTCACATTCTCAGCACCCTTCAGCTGCTGCAGAAGCTTTCTTTTTTCTTCATCATCACGCTGCTTGCCCTCATACAGACTTAACGTTTCAGCGTCAGGATTTACTATAAATTCCCCTGTCGTTCCGTCAACGATTGCCATGTCTCCATCTGCAATTTCAGAAAGAAATTCCTTTCCAACTCCGATTATTGCGGGAATGTTCATGGTACGGGCAAGTATGGCAGTATGAGAATTGGACGAACCGAACGCTGTCACAAATGCCAGAACCTTTTCCTTGTCAAGAGAAACAGTTTCACTCGGTGCTAAATCATCAGCACAGATTATCATTTTTTCGTCATCATCAAATTCAGATTCCTGCTCACCTGTAAGGTTCGAGATAATTCTGTTTGAAATGTCCTTTACATCTGCTGCACGAGCCTGCATATAGGCGTCATCCATTGAGCTGAACATCTCGGCAAAATTACCAGCCGCAACAGCAACCGCATACTCAGCATTCACCTGCTGAGTATCAATGATATTGACAATTGCGTCGTTATAGTCCTCGTCGTCAAGCATCATCATATGAATTTCAAAAATCTGGGCGTTTGTCTCCCCCACTTCACGAAGCGCCTTTTCATATACTGCCCTGAGCTGTTCTGCCGAAGCCTTTTCGGCAATTTTAACTCTCTTCTTTTCAAGTTCTGTATCAGTAATACGGACACGCTTGACAGTCGGCTCAGTTCTTTTTAAAAGCATTATTTTACCTACTGAAACCGCACCGTATACACCCTTGCCATTAAACTTTTTCATCTTTCAACTCCGTCTGTAAAATCAGAGATTTTCTCTGAAAAATTCCTCCATAGCTTTTGCGGCAGTTTCCTCGTCCCTGCCCTCTATTGTCACCTGTAATTCATCTGAATATTTAACACCCATGCCCATAAGTGCAATAAGCTTACGGCCATTGACTGATTTTCCGCCAAACTCAATTGTAACTGTGCTTTCAAATTCCTTTGCCTTTTTAGCAATCAGACCCGCAGGTCTTGCGTGAATACCTGCTTTGTCTGTAACTTTATAAGTGAACGTTTTCATACGCTATTCCTCCGATGAGGTCTCGGCCAGAACGCCGTAATGGTCTGAAACCTGCGCTTCGTTTCTGCCATCAAAAACAACCTCGCATTTTCGTATTTTAACTTTTCTGTCACTTAATATCAGGTCTATTCTTATGCCGTCATCGTTAATGCCTCTTTCTCTCCAGCCGTCAATTGCACCCGAAGCAGTTGCGTCACCATATTTTTCATCAGCGGCTGTAAAGCAATCCTGCCAGCCGCTTTTTATTATAAGGTCATATCCCTCGCCTCTTAACTGCGACGGATTATTGAAATCCCCCATAAGCCAGACATTTTCAAGTCCCTTTACATTTCCGCAAAGCCTTTGCCACTGCGGCAAAAAGGGTTCGTCCTTGTCTCCCCACCAGCTTGTATGAATACTGTAAAACCAGCCGTCCTCGTTTTTTATTCCGAGTATTCTTCGTGTGCGCCAGTTGCGATAGGTGTGGACACGGCTTATAAGAAATTCCTGAGTCTGTGAAATGGGTTTACGGCTTAAAACAGCCAGTCCCTCATCATATATTCCATACCCGATTTTCATCGGCAGCCATGACCAGAAATATTTAAGTCCGCCCTCTGCAAGAAGTTTTGCAACATTCAAGGCATGATTTCCCGTTTTAAGAGGCACTCTCTCCTGCGACGGAGTATATCCTGCCGCTTTTTTTACATACTCCCCCGAAATCGGCTGATTTACTTCCTGAAGCGCAATCACATCAGGCTTCAGACGAAGTACTGCCGCTGAAAAATCATGCAGCTTCTGCGGATAGTTTTCTTCAACAAAGCTGTGCGTATTAAGAGTAAGCAGTCTCATATTCTGTCACCCTTACAATATATCATTTATATCAGACTTGAGCACATCTGCTTTAGGGCCATAAACTGCCTGTACGCCATCGCCCTTTTTAATAAGCCCCAGAGCGCCCTCAGCCTTCCATGCGGCCTCATCAGCGACAAGGTCAGGGTTATTTACTGTAACCCTCAGTCGTGTCATACAAGCGTCCACAAACGAAATATTTTCACGTCCGCCAAGAAGCGCAATAATTCTCTCAGGCTGACTGTCTCCTCCGCCCTGTTTCTTTGGCGTGTCACCTGTAAGCGAATCGGTATTCTCATCGGTGTAGTTGCCAAGACGTCCGGGCGTTGCGTACCTAAACTTCCCGATCATAAAATACGCAACAAAATAGCCAACTGCAAAGAATACAACTACTGCAATCACAAAGTTTATTATATCTCCCGCAAGCCCTGCTTTGAGCGACATCGGTATTCTCGTGAAAAACTCAATGTTTCCGAACGAATGAAGTCTTAAGTCAAACACACCTGCAAGCGCAAAGCACAGTCCCTGTAAAATTGCATATACGATATAAAGCGGTATTGCACAGAACATGAACATAAATTCAAGCGGCTCTGTAACGCCTGTCAGGAACACTGCCGCCGCAGCTGAAAAAATCATTGATTTATATTTTTTTCTTCTGTCCTTGTCAACTCTGCGATACATCGCAAGAGCAACACCAAGCAGAAGTCCCGTTGCACCAATCATCTGTCCGACCTTGAAGCGTGCAGGGGTTACAGTCGCAAGAAGCGTTTCGTACGAAGCAGTATCACCCGCATTTTTAAAGTTGATAAGGTCAGTTATCCATGCAAGCCAGAGCGGGTCCTGTCCGAAGACCTCAGCACCTGCGCTTACACCTGTCTGAATAATATAAGTGCCGCCGAACGATGTGTAGTTCATCGGAATTGTAAGCATATGGTGAAGCCCGAACGGCAGAAGCAGACGTTCAAGTGTGCCGTAAACAAACGGCGCAAGTATCGGCGAAGTGTCCGCAGAGCCTGCAATCCATACACCGAATTTATTTATTCCAAGCTGAATGACAGGCCATACAACTGAAAGCACGAGCGAAAGTAACACCGACCAGAAGATTACAACAAGAGGAACAAACCGTTTGCCGTTGAAAAATGCCAGTGCATTCGGAAGCTTTCGGAAATTATAGAATTTATTATATATAATTCCGCCTGCAAAGCCCGAAATGATACCAACAAATACACCCATGTTAAGTGCAGGAGTACCAAGCACCGATGTGAAGTAACCGCTTACGGCAATTTTCTGCCCGAACAGCGTATGCGTTACAGCATCAGGGTCGCTCAGCATATCCGAAGTCACGCCGAAAATCGAGCCCGTAATATTGTTTATGAGGATAAACGCCAGAAGTGCCGCAAATGCACCACCCGCTTTTTCCTTTGCCCATGAACCACCGATGGCGACTGCAAAAAGAATATGCAGATTGCTGATTATCGCCCAGCCGATGTTTTCGAGAATCACACCGGTTGTTGTAAGGAACGTAATATCACCTGCAAGCATAGCGACAAGCTTTCCTATACTGATTGCAAGACCTGCCGCAGGCATAACTGCAATTACAACCATGAGCACCTTGCCAAGCTTCTGAAGAAAGTCAAAGCTTACTTTCGGGCTCTTGTCTTTTTGAGGCTTTTTTGCAGTTTCAGACTGCTCCTCATATATTGTCATAATAGTGTCTGCACCGGCAGAAGCTTTCCCTTCAGAAAATCGCATTTTCATGCCGACAGGACTGTCACACACGACAACAGGCGTTATAAGGTTAATGTTCTTTCGCTGAAGAAATTCAATATCCGCCTCAGCAATAAGGTCACCGGCTTTTACAGTATCACCAACGCTTACATAAGCCTTGAAGCCGTCGCCCGAAAGTGAAACCGTTTCAAGTCCGAAATGTATAAGAACTTCTATGCCGTTTTCGTTTTTTATGCTGTATGCATGAAGTGTATCAGCGATTGATGTAACAACACCATCAAATGGACTGTATATTTTTCCGTCTGTCGGAACAACCGCACATCCGTCACCTAAAACTCTGTCAGAAAATACAGGGTCAGGAACCTTTTCGATTGGCAGTATTTTTCCGTTTAGCGGAGATTTGATTTCAAAAAAATTCTTGTCCAACAAAATCCCTCCTTGAAATTGTTTTAATACTTTTTTAGTATGTACAATTTCAGGGGAATTATTATTTAAGTGCGGTTACATAAAAAGCCGTTCAGAAAAAGAACGGCTTTTATAAAATCAAACATTAAATCTGAACAGAACGATATCGCCGTCCTGCATTACATATTCCTTACCTTCAAGTCTTACAAGACCTTTTTCCTTTGCAGCAGCCATTGTGCCGTTTGCCATAAGGTCGTCAAAGCTTATAACTTCAGCACGGATAAAGCCCTTTTCAAAGTCAGTATGTATCTTACCTGCCGCCTGAGGAGCCTTTGTACCCTTTGTGATTGTCCATGCTCTTACTTCAGGCTGACCTGCTGTAAGGTATGAAATAAGTCCTAAAAGAGAATAGCCTTCCTTGATGATTCTGTTAAGACCTGATTCCTCAAGTCCCATTTCAGACAGGAACATTGCCTTGTCTTCAGCTTCCATATCAGAAATTTCAGCTTCAATCTGAGCACAGATTGGAAGTACTGCTGAATTTTCTTCCTCGGCAATTTTCTTGACTGTGTTAAAGTTTTCGTTTGTTTCAACGTTATTTACAAAATCGTTCTCACAGAGATTTGCCGCATAGATTACAGGCTTGCCTGACAGAAGCGGAGTTGTCTTTATAAGCTCACGTTCTTCATCTGTATAGTCAAAGCCTCTTGCAGATTTTCCGTTTTCAAGATGCGCTTTAAGTCTTTCAAGGAATTCGATTTCAGATAAATATTTCTTATCGCCCTTCGCAAGCTTCTTTGTACGCTCAATTCTTCTGTCAACCATTTCGATGTCAGAGAAAATAAGCTCTAAATTGATTGTTTCAATATCCCTTGCAGGATTGATTTCACCGTCAACGTGAATAATATCAATATCCTCAAAGCATCTTACAACGTGAACAATAGCGTCAACCTCTCTGATGTCAGCCAGGAACTTGTTTCCAAGACCTTCGCCCTTTGAAGCACCCTTTACAAGTCCTGCAATGTCAACGAATTCAAGTGTTGCAGGAGTGAACTTTTCAGGATTATACATTTCAGCAAGCTTGTCAAGTCTTTCATCAGGAACTGAAACGATACCGATATTTTTTTCAATTGTACAGAAAGGATAGTTTGCCGATTCTGCACCTGCATTTGTAAGCGCATTAAAAAGTGTACTCTTTCCCACGTTAGGGAGTCCAACCATACCTAATTTCATATTTAAACCTCTTTTATTTTTTAGTTTATATTCATATATTATTATACCACTTTCCATATATTAAAGTCAACCGTAATAGCGCAAAACCCATTGAAAACAGTGCAAAAATATGTTAAAATTAAAGTAATACAAAAGGAGGTACGGATTATGACAGAAAGAGAGCTTTTTGAAGAGGCGAAGAAAGCACGTCTGTGCGCATACGCCCCGTATTCACAGTTTTTAGTCGGTGCGGCGCTTTTAACCGATGACGGCAAAATCTACACAGGCTGTAACGTCGAGAACGCTTCATATCCACTTGGAAACTGTGCCGAGAGAACTGCCATTTTCAAGGCGGTTTCCGAGGGAAAAAGGAAATTCACAGCAATTGCCATAGCAGGAGGTAAGGACTCGCCCGATGAAGTCTGCTTCCCATGCGGTGCATGCAGACAGGTTATGACAGAATTCTGTGATAAGGATTTTAAGGTAGTACTTTCCGACAGAACTCTCACTTTAGGTGAGCTTATGCCGTATGCATTTTCGTTATAAACAAAATCCCGTCACTTATGTGACGGGTTTTGTGTGTTATCTGTTCTTCTTAAACTCTAAGAAGTCTTCGTATGTTCCCTGACGGTCAATGCAGCCCTCAGGAGTAATTTCAATAATTCTGTCTGCAACAGTCTGCATAATTTCATGGTCGTGTGAGGAGAAAAGCACAACGCCCTTGAAGCTTACAAGACCATTATTTACAGCTGTGATACTTTCAAGGTCAAGGTGGTTTGTCGGCTGGTCTAAAACAAGTACATTAGAGCCGAAAAGCATCATTCTTGAGAACATGCAGCGAACCTTTTCGCCACCTGAGAGAACGTTAACCTTCTTGAAAACGTCGTCGCCCGAGAAGAGCATTCTTCCTAAGAAGCCACGGAGATATGTGTCAGTTTCGTCGCTTGAATACTGTCTCATCCAGTCAATGATTGACATTTCACAGCCGTCAAAGAAGCTGTTGTTATCAACAGGGAAATATGATGTTGAAGTTGAAACACCCCACTTGAATGTACCCTCATCAGCCTGTTCTTCTTCCATCAGGATTTTGAAAAGCATAGTGATTGCCTGTTCGTTTTCGCTTATGAACGCAACCTTGTCTGTACGGCCGAGAGTGAAGCTTACATTATTGAGAATCTTTTCGCCGTCAACTGTCTTTGAAATACCGTTTACAGTAAGAATTTCCTTGCCGAGTTCTCTTTCAGGTGAAAATCCTATGAAAGGATACTTTCTGCTTGACGCAGGCATTTCTTCAACCTGTAAGTTGTCAAGAAGCTTTCTTCTTGAAGTTGCCTGCTTTGACTTTGATTTGTTCGCTGAGAAACGCTCGATGAAGGCTTTGAGTTCCTTGATTTTTTCTTCAGCCTTCTTGTTCTGCTGCTTAATCATTCTCTGCATAAGCTGGCTTGATTCGTACCAGAATTCGTAGTTTCCGACATACATCTTGATTTTTGTATAGTCGATATCTACAATGTGTGTGCAGACATTATTGAGGAAGTGTCTGTCATGGGACACGACAAGAACAGTACCGAAATATTCTGATAAGAATTCTTCAAGCCACTTTACAGCGTCTATATCAAGATGGTTTGTAGGCTCGTCGAGGAGAATGATGTCAGGATTACCGAAAAGCGCCTGTGCTAAAAGTACCTTTACCTTTTCCTTACCTGAAAGTGAGGACATAAGGCTGTAAAGAATTTCTTCAGAAAGTCCGAGACCCTGAATAAGCTTTGATGCGTCAGATTCTGCCTCCCAGCCGTTGAGCTCAGCAAATTCTGCCTCAAGCTCAGCGGCGATTTCGCCGTCAGCCTCTGTGAAATCTTCCTTAGCGTAAAGCTCGTCCTTCTGCTTCATGATCTCATAAAGACGTTCATTACCCATGATAACTGTATCAAGAACTGTGTATTCTTCATATGCGAAGTGGTCCTGCTTAAGTACAGACAGACGCACATCCTTCGGGATTATAACATCACCTGTTGAAGGCTCAAGCTCGCCGCAGAGAATACGCAGAAATGTTGACTTTCCTGCACCGTTTGCACCGATAATGCCGTAGCAGTTACCGCCTGTGAATTTAAGGTCAACGTTCTTGAAAAGTGTTGAACCTCCGAATTGCATACTTACATTTGAAACTGTAATCATCTATATTAATTCCTTTCTGATTTTTAACTTATTCATCCTCCATAGAAGTTCGAAATGGCGCAAGCGGAATACCGTTTTTGCCGAACACCTTAACTTCCATGTAGTTTGTCCATGCGTATCTTGCATATTTCGGCGCAGAAACTTCATCTGCCGACACAAAAATTCTGTCGCCCCTGATTTCAGCCTTGGCCTTAAAGAATACCTTGTCTTCTCCCGCAACCTCAAAACCGTCGGCTGTACCCTTTATGTCAAAGCCGTTTTCAGCATGGTCAAAGAGAAGCTCAAGCTTATCTCCACGACGTATGCAGTCACGGTAAAGCGGACCGAATGCGTCAGTATCGTTCTTGCCGTAAACATGGAAAAGCGCCTGAAGGGCAAGTCTTTCCCCGACAGGGATTTTATTCTTCGGGTGAATGTCATTAAATTCACCATGCTCTGTGATAACAGCAATACCCGTGTTCTTAATCGTCCTGAACGCCCTCATCTGAGCCTCACGGATAATGCACCAGTGCTTTCTGTCCTCGTCGTGAGCATATTTGAACATCGGAAGCTGTACCAGCATAAACGGAAGCTCGTCATCCTGCCACTCGTTTCTCCAGCATGCAATAAGACGTGAGAGAAGTGTGTAGTAGCTGTCTGGCTTATGGTCATCAGATTCGCCCTGATAGTAAATAAAGCCTCTTATTGTGTAAGGCACAACCCTTTTGAGCATTGTTTCATAAATGCCGCAGATTCTGTAAGGATTCTTGATACCCATAGGCCCCGGCCAGAGATTTTTGCCGCAGATTTCCTGCACCTCGTCCCAGCTGATATTCGGATTCTCAGCATAACATTTCTGCGATTTTTCAAACCAGGCTTTGTCATACTCAGTGTACTCATCGTACTCCCGAATCATCTGAGCGTCAGTCTTGCCTTCAACTGCCTTTTCATATTCTTCAATATAGGAATGGATTTCATCGACGCCGTCAAGGTATTCACGGCTCATCCATGCAGAAGCAGAAGTACCTCCCCAGTTACAGCCGATGATTCCGACTGTCACATCATCAAGCTCCTTTGAAATTCTGTCAGCAAAATACACTCCGACAGCCGACCAGAGCTTTGAGCTTTCCTTACCTGCAAGCTGCCATGATGTTTCGTTTTCTGCCTTGAAATATTCATCATCAAAGTATGCGTTTCTCGGTACACCATAAAAACGGATTTTATCATTTCCTTCAAGATATTCAAGGGTTTCCTTTGCATGGGTCTCGTTTTCAAGGATATACTCCATGTTTGACTGTCCGCCTGCAAGCCAAACCTCACCTATCATAACATTTTCAAAAGAAACAGTGTCCTTGCCGTCGGTTACAGTCATGCTGTATGGACCGCCTGCATTCATCGGCGGAAGAATAGCCATCCATTTTCCGTTTTTGATTTCAGCACAGGCTTTTTCGCCGTTAAAGCTGACAGTTACGCATATGCTATCAGTTTCACCGAAAACACTTATATTTTTTTCGCGCTGTAAAACCATATTATCACTGAAAACAGCTGCTGTCTTTAACATAAGTCAAGTTCTCCAATCTGTTATGTATTATGTACTGAATCCGTACATCTGTTACCAAAAAAGAAGCACCGCTTAAAATAAACGGTGCTAATAGAGAGGGGGATCACAACGGCCTGAAGCCGTCATTAAAGGTCTGTAAAGACCGTGGAAAATTCTCATTTTAACAGGTCAAGAGGAAGTTCCTCTGCAAATGACCTGTGTATAATCTGATTATTGAAAATATTATTGCAGCATGCAGAACAGACAAATTCATTATCAATAATAATTTGTGCGAAGGAAAAACCGCCTTCTGTATTTGCAGTAATATGATTGTTGTCGATAATAAATTCCGCATCACGAAGCGGGTATGAAAGACCTCTTCCGATTGCTTTTACATATGCTTCCTTCAGCGTCCACAGCTGAAAAAAAGTGAGGTCTGAATTATTGCTTTCCTTTATAAGCTCTGTTTCACGTTCTGTAAAACAACGCTTTAAAACAAGCTCGGGGAACTGACGTATTCTTTCAACGTCAACACCTATCGGAGACTGAGCAATGGCACACGCCGCAAGCTTTCGGCAATGACTTATATTAAAATGCCATCCGCAATTATTTTTAAGGAATGGCTTGCCATATTCGTTATAATCAAGCTCCTGGTCTTCTTCAGATATATTTTTATTTAAAAGAGCCCTGCGGAGGAGTCTGTACGCCTCCGCTCTGAGCACTTTTCTGTGGGATACTTTATTGTCCGTATCGGAATATCCGCACTTTTTAAAATAAATCATGTGTTATATCAGCCTTTTTTAGCTGTTGTCTTTGTAGTAGTCTTTGCAGCCTTTGTTGAAGCCTTAGTTGTCTTAGCTGTTGTCTTCTTTGCAGCAGCCTTAGGAGCAGTTGCCTTTGCTGGTGCCTTCTTTGGTTCAGCAAGACCGATGATTTCAGGAGTTTCTTCCTTCTTTGCATCAGCCTTCTTAGTACCGCAAGCCTTCTTTGTTGTAGTTGTCTTCTTAGTAGTTGTTGTCTTCTTTGCAGCTGTCTTCTTAGTTGTCTTCTTAGCTGTCTTCTTGTTTTCTTCGATTACCGGCTGAATAGAAAGTGCCTTTGCAACATCGCCTGTAACTGAAAGTCTGCCGTCTTCAAAAGCAGTCTTGGCATCGAGTGAACCATTGAAAAGACTGATGATGTCATTTCCGTCAGCAGTTAAAACTGCGTCGTTATCAACATAGTCATATGGTTCGATAAAGAGCTGACCATCATTGATTTCTGCATAGAAAGCACCTTCGCCTTCACCTGTAATATTAATCTGGAGAGCGAGATGTCCTTCATACTTGCTGACATCAGCTGAACCTAATTCTTCTTTTGCCTTTGCAACGATTTCTTCGTAAGTCATATTTAATCCTCCCATTTGTTTTCAAAAAAACGTCGAATGTTTGAATTTCTTTTATTTTCTATATTATATTTATAACACAGCAAAATTTTAAAGTCAATGGATTAAGTGTAGATTTTTTTTGAACAATCTTTTGAAAAATAAGCCTTAAAAATCAAAATTTGCAGTTACAAAGCGGAAAATCGGCTGTTTTTCACCTGATTTTATACAAATTAGAAAAAAGTGCCCTCAATTTTGTGGTTATTTTGACAATAAAATTTATTGTGCATTTTGACGGAAACAAACAATAATTTTTGTGAAATTAATTATACTCACCTCAAAAAAATGCGATAAAAACGCAGAATACCCAGTTTGTATATAATTAACAGCATGTTTATTACCATATAGTATATGTAGGCTATGCATTTATATAAAACAAAAAACCTCCTTTATGGAGGTTTTCTGTCATGATATAGGGATTATTGGGGATTTGAATTTAACGCTGGGGTAAACGTTAAATTAAATATACTCTCTGAAAGAGTATGTTTGTATTATAACGAGTATGTGTGAAATATTTGTGAAAGCAAACTGAAAGAAAACAGAAATTGTAATGCGACATTTTTCTTAGTTTTCCGAATCAGGATTTTGTTTCACAATATCGCTGATTTCAAACCAGAAAGTAGATCCTTGTTCAGGAACACTGTAAACCCCGAAGTTATATCCGTGTCTTTTCAAAATCGCCTTGACTATTGAAAGCCCGAGACCTGTGCCGACAATTTCTCTTTTGTGGTTTTCCGAGCGATAGTACTTGTCAAAGATAAGTCTGATTTTATCCTGTGATATTCCCTCGCCTGTGTCCTCAACCTCTATTCTCACGCATTCAGGCATATTAATCTGTCTCACAAAAATATTTTTGTCTGCGCCTGTATAGTTTATTGCGTTATTTATAAGATTATAGATTACCTGCTGAATTTTTATAACATCACAGCAGACATAAATATCGCTGTCCGGCGTGAAATGAATGTTATAATCCGACTGCTTTGAGATACCTTTAAATCTTGCAATAATACCTTCAAGCACTTCGCTTATGCTGAATTCACTGTAATTGAGTTCCTGTTTGCCGTCCTCAAGCTTTGAAAGGTCGAGCATATCGTTTACAAGAAGCGCAAGACGGTCGGTTTCTTCAATAATGATTTCAAGGTGTTCATTACGTTTCTTCGGATTGTCACCCGACAGGTCACGAATCATTTCGGCATACGCTTTCAGCATTGTAAGCGGTGTTCTGAGGTCATGCGATACATTCGCCATAAGGTCACGCTGCATTGAGTCAACCCTTGAAATTTCCTGTCCCGCATAGGTCAGCGTTTCCGCAAGCTGTTCAATTTCAAAATAACCGTGTCCCTCAAATTTTGTATTATAGTTTCCCTTTGCAAGCTGCTTGGCAGACTCTGTGATTTTCGCAATCGGCTTTGATATTCGCCTTGACATGAAAAATGCAAGAACGAAACCGATAACAAGTAAAAATGCCGTTATAATAATAAGCTGTTTTTTTATGATTGATGCTGTTGAACCAACAGGTGCAAGCGGGGTATTTATAAGCATATAGCCTTCCGGGTCCTTGTGTTCACCTATTTCCGCAACCATTATCAGCATATCGCTGTTTACAGTCGGGTTGAACTCCTTGAAATAAGTTACCGTTCTGTTTGTTTTTTTCATCGCCGCAATGAATTTATAGGCGTGATTGTTCGGACCGTGAATAAAACAGTTGCCGCCTAAAATATCCTTTGAATACACCGTTCGGTTGTATTTGTCCGTTATTTCAATACAAAGGTCATTGTTTATGGCGATTTCAGTCAGCAGATTGCTGTAATCCTCATCACCGTATTTTTCAAGAATAATTGTTGATTTCTGCTTTACATCAATAATTTTCATGCCCTCATAAAACGCCTCAAGAAAGACAATCTGAAAGCACCATAAAAGTATGAAAACGCTTGCGGTAAAAATCATGAAATATTTCCAAATCTTGAAATTAAGACTTGATGTTGAGGAAATGTTCTTATTCTTCGGCATATTCAAATTTATACCCCATTCCTCTGAGAGTAACTATAAATTTTCTGTATGGCCCGAGACTGTTTCTGAGCATTTTTATGTGAGTATCAACAGTTCTGTCGTCACCGAAAAAGTCATAGCCCCAGACTTCCTCAAGAAGCCTGTCTCTTGTGAGAGCGAGGTTCTTGTTCTTGACAAGGAAAAACAGAAGGTCGTATTCCTTTGGCGTCATAGCCGCTCTTTTCTTATCAACATAAACCTCTCTGCCCGCCATATCAATTTCAAGACCGTCAAAGAACATTTTCTCAGGAATTTCCGTTTCAACCTGAGTATTTCTCTTTATAACAGCCTTGATTCGCGCCATAAGCTCCTTTGGTGAAAACGGCTTTACAACATAATCATCAATGCCGAGCTCAAAGCCGAAAAGCTTGTCATACTCCTCACCTCTTGCCGAGAGCATTATAACAGGTACGGATTTATACTTGCTTATCTCCTTGCAGGTTGAAAAACCGTCAAGCTTCGGCATCATAATATCCATTACAATAAGGTCATAGTGACGCTCCTTTACAAGCTCAACGGCTTCCATGCCGTTTTCGGCTTCCTCAACCTCATAGCCTTCAAATTCGGCGTATTCCCTGACAACTCTTCTGATATTTATTTCATCGTCTACTACAAGAATTCTGCTCATAATCTGTATCATCCTCCGTGTGTAAAATAGGTATACATTAATAATAATTGTTTTCTTTATAATTATACCTCATAATTG
>CAZULQ010000006.1:0-70930 GCA_964621265.1 uncultured Clostridium sp. | reverse complement strand
TCTCCGTCCCTGACAGCTTTATTATTATATCACCTATTTCTCCCTTTGTCAACAGGTTTTTCTACTTTTGGAACTTTAAACAACCAAAAGGCTGTTTTTCCTCCTCTGCATCGACATATTCAACAACAAAAATGCAAAAAGGCGGATAAATCCGCCTTAAATTCACTTATTTTCGATTGCATTAATTTTATCAACACGTCTCTGATGACGTCCGCCTTCAAACTCAGTTTCAAGAAAAATTTCTACAAGTTCCGCCGCAAGTCCCGGTCCGATTGTTCTTGCACCCATACACAAAACATTGGAATCATTATGAAGTCTTGTATATTTAACAGAGAAATGTTCTGAACAAAGCGCAGCTCTGATACCTTTAATCTTGTTTGCGGCAATAGACATACCAACACCTGTACCACAAATCAGAATACCCTTTTCACATCTTCCCTCAGTTATTTCTCTGCCCACTGCCTCCGCAATGTCAGGATAATCGCACGACTCGCCATTGCATCCCACGTCTGCAACTTCATAGCCTTTTTCCTTAAGCATATCAATAATACCAAGCTTCATATCATAAGCCGCATGGTCACAACCAATTGCTATCATTTTTTATTCTCCTTTTCAATCAAATCCTTTTCAGCCTTGACAAGCTGTAAATAACTCGCCTCGAGTTCCTCCGGACCGACGTATTCATTGCAGAATGACGCCATACAGATTCCTGTCGCATTCTGATTTCTCAGATGTGCAGGTGCAACAGTATACATGCCGCCTGTAAATCCTTCGCAGAAATCCACCGCCGCATCGCCTGTAAGCATAATTTTTTCATTGTACTTTTTAAGCTGTTCATCAAGCTCGGCAGAGTCAATTATCATGTCGTCCGCAATACGCTCCGCTCTGCCGTTTTCAAAGCGGAACACCGCCGCATACACAAGCTTCTGTCTTGCCTTCATAACTGCACATACAATTCCATCAGCAGGATAGTTGTATGCAAGCCCCTCAAGCGTCGAAACTCCGCAGCACGGCTTGTCACCCGCAAAGCACATCGCCTTCACAGCCGCAATTCCTATTCTGATTCCTGTATACGACCCGGGGCCAACCCCGACAGCTATTCTGTCAATCTGTTCTATTTCCCTGTCACACTCAGAGACAAGTCGTTTCACCATCGGCAAAATAACCTGTGACTGTGTTTTAGCAGTATAGACTGAATTCTGCCCAAGCATCATTCCGTCCTCAAAAAGCGCCACAGACGCAGTTTTACCGGATGTTTCAATCCCTAATGTCAACAAAAACGCTCATCTCCCTCGACAGTTATTTCACGCACCTCATCGTCAATACGCTCAATTGTTATATATATAGTACTCTCCGGCAGAACTTCCTCAATATTCTCAGACCACTCCACAGCAAAAACGCTTTCATCAAGCGGATAATCATAAAATCCCGTAGCGTCAAGCTCAAATGGGTCCATAATTCTGTACATATCAAAGTGATAAAGGCTGATTTTGCCGTGATACTCATTTACAATCGCAAAAGTCGGCGAAGTAATATCATCTTTAAGACCAAGTCCGACAGCAAGTCCTCTTGTAAAGGTGGTTTTGCCCGCACCGAGTCCGCCCTTATATGCTATAACATCACCCTTTCTGAGAAGTCCGCCTATTTTTTCCGCAAACGCTATTGTCTCCTCAGCACTCTTAGTTACAACCTTCATCATCAAATCTTCCCTTACCTCTATCAGAAAAGTCCTGTGATATTTCCGTTATTATCACAGTCAACTGCCATAGCCGCAGGCTTCTTAGGAAGTCCCGGCATAGTCATGATACTGCCTGTAAGCGCAACAACAAATCCCGCACCTGCTGAAAGCTTGAGTTCACGTACAGTAATCTTAAAGCCCTCAGGCTTGCCGAGCTTTGCAGGGTCATCAGACAGTGAATACTGTGTCTTGGCAACGCACACAGGGATATTGTCATATCCGAGCGCCACGATTTCAGCGAGATTCTTCTCAGCCGCCGCTGTAAACACAACTCCATCGGCACGATAAATTTCCTTAGCAATAATTTCAAGCTTTTCCTTAATAGAAAGCTTTTCATCATAAAGCGGTGCAAACTGCGAAGGTGTAGTCTCAATTGCAGAAACGACCTTGCGAGCCAGGTCCTGTCCGCCTTCGCCGCCCTTGGCAAAAATTTCAGTCATTGAAACCTCAACGCCCTTTGAAGCGCAGAAATCCTCAATAATTTTAACCTCAGCGTCTGTATCTGTATGGAAACGGTTAATTGCCACAACAACAGGCACACCATACTTCTTCATATTTTCAATGTGCACTCCAAGGTTTACAATGCCCTTATTAAGTGCGTCAGTATTTTCATTTGTCAGGTCAGCCTTAGCCACGCCGCCGTTATATTTAAGCGCACGGATTGTTGCAACAAGCACAACGCAATCAGGCTTTAAGCCACCAAAGCGGCACTTGATGTCAAAGAACTTTTCAGCACCAAGGTCAGAGCCGAAGCCAGCCTCAGTAATGCAGTAGTCGCCGAGCTTAAGCGCAAGCTTTGTCGCTCTTATAGAGTTACAGCCGTGAGCGATATTTGCAAACGGACCGCCGTGAATAAGCGCAGGAGTATTTTCAAGAGTCTGAACAAGGTTAGGCTTTAAAGCATCCTTTAAAAGCGCAGTCATTGCGCCCTGTACGCCAAGCTCTCTTGCGTAAAGCGGTTCGCCTGAATATTTATATCCGACAAGAATGTTTCCGATACGTGCTTTAAGGTCAGCTAAATCAGAAGCCAGACAGAGTATCGCCATAATTTCGGAAGCAACAGTAATCTGGAAGCCGTCCTCACGGGGCACACCGTTAACCTTGCCGCCCATACCTATAACGACATTTCTGAGAGCTCTGTCGTTCATATCAAGACATCTTTTAAAGAGAATTCTTCTCTGGTCGATACCAAGCTCATTTCCCTGCTGCATATGGTTGTCAACAGCCGCACAAAGAAGATTGTTTGCCGCAGTAATTGCGTGCATATCTCCTGTAAAGTGGAGGTTGATATCCTCCATCGGAACAACCTGTGAATAGCCGCCGCCTGCAGCGCCGCCCTTGATTCCGAAAACAGGACCGAGTGATGGCTCTCTGAGCGCCAGAACGGCATTTTTGCCGATTTTGTGCATAGACTGTGCAAGTCCTACGCTGACAGTTGTCTTACCCTCACCTGCAGGAGTCGGATTAATTGCTGTCACAAGAACAAGCTTGCCGTTTTCCTTGTTTTCAAGCTTTGAGTAAAGTTCCTCAGAAAGCTTTGCCTTATAGTGACCATAAGGCTCAATATCCTCATTTGCAATACCCATAGCTGCAGCAATTTCAATAATCGGTTTCATTTTCGCACCCTGTGCTATTTCAATATCAGTTAACATATTTTCAAATCCCGTTTTCAATGTTTGAGAAAACAGTACTCCTTTCACAGTAATATCTGTTTTTATTATATCATTTCGTGCACTAAATTGCAAGGGAAAATAAAAAAACGGTAAAGCTAAAAAGCTTTACCGTTCATATAGATATGTCAATTAATCATAAACTGTGATGTTCATTGAGTAAACTGCACCGTCATACCAGTAGAATGTAAGTGAGTTCCATGCTGTATCTTCGTCATAGATTGTGATTGAGCCATCTGCTGTGTTTTCGATTGTAACACCGAAAGCTGATTCGAGTGCCTTTACAGAATCACCGATGCCAACGCCGCCAAGCTTCATATCAACAGGAGCGCCTTCGTAAACGCTGAGACCTGTAACAGTACAGTCAGCAGGTGCAAGAGCTGTTTCACCGTTGTTTTCAACGAATACATACATTGTGTAGTCAGCGTCATAGTATGAACCGAAGTCAAATGGTTCAACAACTTCGTCTGTTACATCAACATAGTTGAGAATACCATCAAGCTCTGCTGGATAAGTAAACGCTGTGCCGTTGAATTCGTTCTTTAATTCAGAGAATTTGCATGTGCCTTCAAGAATTTCGTCATCGTAGTCTTCGAAATCTTCGAGATCTTCAAAATCCTCTTCTTCAATTTCTTCGAATTCTTCTTCAATTTCAACATCTTCAAAATCAATTTCATCTTCTACGAATTCATATTCATCTTCTACATATCCGCTGTCGAGCTCGTTGCTTGCAAAGATTAAATCGTAAAGACCTTCAAAACCGATTGAATCGCCGATTTTGTTGATGAATGTTGGGAGATTTGCTTCAACTTCTGCAGCATACTCTTCAAGACCCATGCCTGTTTCATCAAACTGATATACAGTCTTTGAAGAATCAAATGCAGGGATTTCAGAAGAAGCCTTTTCGCTGATAATGTATGAAATCTTACCGAAGTCTGTGCCGGCAATTACAACGTCAGTGCTTACTGTCTGGCTCTTGCCGTCTGAATCAAGAGCAAATGTGAGTGCAGGAACGCCGACTGTTGAAAGGTCAAGAGTTACTTCGCCCTTTAAGTATTCTTCGTTCTTGCCTGCTGTTTCGATATCCTTGAGTGTAACAGGGATTTCTGTAACTTCGCCTGTATTATTTACTGTAAAGGCAATTTCACCGTTTGTCTTGCCTGACTTTTCTTCCATATCGCCTGAAAGCACAAAGCCGTCATCTTCAGCAACCTTGAATTCAACTTCAAATGCCGACTTGTCATCATCTTCAGCGCAGATATAAGAAACAGTTACAGGATTTTCGCTTTCAACGTCTTCTTCGTGAAGAATGAATTCACGTCCGCAGATAACACCTGTTGAGCTTACATATACGTTCATTTCAACGTAATCCTTGCTTTCAGAGTCAACCTCTTCAGCCTCTAAGCTTTCGATAAGTGATGTAAGAGTTTCCTTGTAGGTGTCCTTGTCAACGCCGAGCTCTTCGCAAATACCAATTACTGTCTTGTCATCTTCTGCTGTTTCAAGTGCTTCCATGCAGATGTCATAGAGACACTTTTCGTCGATTTCAGCTGTGAGAACGTTGTATTCCATATCAACAGAACCAACCTTGCGGCTTACGCCCTTTTCAAGCTCAACATCATCAATCTGACCGTAAACGGCAGCTGAATAGTTAAGGATGATATCCTTTAAGTCGTTTTCAGAAACGAGTTCCTTAACTGCTGACGGGTCTGTCATATTCATAGCAGTTTCCATATAGGATTCCATGAATGCTGCCATTTCACTATCAAGCTCTGAATATGCTGATTCCATTATAGCATCCATATCCATAGCAATGTATGAAGATGAAAGCTCAGGAATCTGATAGTAATAAACACCATCAATAAAGTATATATTAGCAGTTACAACTGCGCCGTCTTCTGTTGCAACGTTCATTGAACCGATAAGATTTTCGTTTTCATACTTTGAAGCAACTGAAACTGAAAGCTCAGAAGGAAGCTCAAAGCCCAGTGAAGAAATTGACATTCCTTCGCTTTCTTCAAAGAATTTATCAATGCTGTCAGCATTAAGCTCAGCCTTGAGTGTTACTTCACTCTCAGTCTTAGCGTTGTCAAATGCGCTGCCATAAGCTGCTGAAACATCTTCTGCAACTGTTTTAGCGTTTTCTTCTTCTACCCATGCGTAGTATTCAGCAGGGTCGTTGATGAGCATTTTAACGTTGTTCTTAACCCATGGGCTGAATGAATAAGCCGCAACTGAGCCGCCAACGAGAACTGCGAGTGATGCCGCAATACCGATAAAGAGACCCTTCTTGCTCTTCTTTGTAACAACATCAGCACCGTTTGCAACCATAGTATTGTTAAAGTCCTGTACCATTTCAGGTGAAACTGAAGGCTGCTGCATAGCAGGGTTAACAGGCTGTGTAAACTGTCCGCCCATTGGCTGTAAATCAGGCTGCTGTGGATTCTGTTCCATAACAGGTGTCTGTACAGGCTGACCTGAAACAGCTGGATTTACTGGCTGCTGAAGTCCGCCGATTGCAGGGTTAACAGGCTGCTGTAAGCCCATAGGTTCTGTCTGATTCGGCTGTCCGTTATTTAATGGATTCTGATTTAAATCTGACATTATATTGTCCCCCTTATAAATGTATAAAATGTTCTGGAGCGTAAACTCCGCTCCTTACATATTATCAAAAGAAAAATCCAAAGTCAACAAAAATTCATTTTTTTGTTTATTTGTACACATTTTATAACTTTCACCAACGTTTTTTTGTTATTAGTTCTTTTCAATAATATGTATATAACGCCCGTTTATGCAGATAATACTCATGTTCTCGGATTCACGGGACTAAATATTTTGATTGGAGATTTCTTATTATGGAAGCAAAGAAGAAGAATTCAAACATTCATTGTACAGTAAAGCAGTGCCAGCACAACATGGCAACAGAGGATTACTGCTCACTCGACATGGTTAAAATCGGCACACACGAAGCAAATCCTACAGAACCGGAATGCACAGACTGCAACTCATTCGTAAAGCGTTCAGGCTGCTGCGGCTGATAACTCAGTATTACCACAGAAGGGGCAGGAAAACCTGTCCCTTTATTTTTTTACATATCATTCCCACTTATATTGCTTTTCATTCAGCTCATAATATGAAAGTCGGAAGAAATCCGACAGAGGTGACAAATGAAAAAACTCAATAAAACAGCAGCAGTGCTCACAGCACTCATTCTCTGCCTTTATCCGCAGCAAGCCGCAGCTCAGGCACTGAGCAGTACAAAGCATGGCTACGGACAGGGCACGGCAACAGACAGTAATAACTGTCCGCTGGGCGCACTCGATTTCAATTCACAGTATTCAGACATGGGAGCCTACGCTCTTTCAGACGACAAAAACAGAATTATCCTGACATTCGACCAAGGGTATGAAAATGGTTATACCGAACCTATTCTTGACGTACTGAAAGAAAAGAACGTCAGTGCAATATTCTTTCTGACAGGAGATTACGCAAAATCCGAAGACAGGCTTATAGAGCGTATGATAGCAGAGGGACACACCCTCGGCAATCACGGCATGACTCATGCTTCAATGCCTGAGCTGTCACAGGAAGCGCTTTCGGAGGAAATTATGAGTCTTCATAATTTCGTTTCGGAAAAATACGGCTATGAAATGCAGTATCTGCGTCCTCCCTGCGGAGAATTTTCGGAGCAGTCTCTGAAAACCGCGTCAGAACTGGGATATAAAACTCTGATGTGGAGCTTTGCTTACGTTGACTGGGAAACGGATAATCAGCCTGACCCTGCGTCCGCTCTCGAAAAGGTAACGTCCTGCGCACACGGCGGAGGCATTTATCTTCTTCACTCCGTTTCGAGTACAAATGCCGCAATACTCGGCGATGTGATTGATGATTTAAGAGCACAGGGATATGAACTTTAAAGGAAAAGACCGCCGAAATGGCGGTCTTTTCTTTTTATAAAAATTTTATTCCCCATTTCCCCTGAAATATTGACAAAAAGCCGAAAAATAGGTACAATTATAGTAATACATTAAATAGAGAATGGTGGAATTACATATGACCAAAAATGAATTTAACAGCAAAATAAAAAGAGTGCTAATTTCCGAAGAGGAGCTAAAGGCAAAAATCAGGGAAGTCGGCGCTCAGATAAGCCGTGATTACGAAGACAAGCCACTTTTACTCGTTACTATTTTAAAAGGCGCATTCGTATTCCTCGCTGATTTACAGCGTGCAATAGATATCCCGTGCGAAATCGGCTTTATGTGCGCAAAAAGCTACTACAACGGCACAGAATCTTCGGGTATCGTTAAAATCACAATGGACCTTGACCACGATATCAGCAATTACCACGTAATTATCGTTGAGGATATTATCGACACAGGCAGAACATTAAACGACGTAATAAAGCTTTTAAATGCAAAAAATCCGCTTTCACTCAAGGTTGTAACACTCCTCGACAAGCCTGAAAGACGCCTTGTTGAACTTGACGCTGATATTTCACTTTTCACAATACCTGACCATTTCGTTATCGGCTATGGTCTCGACTTTGCTGAAAACTACCGCAATCTTCCTTACATCGCAGAATACGACAACGAATAAAAGGAGGTAACAGCTATGCTCGAAAAATTATTCAAGCTGAAAGAAAACAAAACAAACGTTAAAACTGAAATCATTGCAGGTATCACAACATTCATGACAATGGCGTATATCCTCGCAGTAAACCCTAATATTCTCGGTGATGCGGGAATGGACACAACAGCCGTTCTCCTTGCAACATGTATAGCATCATTTGTCGGTACAATCTGCATGGCGCTTATGGCAAACCTTCCGTTTGCACTTTCGGCAGGTATGGGTCTCAATGCGTTTTTCGCCTATACGGTTGTACAGGGCTTTGGCTACGACTGGCGTGTTGCGCTCCTTGCAGTATTTATCGAAGGTCTCATATTCCTTGTGCTTTCTCTTACGAATGTCCGTGAGGCAATCTTCAACACGATTCCGCTCACGCTGAAAAAGGCGGTATCCGTCGGAATCGGTCTTTTCATTGCGTTTATCGGTCTTCAGAATGCGGGACTCAGCGTCGACGAAGGCTCAACACTCGTTACAATCACAAGCTTTACTGAAAACTTCAGTACTTCAGGTATATGTGCACTCCTTGCAGTAATCGGCACATTCATAACAGCTATTCTCTACATAAAAAGAGTAAAGGGCTCAATCCTCATCGGTATTATAGCAACATGGCTTTTAGGTATTGTATGCCAGCTTACAGGTATTTACAAGGTTGACCCTGCAATGGGAAGCTTTGACCTTATCCCGGCTTTTGAAATGACTGATTTCTCAAAGCTTGGCGAAACAGTCGGGGAATGCTTTAACGTAAATTTCAATGAAGTGGGCATTTTCAATTTCATCGTCATTATCTTCTCATTCCTTTTTGTTGACGTGTTTGACACACTCGGCACATTAATCGGCGTCAGCACAAAGGCAGACATGCTCGATGAAAACGGCAGACTTCCTAAAATCAAGCCTGCACTTTTGGCAGACGCAATTGCAACAACAGCGGGTGCCGCACTCGGTACATCAACAACAACTACATTCGTTGAATCTTCAGCAGGCGTTGCCGCTGGCGGTAAAACAGGTCTCACAGCGCTTGTGACAGCAGTTTTATTCGCAGTTTCAATGTTCTTTGCACCGATTTTCACAGCTATCCCATCATTCGCAACTGCCCCTGCACTTATCATCGTAGGTTTCCTTATGCTCAGTGCAATCGCTGACATCAAGTTTGACGAAGACAATTATACAGACGCAATCCCTGCTTATCTCTGTATTATAGCAATGCCGCTGTTTTACAGTATTTCAGAGGGTATCTCACTCGGAATCATCTCATACGTTGTTTTAAACCTCGTATGCGGAAAGGCTAAAAAGATAAAGCCGCTCATGTATGTTTTAGCAGTATTGTTTATCCTCAAATACATATTCCTTTAAGGTCATTACTTCCACAGGGTAATGCAACACAAAAAATTTTCTGTGGAGATGGAGTTATAAACTATGAAGAAGTACATTGCTGAATTTCTCGGCACAATGACACTTGTTCTCTTCGGCTGCGGAACTGCTGTTGTATGCGGCGGCTTCACAGGCGGAACAGGCGTAGGCTACCTCGGCGTTGCAGCAATCGCATTAGCGTTTGGTCTTGCAATCGTAGCTGCAGCTTATGCTATCGGTGACATCTCAGGCTGTCACGTAAACCCTGCTGTATCACTCGCTGTTTTAATCAACGGCAAGATGAGCGTAACTGACTTTGTCGGCTATGTTATCGCACAGATTGCAGGTGCATTCGCAGGAAGCGGAATCCTTTACGCAATCACAAAGAGCTCAGACCTCTCAGGCTACGGCTCAAACGGTTTTGACGAGCTTTCAGGCGTAGGTCTTGACATGGTTGGTGCATTTGTTGTGGAAGTTGTCCTCACATTTGTATTCATCATGACAATCTTAGGCGTTACAAGAACAGAAAAGACATCAAGCCTCGCTGGCATCGTAATCGGTCTTACTCTTACATTTGTACACCTTATCGGCATTCCGCTCACAGGCACATCAGTTAACCCTGCAAGAAGCCTTTCACCGGCTGTTTTAGAAGGCGGCGACGCTCTCTCACAGGTATGGCTGTTCATCGTTGCTCCTTTCGTAGGCGCAATCATCGCAGGTCTTGCTCACAAGTTCCTCTTTGCTGAAGGCAAGAAGGCTGACAAGTAATTTTCAGATTACATAAAAGCATTAAAGGGAGACTTTGAAAAAAGTCTCCCTTTGTTTATTTGTATATCTCAGAATTTATCCCTCGTATTTTCTGACTCTGAGTGTTATACCGTGCTTGTCAGCAAGCGCCTGTGACGCCGCAATTTCATCCTCACCTATCACGTCCACAACCGAGAAAACCACATTTTTTACATAGTTCTTGCATTCAGCGGCGAATTTTTGCATAGCTTCATATGAAACTTCCCCGAACTTCGGACGTGTAACCTTCAGATATTCTTCCTTAGTACCTGCATTGAGGCTTACTGAAACAGTATCAATAATTCCCTCAAATCTCTTTGCAGTCGGTTCTCCGTGAATCAGGTCAGAAAGTCCGTTTGTGTTTAGTCTTATTGCAGGACCGTTATTTTCCTTTATATACTTTGCCGCCTCACAGAGAACGTCTATGCGCTCAGTCGGCTCGCCATATCCGCAGAAAATAATCTCATTGTACTTTTTAAAATCCGCCTTTTCAAAAGCTTCCCTGATTTCTTCAATGGAAGGCTCATGCTCAAGCCACAGACTGTCTGAGCCATAAGCTCCGTCAGCGTTCTGTCTTATGCAGAATGTACAGCTGCATGGACATTTATTTGTGATATTCACATAAAGATTTGAGCCAACCTCATAAACAATTGTCATTGCCTTATTCATAAGTGATACTCCTTTATTAAAATTCAGGACGCTCATTTCCGAGCGTCCTTTTTAAATTTATTTTTTCTTCTTTTTATTCTTCTTTGTTTTAGCCGCAGTTTCCGTGTCTGCACCTGTATTTTCAGTCTTTTCTGTTTCGTCTGCCGACTTTGCTGCAGTATTGCTCTTTACAGGCTTTGCTGCCGCAGCCTGTTTCTTTTCACGATACATTGCAATCAGAACCTTGTTGTTCTTCCTGTCATATCTGTAAATCACTACAATTGCCGCAACACCTATCACAAACAATATAAGACCATAACTGAATCCGGGAGGTGTATAGGACATTTCTACTGTATGAGTACCCGCACCAACAGGGATACCGATAAGTGCCTGTGCAACCTCAAAGTGTTCAACAGTTTCACCATCTACCTTGACTGTCCAGCCTTCCTCATAAGGAATAGAAGTCAGCATGAATGTCTTGCCGCCGTCTGATGTGATTGTACCCTTTAAGTAATCGCCCTCAAACTCGTCAATCTGCCACTGATTAGCCTGAAGTACTGCCATATCCTGTGCAAACAGCTCTTCATCAAATTCATAGAAGAAGAAGTCCTTTACAACAGCCTGCTTCTGCTCGTCAGCAACAGTCATTCTAAGGTTGAATGTTTCACCGGGTTCAAATGAACCAAGCTCAACAATGTGATAATCATGACCCTTGAAATATGCCTGAACGAAATCATGGTTTATATATGTTCCTGTGTCATCTGTTTCTTTACTGAGCCAGAGGTTAACGCTGTATCTGCTCTCAGTTTTAAAGAACATGTAAACAGGATTGTCAGTTTCAGGAGTTATGAACATATCAACTGTCGGGTCGCCCTCAAGCGCTGTGTAAAGATACTGTACAGCACCTGTTGATGATGTAGTATATGCAAGGTTTACGTTGTTGAGCGTAAACTGGTCAGGGTCAACCACAAGCTGTTTGTAATACTGCTCATGTGACGCAGGATCTGTAATATCCATAGCGAAATTAGTCTTTCCGACAAGACAGCTCATAAGTGTATTCTGTGCCTTGAACGGGTTATCGTTTCCGAAGAATGAAATTGATCTGATTGACTCATCAGCCATAAAGCCAGGTGACAACGCATAAGGGTTGTTATAAACCTCAACTATTCTGTCAGCCTTTTCTTCGTCTGTATATTCATAAGAAAATACAGGACCGTCATAAACTGAAAGTGCCTTTCTTGTATAATCATCAGTTCCGATCTTGTCAGTATAATTTCTGTCCATGACATACTTGATGCCTAAAATTGAGTCTATGATAGGTGATGCACCGTTATAGCTTGACTCAAATCCGCCTGTGTCATAGCCCATAGCTTCAAGGAATGTAATGATTTTAGCGTTCATGACAGAGCTTGAATGTGAAAGACCTCTCAGACCGAATGCTGAGTTATCATTAACAGTTCTGTAATATGTATTTGTCTTTTCTGCACGATAGATGCTGTCATCAAAGTCATAGAGCATGTTTGTAACATTTTTACCATTGTTGATATAGTTATACCATGACTTACGCTCTGAGTAGCATATTTCAACGTCCTCGTCAAGAAGAGTCTGATAAGCGTTGTAGAGAAGCTCGCCGCCTGAAACAACAAGCAGAGCACAAGGTGCCGCAACCGCCATAAACTTCTTGCCGAACTTGTTCGCAAGCAGTACTATACCGCAGTAAACAACAGCAAGTCCCGCACAAATCCAGATATTGGTTGATGTAATGTGTTCAAGATCGCCCGATTCAATAACGAGCAGCAGCAACAGTACACCGCCGAGCGTACCGCCGATTGCAACAGGCTTTAAGCCATCAAGCTTGCCGAAGGTTTCCGCCGCCATACAAAGCAGTACAAACGAGAATGTGAATGAATATCTATATGGGAGCCAGTTTGGTTCCTGGAAACCGTGCCATGCCATATCAATCGGATTGATATACATACAAAGGAAAAGCACGATAAGCACTGACATATATCCGAGCTTTCTTATAGGCTTGATTTCCTTGTTGAGGAAGAAAAGCGGAGCTAAGAAAAGTGTCAGAATACCGCAGTAAATTTCAGGGAGACCCTGGACATTTACAGAGTCATACTGTGCAACAGTCAGCTGTGACAGGAAGTCAAGAGGCTTGAACTGTGTTGAGTATGAATAGTCAGGATTTTCTGTAAAGCTGAATTTACCCTGACCAAGAGCATTTACAACAGGAAGAAGCATTACCGCCGCACAGGCAAGAGCAACTATAGTCGCAAGAGCCATTCTCACAAAGCTCTGCCAGATTTCATAAAGGCGCTTCTTTCTTCCCGCATTCTTGCAGCCACAGGTTGTATAGAACACAAAGTAAATAAATGTGAAAATACCAATCATGTAGCCGATATAGAAGTTTGCGATAAACATAAGGGCAAGCGGAATGATATAATTAATCTTTCTGCCGTCATCGACAAGATATTCAACGCCGAGAGTTATAAGCGGCAGAAGAACAAGTCCGTCGAGCCACATAGGGTCGATAAGCTGGATAACACCATAAGCACAAAGAGCGTAAAGTGTTGAGAAAACAACTGCCTGAAGCTCAGAAAGCCCCTTTGATTTTCTCAGGAAATAGCAGAATGTAAGTCCCGCACTTCCGAGCTTTGCAAGCTGGAGAATAAGAAGCGCACCGAGCATCATGGTTCTCGGAAGAAGCATAACAATAAGAGTAAACGGACTCGCAAGGTAATATCCTATAATACCCGCATATCCGCCCGAAAGGTTTCTCGACCAGTCGTAGAATATACTCTCATCTCCGCTCCAGAAAGCGTCACGAAGAGCTTCAAAGTAATAAACATACTGACCGTTGAGGTCAAGTACAAGAACAGATTCGCCCCCGAACGGATACAAGCCGAACATTGCATAGGCAATGTACATTATAATGGCAGGTATCGCAAAGGCGAGAAAATAAATTTTATTTCTGAAAGCCCATTCACGCAGAAAGATAAGAAGCTTTTTGAACTTTCCGCAGTCTGCCGCTTCTGCACGGACCTTCAGAGATGCTGTATCAGCCATATTTTCCTCCTTTAAATTTTTTATTCAGCCGATATCTCGGCAATTATATATATTATACATTATTTTCACTCTTTTTACAATAGTAAAAATCATATTTTCACAAGGCTTTCAAATCTTTCACAAACTTCTTCCGACGCTCTTCCGATAAAGTCATAAATCACATCGGGCGTCATGAAAACAGGCTTTTCGTATTTTTTCTTTCCCGAAAAGAAATTGTCATAAATCCATTCATTGCTGTCCTCAATTTCCTCCGGAAAGATATAGTCACGAACGCCGTGTCCATAGGCCTTTCTGACCGTTTCAACAGGCGGATTGCGGAAGCTGAAGTTTTCTGCCACAAAAGCATCACTCCAGTTGAGCTCACGCATCATAAACTCAAAAAATCTCATATCCGTCTGAGGTATGCCAACCTTTTCCGCCTCTTTTATACACTCGATTCTGACCGTTTTCATAAAAAACTCATCGGTTATAAGGTGTGAAAGATAGCCAAGACAGATTTCCCTGTCGTCTCCGTCAGAGCAGTAGTTTTCTGCAAACTCTTCAAGCTTTCTGTAAAAATTACTCAGATTTTCCGGCAGAAGAAACTGCCAGTCCCTCAGCCCGTCCTTGAAATGTGTATGCTTTTTCATTTCACGGTTGTAATTCGCCCTTGAATGAATACAGTCGGGCGCAATATTCCCCGCATAAAAAAGCGGTTCGTTTTTTATCCCAAGCCTTTCTGAAACAGTATCCGCAACGGCAAGGTGCACAACAACGCCTGCCATAATCATCCCTCCAATACTAAATTACCCCTGTGAAAAGCTCCACAGGGGTAAAAACTGTTTATTTTGCGTAATCAACAGCACGGCTTTCACGAATCATATTAATCTTAATCTGACCCGGATATTCCATTTCTGCCTCAATCTGCTTTGCAATGTCTCTTGCAACGATTACCATTTTTTCATCGTTGATAACCTCAGGAGTAACCATGATTCTAACCTCACGTCCTGCCTGAACAGCATAGCACTTGTCAACGCCGTCATAAGAACTGCAGATTTCTTCAAGCTTCTGAAGTCTCTTTATGTAGTTCTCATAGTTTTCACTTCTCGCCGCAGGTCTTGCCGCAGAAATTGCGTCAGCCGCCTGAACAATACAGGCAATAACTGTTCTCGGCTCAACATCATTGTGGTGAGCTTCGATAGCGTGAATAACCTCAGCGTTTTCTTTATACTTACGGCACACGTCAACACCAATCTGAACGTGTGAGCCTTCGATTTCAGCAGTAAGCGCCTTACCGATATCGTGAAGCAGACCTGCACGTCTTGCAAGGTTTGCGTCAACTCCGAGCTCGGAAGCTAAAATTCCTGCAAGCTGGGCAACCTCGATTGAGTGGTTGAGAACGTTCTGACGATAACTTGTACGGAACTTAAGACGTCCGATAAGCTTGATAAGCTCATGGTTAACGCCGTGTACATTTGTTTCAAGAACGGCTCTTTCGCCCTCCTGCTTGATTTTGTATTCAACCTCACGTCTCGCCTTGTCAACCATTTCTTCAATACGTGTCGGATGAATTCGTCCGTCAGCGATAAGCTTTTCGAGCGCAATTCTCGCAACCTCACGTCTTACATGGTCAAAGCATGAAAGCGTAATAGCTTCAGGTGTGTCATCAATGATAAGGTCAACACCTGTGAGAGTTTCAAATGTTCTGATATTTCGGCCTTCACGTCCGATAATACGTCCCTTCATTTCATCGCTTGGAAGCGGAACAACTGAAACAGTTGCCTCAGAAACCTGATCCGCCGCACATCTTGCGATTGCGAGTGAAATGTAGCTTCTTGCCTTTTCTTCACATTCGTCCTTGACCTGCTGGTCATAAGCCGCAATTTTCACAGCCTTTTCATGAACGAGGTCACCATCGAGCATTTCAAGGATATATTCCTTGGCCTGATCTCTTGTGAATTCAGAAATTCTTTCAAGAATATCCATCTGACTCTTCTTGATCTGATCAGCTTCCTTGAGTCTTTCTTCAGCATTCTTGATTTTATTCTGGAGAATTTCTTCCTTGCGCTCCAGATTGTCGTTTTTCTTATCGAGAGTTTCTTCCTTCTGCTGGATGCGTCTTTCCTGTCTTGAAACCTCAGAACGTCTGTCCTTGATTTCCTTTTCAGCCTCTGAACGAAGCTTGTGAATTTCGTCCTTTGCTTCAACCAAAGCTTCTTTTTTCTTGTTTTCAGCTTCTTTTCCGGCATCAGCGATAAGTCTTTCAGCTTCCTTTTCAGCAGAACCGATAGCATTCTCAGCCTGCTTGCGTCTGTAAGCAATACCCTGCTTGAAACAGATAAAACCGGCAATCGCCGCGCCTACTATAAACGCCGCCACACAGCAGACAATTGCAATAGTAGTATCCATTGCGCACACATTACCTCCTTTGGAAATAGTTATAGAAATTGTACAATAACCTAATTACTCCGGCAGGATAATGTTGCCATAATTCTATTCATATTTTTATATTCGCGGTAAAAAAACCACAACAATTCCGTCTCACATACGGAAAACAGCTCTTTTGTCTTGTTATCTGGTAATATAATCCATCTAATTCAATTCTATGAACCTGTATTAAAAAATTATGAGTTAATTACAGCCGCATAAAAAGCCGCAGTAATAATTGTGCAAATTTATACAATATACTTATTTTATACTTTTTTGAGCTAAATGTCAAGAGATTTTTATGTCAGAAATGCCATTTCTAAAAATTTTCTTTGCATTTAATCTTATCAGCGTATATTCACGTCAATATTCCGCAAAATATCAAGGTATACCAATTAAAAGGGAGATAAAAATGGTCACAAAAAAAGAATACAGCGACATGAGCAAAAAAGCTTCTCCGAACTCAAAAAGCCTTGTGAATGTCCCGATGGCGTTTTTAATCGGGGGCGGAATCTGCCTTCTCGGCGAGACGATGCTGCAGATTTTCAGCAAAATCGGACTTGAAAAAGAGGAAGCGGGGACGTGGACATCAATAATCCTCGTATTTTTAAGCGCACTTTTCACAGGGCTCGGGCTATACGAAAAGCTCGCAAAGCACGCAGGTGCGGGAACATTAGTACCGATAACAGGCTTTGCCAATGCAGTCGCCTCGCCCGCCGTCGAATGTAAAACAGAAGGCTTTATCCTTGGCGTCGGAGCAAAAATCTTCACAATCGCAGGTCCTGTAATACTTTACGGCACAGCCGCAAGTGTTCTTTACGGGCTTGTGTATTATTTTTTCTTAAAATAGAAAAACTGGTATTATCAAAAATGGGAGTGCAAAGCACTCCCATAGCTTATATAAATTATTTTTCACTCTGTAAATCGAGAAGCGTCTGAGCTCGCTCTATCAGCTTAATTTTATTTTCCTTATTCAACCTTGAAAACATAACCATAATTTCAAAATCATTATAAGACAACATATTTGATGTGTCGAGATTTCGTCCAAGTATAAAATCCACACTAACATTGCAGATGTCCGCCACATCGGCAATATAATTAATCGGAGCCTTGATTTCTCCTCGTTCATATCGACTTATTTCCTGCTGAGAAATTCCGAGTTTTTCGGCAAGTTCTTTCTGTGTACAGGTTGCCTTTCTGACAGGAACAAGGTTAGGATATAAATACAAGTGATTTTGCACATATATCATTCCTTTCGTTCGTGAGAATACTACAATTTTAGTTTACAACATAAATGTAGTATTGACAAACATCAAAAATATCGCTATAATAATTATACAGCATATATGATGTATTTGTACAGAAAGGAATAATATTATGAAAATACGATTTATACTATGTTTAATAATGATAAGTTTAGTAATGCTATCAGGTTGTGGTCAAGCTAACACCTCATCTGACATACAATCGAACAAGGTTGAAGTCAACGAAGCAAAAAAAACCGAAAACCCTGATATTTATTTAAAACAAGCATATGACTATTTATGTAATGCTACAACCAAAATGTCAAGTATTGGAAACGCAATACAAGGTGCATGGCATTATGGTATATTTGGCGACAACGCATCATATTCTGATTTATCTTTGTCATGCGGAGTTTCCGCTTCTGAACTGTCAGCAGCAGCAGAAAGAGTATTCGGGTTTGATATAGAAATACTTTTACAAGATATGAACTACTCTGTTCCAGTTACAAAGGAAGCCTTATCAGATAAATATTCGTCTGCTTATAGCGATATTGAGAAAGCAAAAAATTCAATAAAACAGGCAACTAATGACCTTGATAATTACCAGGACATGAAAAATTTTTATTCATCTGCTTTAGCGTATTATGAATGGCTCGAGTCTCCAACTGGTAATTTTCAACAGGCAACGGATACTCGAACTGATTTTGAAAACGAATTAACAGAATTTAAAAACGATCTGTCATTTGATTACGGAAATTAAATTAAGACCTCGTACCTAATGGTACGAGGTCTCTTTTTTTAATTAAACATATCCTTAACCTTATCAAAGAAGGATTTTTTCTTTGTATAGTGCTCCTCTGTCGAGCCTTCACCCATCGCCTTTTCATACGCCTTGAGAGCGTCCTTCTGCTCCTTGGTAAGGTTCTTCGGCACCTCTATGCTGATTTTAACATACTGGTCGCCTCTGTCAGCACGCTTGAGTTTCTTTATACCCTTTCCTCTCAGACGGAAAACAGTGCCTGTCTGTGTTCCCTCAGGGATATTGTACTTCACCTTTCCGTCGATAGTCGGAACTGTAATCTCATCGCCGAGTACAGCCTGTGTATAAGTAATCGGAATATCGCAGTGTACATCAAAGCCGTCACGCACAAAAAGCGGATGCGGTCTCACAGAAATAACAACATGAAGGTCACCGGCAGGACCGCCGTTTAAGCCGCCGTCACCCTGTCCGCCAACACGCAGAATCTGTCCGTCGTCGATACCTGCAGGAATATCCACGCTGATATTCTTTTCAACACGCACTCTCGCAGAGCCGTGACACTTCTTACAAGGAGAAGCAATAATCTTGCCCTTTCCGCCACACTTTGAACACGCTCTTGTAGTTGAAATAGTACCAAAAGGTGTTCTCTGCGCAACGTTCACAGAGCCTGTACCGTGACAGTCAGGACATGTCTGCGGAGTTGTACCCCTTTCAGCACCTGTTCCGTCACAATCAGGACACTTCTCCATGTGAGTAACCTTAATATCCTGCTTTTTGCCCTCACAGGCTTCCATAAAGCTTATGTTAACATTTGCGGTTATATCGCCGCCACGTCTCGGAGCGTTTACGTTGGAACGTGCAGAACGGCGTCCGCCGCCGAAAACTCCGCCGAAAAGGTCCTCGAAAATGTCGCCCATATCGCCGAAGCCGCCGCCATTGAAGCCGCCCGAAAATCCGCCGCCACCGCCGTAGTTCGGGTCAACGCCCGCATGACCGAACTGGTCATATCTCTGTCTTTTTTCAGGGTCGGAGAGAACGTCATACGCCTTGTTAAGCTCCTTGAACTTCTCTTCACACTCTTTATCATCGGGATGCAGGTCAGGGTGATATTTTCTCGCAAGCTTCTTGAACGCCTTTTTCAGTTCGTCATCCGAAGCGCCTTTTTGTACCCCAAGCACCTCATAATAATCTCTTTCATCAGCCATTTTCTGACCACACCTTTCCGCTTCGGAGGTTTCCGAAGCCTAAACGGTAAAAAATCTCTTTATACAGCTTTCGGGCGGACTTTTTAATCCGCCCTGAAAGTGTTTATACTTTTAGTTTATTACGCTTCTGTAAAGTCTGCATCAACAACACCGTCAGCAGAAGTTGCTGCGCCGCCTGAAGCTTCTGCGGCAGCCTGCTGTGCAGCAGCCTGTTCCTCAGGGCTTGAATTCTGGTAAACCTTAGTTGCGAGTTCACCGAAAATCTTCTGGAGTTCTTCCATCTTAGCCTTGATATCGTCAATATTGTCGCCCTTTAAAGCTTCCTTGACTTCGTTGCACTTAGCTTCGATAGGTGCCTTTTCATCAGCTGTTACCTTGTCGCCGAATTCGCCGAGTGCCTTTTCGCACTGGTATACATAGTTTTCAGCGCTATTTCTTGTGTCAACCTCTTCTCTTCTCTTCTTGTCCTCAGCGGCATACATTTCAGCGTCCTTGACAGCCTTGTCGATGTCGTCCTTTGACATGTTTGTTGAAGAAGTGATTGTGATGTTCTGTTCCTTGCCTGTACCCTTATCCTTGGCAGAAACGTGAACAATACCGTTTGCGTCGATATCGAATGTTACTTCAATCTGTGGGATACCTCTTGGTGCAGGTGCAATACCGTCAAGACGGAATGTGCCGAGTTGCTTGTTATCCTTTGCAAATTCACGTTCACCCTGGAGTACATTGATGTCAACAGCTGTCTGGTTGTCAGCAAATGTTGAGAACACCTGTGTCTGCTTTGTAGGGATTGTTGTATTTCTCTTGATCATTGGTGTGCTTACGCCGCCTGCTGTCTCGATACCGAGTGTAAGAGGAGTAACGTCGAGGAGGAGGAGACCTTCCTTAACGTCGCCGCCGAGCACGCCGCCCTGGTATGCAGCACCGAGTGCTACGCATTCGTCAGGGTTGATACCCTTGAATGGTTCCTTGCCGATAAAGCTCTTTACCGCTTCCTGAACAGCCGGAATTCTTGAAGAACCACCAACCATGAGAACCTTGTTGAGTTCTGAAGCTGAGAGACCGCTGTCTGAGAGAGCCTGCTTTACAGGTCCCATTGTAGCCTGAACGAGGTCAGCTGTAAGCTCGTTGAACTTAGCCTGTGTAAGAGTTAAGTCAAGGTGCTTAGGACCTGTTGCGTCAGCTGTGATGAACGGGAGGTTAATCTGTGATGTTGGTGTTGATGAAAGCTCAATCTTTGTCTTTTCAGCAGCTTCCTTGAGTCTCTGCATAGCCATCTTGTCAGCTGAAAGGTCAATGCCCTCTGCCTTCTTGAATTCTGCAGTCATCCAGTCGATAATTCTCTGGTCAAAGTCATCACCGCCGAGGTGGTTGTTACCTGCTGTTGCAAGAACTTCTGTAACACCGTCGCCCATTTCGATGATTGAAACGTCGAATGTACCGCCGCCTAAGTCATAAACCATGATTTTCTGGTCGTCTTCCTTGTCAACGCCGTATGAGAGAGCCGCAGCTGTTGGCTCGTTGATAATTCTCTTTACGTTAAGACCTGCAATCTGACCTGCGTCCTTTGTTGCCTGACGCTGTGAGTCTGTGAAGTATGCAGGAACAGTGATAACAGCTTCTGTAACTGTTTCGCCAAGATAAGCTTCAGCGTCTGCCTTGAGCTTCTGAAGAATCATAGCTGAAATTTCCTGTGGTGTATGTGCCTTACCGTCAATGTCTACCTTATAATCAGTACCCATGTGACGCTTGATTGAGATAACTGTTTTGTCTGGGTTTGTAACAGCCTGACGCTTTGCAACCTGACCTACGAGTCTTTCGCCTGTCTTTGAGAAAGCAACTACTGAAGGAGTTGTTCTTGCGCCCTCAGAGTTAGGGATAACAACAGCGTTACCGCCTTCCATAACTGCTACGCATGAGTTTGTTGTACCTAAGTCAATACCGATAATTTTTCCCATGATAAAATCTTCCTTTCTATACCCTTTTTTATTTAGTTAGCAACCGCCACAACTGCGTGACGGATAACCTTGTCGTTTAACATATAGCCCTTCTGGAAAACCTCGCATACTGTGTTTTCACCGAAGTTTTCATCTTCAATCTGCTTGATTGCGTTGTGGATATTAGGGTCGAACTCATTTCCGAGTGCGTCCATTTCCTTAACGCCGAGCTTATCAAGCATATCCATGAACTGCTTGTAAATCATCTGCATACCGCTTTTGAAAGCCTCATCAGTACATTCAGTTTCGATTGCTCTTTCAAAGTTGTCAAGCACAGGTAAAAATTCCGCAATACATTTAATAGTCGAGTCGCTGAAGATTTCCAGCTTTTCCTTTGAAGTACGCTTTCTGTAATTATCATATTCAGCGCAGAGCCTTAAATATTTATCATCAGCCTCTGAAAGCTTGTTTTCCATTTCTTCAAGCTTCGTACTGAGATCATCGTTTTCCTGCTGAATATCAGCGGAACTATCTTCGTCTAACGGGATATCTATATCCATATCCTCCGCAGACTTCTTGTTCTTATCAGCCATTGTCCTCTTCCTTTCCGTCAAACTCCGCCTCATCTGAAATAAGGTCAGTGATTTTCTGTGTAAAATATTCTATATAAGGTATAATCTTGGCATAATCAAGTCTCATAGGACCGATAACCCCCAGCGAGCCGACTGTCTTGTCGCCCTTCTGATAGTTTGAAACAATCATACTGGAGTTGCCGATTACAAATCCGTCATTTTCTTCACTGAACATAACGTTTATACCGCTGAACGAATCGTTCATGAGTACCTCAAGCTCATCATGATGGTCCATGAATTTTACAATGTCCATCGTGTCAAGCTCCTTGCAGGAAAGCAGGTTCTTTGTACCTATAACCTTAAGCTCCTTCTGCTTCAGACCCTTTGAAAGCTCACATATGCTGTGAACAAGCGGTGAAAGCGTCATCATATATGTTCCGAGCGCTTCAACAAGCTTTGCAACCATCTCATCGGATATATCCGAAACAGAAATTCCTGTAAGATTTTCCTGAATGTAGTTTGTGAAGAAATCAAGCTGTTCATTCGTCAGGTCAAACTCAAGCCTGCATGCCTTGTTCTTTATGCTTCCGTTTGAAGTGATAAGCAGAATAACGTAAAGCCTTTTGCCTGTCGGGATAACCTCAACCTTTGAGATTACCGAAAACTTCGGAGCCGAGTTTGACGCAACCGCCGCACACTGCGTAAGCTCCGCAAGCGCTGTTGTCGCACTCTCAATTATAAGCTCTTCCGTTACCGCTCCCTTTTCCTCGAGCATATTGTCAAGACGTTTTATTTCCTCCTCAGGCAGTTCATTGCGTGTCATAATCCTGTCAATGTAAAGCCTGTAACCGCTGAATGTCGGGACACGTCCCGCAGACGTATGCGGCTGTTCAAGATAACCCAGCTGTTCAAGCACCGCCATATCATTTCTGACTGTTGCGGCAGAAACCTTTATATCGGGAAGAGAAGCAATGGTCTTTGAACCTACAGGCTCGCCTGTCAGTATATATTCATCAATGACAGCCGCTAAAATTTTTAGCTTTCTGTCGTCCATTTTTTCTTCCTCCCTTACTGCTGGCAGCTGTTGTCTTAGAGTGTTAGCACTCGAAGTGTTTGAGTGCTAAATATAATTTATCATTATTATTGCTGAATGTCAAGTGAATTATACTTTTTTGTGATTTCTCACAAATACAAGCATCTGTTTTTGTGCTTTTAGTAGCAAAATGCTGCTGTTTTTTTACTAAAATCACATAAAAGGGACACCCTGCAAGAGAGAACGTCCCTTTTATTATTTACGGGTCGATGTGGGCATCGACCCCTACGAAAAACATGGTCGTGCCTTATCTCACGCTTTTTTCAAAAGATAACAGAACGAAAATGTCATGTGCGGTCACGCACTATTCTCGCTTCACCCGAACTTAGCACTTCCTCTTTTCCATCATCAAATCTGACAATCAGACCCGCGTCATCAGCAATGCCGACAGCTGTCGCAAAACGCTCCTCCGAGATTTTTGACACCACAACCCGTTCCCCTACAATAAACGAACGTCGGCGGTATTCATCAAGAAATTTTCTGCTTTCAATGCTTTCAATATGGCGGTCAATATTTTCAAGAAGCTTTGCGATAAGCCTGCATCTCTGTGGCATAACGCCCGTTTCGTCCTCAATGGAAGTTGCAATTTCAAGAAGCTCAGGCGAAAACACGTTTTTCACACTCTTTAAATTAATTCCGATACCGACAACGGCATAATCAAGCGTTCCGCTTTCAAAATTAACAGACGCCTCAGTTAAAATACCGCTTATCTTTCTGCCGTTTAAAAAGATATCATTTACCCATTTTATTTTAGCATCGGTTTTGCACACGCTGTCAATAGCCTCTGCCGCCGCAACGGCTATACACGAGGTTATAAGCTGGCTTGACTGCATATCAGTATGCGGGCGCAAAACAACGCTCAGATATATGCTTCCTCCCGCAGGCGAACAGAAAACACGCCCAAGTCTTCCCTTTCCCGCCGTCTGTTCCTCCGCAATTACGACAGTACCCCCTTTTGCGCCCTCTGAGGCAAGCTTTTTTGCGTAATTATTGGTGGAGTCGATGCTTTCAAATATATGTATTTCACGCTCGTCATTTTCGTTAAGATAACGCCTTATAACCGCTTCGCTGAGAGCGTTTCCCTCACTGCGAAGTGCATAACCCTTGTTTGTAACCGCTTCTATATCAAAGCCGTCAGAACGCAGTGTGTTCACAGCCTTCCAGACGGAATTTCTCGAAACCCCGAGCCTTTCTGCAAGATATTCCCCCGAAACATAGTCCTGAGAAGCAAGGAGTATATCCAGTATTTTTTCTTTTGTTGTCAAAATTCTCACCCTTTCGGTAATAGCTTCATAAAATAATATAGCATAAATTCACCAAAATAACAAGAAGGACTGAAATATATGAACATTTTAATACAGGACATAATGCTTGTTCTTGCGGTTTCAATTGACGCATTTTTAGCCGCATTTTCTCTCGGCTCCGAAAAAATCCGTATTCCTCCCCTTTCCGCAGTTGTAATCTCTCTTATCTGCACAGCCGTTTTGTCGTGTTCCATACTCGTCTCATCGCTCATAGGCTCAGCATTGCCCGAAAAATACTGCCTTGCATTCGGGGGCGCAATTCTCATAATAATGGGGACAGTATCGCTTTTTCAGAACATGCTCAAATCCGCCCTCAGAAAACGACATGGCAGGGGCGGCATAAGCTTTCATTTTTTCAGCTTTGATTTTGTGATAAGCGTCTACCTTGACGAAACTCAGGCAGACTCCGACCGTTCCAAGCGGCTTTCCGCCAAAGAAGCGGTAACGCTCGCACTCGTTCTTTCTCCCGATTCGCTCGCAAGCGGTCTGGGGGCAGGTCTTGGCGGAAGCGGACTTGCAACAATCGCAACAGCCGGTATTATCTCAGGTCTTGCGGCAGTTGCCCTCGGAAATATTCTCGGCAGAAGAATTTCACACCATAAGCCTTCGATTTCATGGCTTTCAGGAATAACGCTTATAATACTCGGAATTTTCAAGTATCTGCCTTAATGTATTGACAAATCCCGCAAAAATGGTATTATTAGTGTATAACGACATAAAAATCGGAGATGAAACATTGAAAAAGTACATTAAAAAAACATACAAACGAATAAAACGCAATCTGCCGGAAATGGTTCTGAGCTTCTGCAAATGGAGTTCACTTGCACTTCTGGTCGGCGTATCAGTCGGAATTGTCGCAACGCTTTTCCACTTAGCGCTCGGCGAAACGGCACATCTGCGTGAAAAATATCCGCTTATTATTCTCTCGCTCCCTGTTATGGGACTGCTTGTTGTGGGGCTCTACAAGCTTTTAAAGCTAAAGGATAAAGGAACAAATCTGGCGCTTATGGCTGTCCGTGACGGCGAAAAAATGACATGGCGCAACACTCTCAGCATTTTCGGCGGCTCAGTCCTCACTCACATCGGCGGCGGCTCAGCGGGCAGAGAGGGCGCCGCTTTGCAAATCGGCGGAAGTATGGGCTCTCAGCTCGGACTATGGCTGAAGCTTGAAACCCACGAATGCCGACTTCTTACAATGTGCGGCATGAGCGCAGGCTTTGCGGCTCTTTTCGGCACTCCTGCCGCCGCCGCATTCTTTTCGCTCGAAGTAATTAGCGTCGGAATCATGCACTATTCCGCACTTGTCCCGTGTATTATCTCAGCCCTCACGGGTCTTGCGATTTCCTCACGCTTCGGAGTTGTTCCGGAAACACATAATGTAGTCATCGAAAACGTCAATTATACTGTATATTTTAAAGTACTGATTATTGCGATATGCTGTGCATTTCTGAGTATACTTTTTTGCTTTGTACTCAAAAACGCCGAAAAGTTTTACAGAATATTCTTCAAAAATCCTTATCTGCGTATTGCCGCAGGCGGTGCGGCGGTAGTCCTGCTCACATTTATCTGCGGAACCTACGACTATAACGGCACAGGCGCAGAGGTTATAAACCGTACATTTCTTCAGACTGCCTCATGGGAGGAATTTGCCTTAAAGCTTCTGTTTACAGCGCTGACTCTCGGCGCAGGCTTCAAGGGCGGCGAGATTATGCCTGTCTTTTTCATAGGCGCAACCTTCGGAAGCGCATTTGCGCCCGTACTGGGGCTTGATTTCTCGCTCGGTGCGGCAATCGGACTTGCCTGCCTTTTCTGCGGCGTTACAAACTGCCCTGTTACGGCTGTTTTCCTTTGCACTGAGCTTTTCGGCACCGAGCATCTGCCGCTGTATCTTTTAGCATGCGGCGTTTCATACATGCTCTCGGGCTATGCGGGGCTTTACAGCGAACAGAAAATTCTCTATTCAAAGCTTGAACCGAAATATATTGACAAGAAAATATGGAAGATGTGAGTACTATAAATGAATAAAATTATGATAATCGGTTGTCCCGGAAGCGGTAAAAGCACATTTTCAAAAGTATTACACAAAATAACAGCTATCCCACTTTATCACTTGGATATGATGTATTGGAATGCTGATAGAACAACCGTTGACAAAATGACTTTCAGAGAAAGGTTATTAAGCACACTCCAAAACAGCAGCTGGATTATCGACGGCAATTATGGTTCTACAATAGAATTAAGGTTACAGTCGTGTGATACAGTTATTTTCTTAGATTATCCGGTAGAAGTTTGTCTTAGCGGCATCAGGGAAAGAAGAGGAAAACCACGAACAGATATGCCATGGATAGAAAGAGAAAATGAAGAGGATACCGAGTTTATTGAGTTTATAAAAAACTATAATTCTCAAAGCAAACCAAAGATTATGGCGTTGCTGGAAAAATATTCCTGCAAAGATATTTATATTTTTAAAAGTCGTAACGAAGCAGATGAATTTTTAAATCATATCCATCTATAAATTTCGGTTTATAATTTTTTCCATAGGCAAAAAATGACACTGCATTTCCTATGCAGTGTCTGTTTTTATATTATCCTTCAATAATATCCGTAATTGCCTCTGCCGTGTCGGCATACTTGAGATTATCGGGTATTTCCTCCGCAAATCCAAAGCCATAGGTTACGCCGATAAAGTCAACGCCCGACTGCTCCGCACCGTTTGCGTCATGGAGAGTGTCCCCTATCATAACAATTCTGCTTCTGTCGGAAACTCCGCTTTCCTCAATACACTTTTCAATGATATCATGCTTTGTAAGTGTATTGTCAACAGCCGCACCGTGAATATTGTCGGTAAAATCCGCAAAACCGAAATGAGAAAGGATTTTTAAGGCATAGTCCTCACGCTTATAGGTCGCAATCGCCATGGCAATACCCTTTTCCCTGAGATACTCACAAAGTCCCAGCATTCCGTCATAAGGCTTTGCCCTCAGCATATTTTCAGCATAGAATTCCCTGAAAATCGCAACAGCCTCATCACGCTCCTTCCCTTTGAGTCCAAAAAGATTTTCAAAGGAAACCTGAAGCGGCGGACCTATAAATTTCAGCAGTACGCTGTCAGACGGCATATCATAGCCCTTTGTTGTAATAGCATGCTTTGCTGACAATACAACGCTTTCTGTGGTATCAAGAAGCGTTCCGTCAACGTCAAAAATAACAAGGTCATATTTACTCATAATCAATTCACTCCAAACCAGACGTGTTCTCATAAAATCCGAACACGCTCTTATACTTCAACCTGTTTGATTATAACATAACAGCACATAAATTGCAAATTCAGCGTCCCCTCCATGTTTTTCTGAACTGTCCGGGGGTTACCCCTTCAATTTTTCTGAATGCCCTTGTAAAGTAGTTTCCGCTGCCAAAGCCACATTTTGCCCCGATACTGTCAACAGACAGGTCTGTAAATCTCAGAAAATGCTTTGAATGCGATATACGGACATGGAGAATATAGTTTACAACCGACATGCCGAACTGTTTTTTGAAAAGTCTCGCAAGATAAAACTTGTTTATATAGAATTTTTCGGCAAGCTCATCGAGGGTTATCCTGCTCATGTAGGCTTCATCAATGTATTTTTTCACAGGCAATAGGTCTCTTGCCATGTCAATATTGTCCCTGCCGTCCTCCCTGTCAAAGCATTCATCGGTAAGCATTGTCAGAAGCGAAACCAGCTTTTCATATATCTTCATGTCACGATTGTGAACATCAGATGACGCAACCGCATAAATCTCATCGAGAATTGCTTCATATTCCGTCAGCATATTGCATTTAAAACAGTTTTTTCCGCCAAGCTTTATATATCTGCCGTAAAGCTCGCTAAGCGTACTTCCGTAAAAATGCGCCCACTTAAGAGTCCAGCCATTCTCATCGGACTGATGAAAATATTCGCTCCCGCAGTCAAGAAAAACACAGCTTCCCTTCGAAACGGACCATTCCTGTCCGTCATAGCCGATTTTTCCGCTACCGCTTAAAACAATAAAGAAAAGAAACGACCTGTGACTGTTTCGGCGGCTGATATAATCCTTATCGGAAGTAAGCTCACCTGTTTCCTGCAGATATATAAGATTTTTCTTTGCGAACAATTCGGGTGTGTATAAAATACGCCTTGAATTTTCGGGTTCATTGTGAAATAGTAAGTTCTTCATAATTAATAATGCCTTTTTATATACTCTTTTATTTAATTATACACAACCCTTTTTCTAATGTCAAGATTGTGCTGTTTTTTATCAATATTGTGACTTGTACAAGCTCATGAATAACTGTAAAATAAAACTTGTGATTTGTCGGCATAACAGGCTGACAGATTTTCATGACAGATTTATTCTGTCATCAGACAGGGTGCTAATAGGGAGGGAGCGCACTGTTAATCCAAAAAGGCGTATGGAAGGGAAAACATCGCCATTTTACATAATCGAAACGAAATGTGGGGTTTCGCGGAAATTAAACAAAAAGGACTGCTTTTTTAAGCAGTCCTTTTTTATTTTACTTCTTGGTCTTTTTCTTTGCCTTTGCCCTGTCAGCCGCTTTCTTTTCAGCCTTTTTATAGGATTCCTCAAAGAAATATCTCTGCGCTTCAAGAGGCGTTTCATCGTTATTTTCCCGTACATACAAGCCGTCAGGCATCTGAATTCTTGCCTTCACATTATCTGACATGAAAATCTCAAACATCTTCCATATGCGGGTCTTTATACTGCTGCTGTAAATCGGTACAGCAACCTCAACACGTCTGACAGTATTTCTCGTCATGAAGTCAGCCGAGCTTATATACATCTTACAGCGCTTTTTCGTGCCGAAAATGTAAATTCGGCTGTGTTCAAGATAACGGCCGACAATACTTCTTGCATGAATATTCTCAGTTTCCTCAGGAATACCAGTCACAAGCGTATTGATGCCACGGATAACCATGTCAATTTTAACGCCTGCCTTTGAAGCTTCAACGAGTTTTTTCATAATCACCTTGTCACAAAGCGAATTTATCTTGATACCGATATACGCATCTTCACCGTTCTGTGCGTGCTCAATTTCCTCATCAATCATTTCAAGTACACGATTCTGCAGACAAAGCGGTGCAACAAGAAGATGCTCCGACTCCTCAACAAGACGGTTTTCTGAAAGCGCATCAAAAACAGCCTGTGCATTCTGTCCAATCCCCTGATGAGATGTCATAAGAGTAAGGTCTGTATAGAGCGTTGCGGTCTTTTCGTTATAATTACCCGTACCAATCTGTGTTATATACTCGGTTCTGCCCGAATATTCACGGGTTATAAGCAGAAGCTTTGAATGAACCTTATATTCTCTCGGACCGTACATTACCTTACAGCCCGCCTCCTGAAGACGTTTTGACCACTCAATGTTGTTTTCCTCGTCAAATCTCGCACGAAGCTCAACCAGTACAGTAACATTCTTGCCGTTTTCGGCGGCGTCACAAAGAGCCTCTATAATCAGACTGTTTTTCGCAAGCCTGTAAAGAGTAATCTTTATTTCCGTAACCTTCGGGTCATTTGCCGCCTCACTGAGCAGCTGGATAAAAGGCTTTATCGACTCATAAGGGTAACTCAGCAGTATGTCACGCTGTTTTACCTGTGTAATAATCGGCGAATTATCGGATATGCTGACAGACTTCTGAGGGACAAGCTTATCAAATTTAAGCTTCGGATTGTCAAGCATGTCCTTTATAGTTCCTGCAAAGGAAAGGTCAAGCGGAGTCTTGAGATAGAAAATATTCTTTTCCTCAAGCCCGAGCTTTTTGCAGAGAAATTCAAGTGCTCTGTAACTGAATGTCTCGGAAAGCTGCATTCTTACAGGATAAAGCTTCTTTCTCTTCTTGCAAAGCTCCTCCATTGCGGCTCTGAAGTCAAAATCAGGGTCATAAAGACCGTCCTCAACGGATATGTCCGCATTTCTCGTAATGCGGAAAAGGGTCTTGTCGATAACCTTGTAATTTTTGAAAATTGCAGGAGCAAAATGTAAAATCAGGTCTTCAGCAAGGATAAATCTGTTTCCTCCCGAAAGACGTATAACACGCTGAAACTGTCCGCTTGCAGGAACAATACCGAGCCTTATGCCCGATTTTGACTGAAGCTGTACAACGCAGTATATTTCCTTGTTTTTAAGGAACGGAAACGGATTTTTCTTATCTACAATCAAAGGGAAAACAAGCGGTTTGATTTCCTTTTTGAAGTATTCCTGAAGGTATTTCTGTTCCTCGATGGTCGCAGAACGGTAATTAATCTGTTCAGCGCCGTATTCCATAAGCTCAAGCATTATATTCTTATACGCCATATCCTTCATAGGCTCAAGCTCATTTACTCTGTTGAAAATAGCCTTTAACTGCTGTTTTGCAGTCATACCCGATTTGCTGTCCTTTTTCTTCGGGTCAAGCTTCATCTGTTCATAAAGCGAACCCACCCTGACCATAAAAAATTCGTCAAGATTGCTCTGGAAAATGCTCGCAAACTGAAGTCTTTCCAGAAGCGGTACGCTTGAATCCTGTGCTTCTTCAAGTACTCTTTCATTAAATTTAAGCCATGATAATTCTCTGTTTTCATAAATGGTATAATCGGACATTTCGTGTTCCTCCGTTTGTTTAGAACATATATTGTACATATTTTACTGATACTGTTGCTGTTATTCTTATTATATAACAAAAAGAGGATTTCGTCAAGAAATCCTCTATAATTTTGCGTGTATTATATAAAAAAGTTATACACATTATACAAATGCGTTAGCTTGCAAAAAAATAACCCGGATATTCGAAATATCCGGGCAGTTAATTAAAATGAGAGAAAATAAATATGTGTAGAACAAAAGAAAGGAGACAACAAAACGAGTGTAAAATAATTCATGAATTATTTAACACTACATGTATTATACACTAAAAAACGCTAATCGTCAACAAAAAAACCGCTTTTTTTTGAAATTCGAGACATTTTTGTAATATTTCACAATAATTTGTAACAATTATTATGCACCATTAACGGGTATTGGATAATATTAAGTCGAAATTTGTAGAAACTCCCACAAATGTCAGTATTCAGTGCAATTTATTATTTGTAGTATTTTAACGATAAAATTGACAAAAAATTGTCAAAAAAGGTATTTACAAAATCCGCACATTGTGTTATTATTATATAGTAAGGCAACATATGTATGTATGCTGTCAAAAAATCTAAATTTCTTTATCAGGAGGATATTACCAATGGCAAGAAAAATGAAAACCATGGACGGTAATAACGCTGCCGCTTGGGTATCATACCCATTTACAGAAGTTGCTGCGATTTTCCCAATCACACCATCTTCAGTTATGGCTGAAGTTACTGACCAGTGGTCAGCAAAAAACAAGAAAAACCTTTTCGGTGATCCGGTTTCAGTAGTTGAAATGCAGTCTGAAGCAGGCGCTGCCGGTGCAGTTCACGGCTCACTTTCAGCCGGTGCTCTCACAACAACATATACAGCTTCACAGGGTCTTCTCCTTATGATCCCTAACATGTATAAAATTGCCGGTGAGCTTCTCCCTTCAGTAATTCACGTTTCAGCTCGTTGTGTATCTTCACACGCTCTGAACATCTTCGGCGATCACTCAGACGTATATGCTTGCCGTCAGACAGGCTATGCTATGCTCTGTTCTTCAAACCCTCAGGAAGTTATGGACCTTGGTGCAGTTGCTCACCTTTCAACAATCAAGGGAAGAGTTCCTTTCCTCCACTTCTTTGACGGCTTCAGAACATCTCACGAAATCCAGAAGATTGAAACATGGGATGACGCTGACCTGATGGAAATGGTTGACATGGATGCTGTCAACAGATTCCGTAACGAAGCATTAAACCCTGAACACCCTGTTCTCAGAGGTACTGCTCAGAACCCTGACATCTTCTTCCAGGCAAGAGAAGCTTGTAACCCATATTACGATGCTATGCCTGCAATCGTTGAAGAATACATGAACAAGGTTAATGCCAAGATCGGCACAAACTATAAACTCTTCAACTACTACGGTGCTGCTGATGCAGAACACATCATTGTTGCTATGGGTTCTGTTAACGACACTATTGAAGAAACAATCGACTACTTAAACGCTAACGGCGGTAAATACGGTCTCGTTAAGGTTAGACTTTACAGACCATTCTGCGCTGACAAGCTCGTTGAAGCTATTCCTGATTCAGTTAAGAGAATCACAGTTCTCGACAGAACTAAGGAACCTGGCTCACTCGGCGAACCACTTTACCTCGACGTTGTTGCAGCTCTCAAGGGCACAAAGTTCAATGACACTCCTGTATTCACAGGTAGATACGGTCTTGGTTCTAAGGATACAACTCCTGAACAGATCGTTGCAGTATTCAACAACACAGAAAAGGCTAAGTTCACAATCGGCATCAAGGATGACGTTACTAACCTTTCACTCGAAGCTGCTGCAAGCGCTGATACTGCTCCTGCAGGTACAACATCATGTAAGTTCTGGGGTCTTGGTTCAGACGGTACAGTTGGTGCCAACAAGAACTCAATCAAGATCATCGGTGACCACACTGATCTTTATGCTCAGGCTTACTTCTCATATGACTCAAAGAAGTCAGGCGGTGTAACTGTATCACACCTCCGTTTCGGTAAGACACCAATCAAGTCAACATACCTTATCAACAAGGCTGACTTCGTTGCATGTCACAACCAGAGCTATATCGACAAGTATGATATGGTTTCAGACATCAAGCCGGGCGGTACATTCCTTCTCAACACAATCTGGGATATGGAAGGCCTCGAAGCTAACCTCCCTGGACAGGTTAAGAAGTACCTCGCTCAGAACAATGTAAACTTCTACACAATCAACGGCGTTAAGCTCGGTGAAGAAACAGGCATGGGCACAAGAATCAACACAATTCTCCAGTCTGCATTCTTTAAGCTCGCTAACATCATTCCATTTGAAGACGCTGTTAAGTACATGAAGGACGCTGCTGAAGCTTCTTACGGCAAGAAGGGTCAGGACATCGTTGAAAAGAACTGGAACGCTATCGACGCTGGTCACCAGAACATTGTTAAGATTGACATTCCGGCTTCATGGGCTGACGCTGCTGATACTCAGATGGGTATGTCAGCTGTTACAAGCGACAACAAGGCTCTCGCTGACTATGTAAACAACATCCAGATTCCATGTAACGCTCAGAAGGGTGATACACTCCCTGTTTCAGCATTCAAGGATGCTGCTGACGGTACATTCCCACAGGGTTCTGCTGCATTCGAAAAGAGAGGTATTGCAGTTAAGGTTCCACAGTGGATTCCTGAAAACTGTATCCAGTGTAACCAGTGTGCATATGTATGTCCACACGCTGTTATCAGACCGGTTGCTCTCTCAGCTGACGAAGCTGCAAATGCTCCTGCCGGTATGAAGATGGTTGACTTCAAGCCTGCTATGGACGGCATGAAGTTCGCTATGACAATTTCAACACTTGACTGTACAGGCTGTGGTTCATGTGCTAACGTATGTCCTTCAAAGAACAAGGCTCTCGTTATGGAACCAATCGCTTCACAGATGGACGAACAGGAAAAGTTCGCTTATGGTCTCACAATCGACGAAAAGCCGGCTGTAACAGAAAAGTTCAAGCCAACTACTGTTAAGGGCTCACAGTTCAAGCAGCCAATGCTCGAATTCTCAGGCGCTTGTGCAGGTTGTGGTGAAACACCATACGCTAAGCTCATCACTCAGCTCTTCGGTGACAGAATGTACATCGCTAACGCAACAGGCTGTTCATCAATCTGGGGTGGTTCAGCTCCTTCAACTCCTTACACATTCAATAAGGAAGGCAAGGGTCCGGCTTGGTCTAACTCACTCTTCGAAGACAACGCTGAATTCGGTTACGGTATGTTCCTCGGTCAGAAGACTCTCAGAAACAGAGTAATAGCTAAGGTTCGCGCTCTCGGCGAAACAGCAACAAACGAAGATGTTAAGGCAGCTATCGCTGAATACCTCGACACACTCGAAGACGGTAACGCTAACACACCTGCTACAAACAAGCTCGTTGCAGCTCTCGAAGCTTGCGGATGCGACGCTGCTAAGGATATCCTCGCTTCTAAGGACTTCCTCAGAAAGAAGTCACAGTGGATCTTCGGTGGTGACGGTTGGGCTTACGATATCGGTTTCGGCGGTCTTGACCACGTTATCGCTTCAGGCGAAGACGTAAACATCTTCGTATTCGATACAGAAGTTTACTCAAATACAGGCGGTCAGTCATCTAAGTCAACTCCAACAGGTGCTATTGCTCAGTTCGCAGCAGCTGGTAAGGAAGTTAAGAAGAAGGACCTCGCTGGTATCGCTATGAGCTATGGCTACGTTTACGTTGCTCACATCGCTATGGGTGCTGACATGAACCAGTGTATCAAGGCTATCGCTGAAGCTGAAGCTTACAACGGACCTTCAATCATCATCGGTTATGCACCATGTATCAACCACGGTATCAAGACAGGTATGGGTACTTCAATGGCTGAAGAAAAGAAGGCTGTTCAGGCTGGTTACTGGCACCTTTACAGATACAACCCTGAGCTTAAGGCTGAAGGCAAGAACCCATTCATCATGGATTCTAAGGCTCCTAATACTGACGAATACAAGAACTTCCTCATGGGCGAAGTACGTTACAACTCACTTGCTCGTCAGAACCCAGAAAGAGCTGAAAGACTCTTCGATGCTGCTCTTGAAAATGCTAAGGACAGATACGATTATCTTACAAGACTTGCTAAGCTTTACGGCACAGAAGAATAATTAAGATTTTTTATGATGCGACGGTTTTCGAGACAGTACATTGTCACGGTTTCCCGACCATAAAAAATAAACAGCGGATTCACACAAGAATCCGCTGTTTTGTGCGCAAACGCACAGGACAAATTCGCTCTGTCAACATAAATAAAAGTAAGTTAAGGCACGACCATATAACAATAGCAAAAGTATAACGTGGAGTGACATAATATGAACAAAAACAGATTTCTGCCGTATCTGCTGCCGATACGATGTGTTGTTTTTCTGCTGATATTTGTTATCGGTGCAAATATACGCAGCGAAAATGTAAGCGAAATAAGTAGCTGGTGGTCGATTATCGCAAGTGTAGTAAACATCGCAACTATACTCATGTTAATAGTCGTTTCCAGAAAGCACTGTGGCGGTTACAGCAAGCTTATCAACTATCAGAAGGGTAAGACAACCGCAAAACAGATTGCCGCCATGACAGGCATTATTCTGCTTGTCGGAATGAGCGGAATGTATCTGGCAGGCTTTATCTGCTATGGCATAATTCCTTATGCCGCACCAATGATGATTGCACCTGTCCCGCTCTGGCTTGCAATTCTAAATATTCCGATACTTCCGTTATCAACTGCCTTTGCCGAGGACGGACTATACTTTGGCTGTGGCGTAAACCAGATAAAAAACAAGTACACCGCAATTTTAGTGCCCGCATTCTTTTTCGCTCTTCAGCACAGCTTTATTCCGACGCTTTTTGATGTAAGGTATATAGCATACCGCTTTTTATCATTTCTGCCGCTGACCATAATCCTGTGTATTCATTATCACAAAAACAGAAATCCGTTGCCGATTATGGTAGGACACGCAGTTATTGATGTTGTAACAGTCGCGCAGATACTCGCTACATCAGCAGTACCGGGATTATACGAAAAAATGTGTGCCATGCAATAAACAAAAGGGAGACCATAATGGTCTCCCTTAATTTTTTATTTAGCCGCATTTACAGCCGCGTCAACAACGCTCTTATGCCACCATGAATTATTCTTTCTGTCAAGAAGTCCGAACTCGTCCTTTATGCCGTTATCCCAGACAAAGCACTTGATTCCTCTTTCCTTTGCTTCCTTGACGTAGTATTCCATGTGCTTGGCACGGGTTTCCTCATTACCCTTGTGAGTTGAGCCGAATTCTGTAATAAGAACAGGTACGCCCTTATCTACAAACAGCTTTTTCGCAAGGTCAAAGCCCTTTTCAAGGTCCTTTTTATCTGCGTCACTTCCCCAGTCGGAACGTGAGTTTTCATTTCCTGCAAATTCCCAAGGTGAGTAGTTATGAATTGAAACTGCAATATAGTCATCATCAGGAATTTTGATTGACTTCAAGTTTGTTTCGTCCATAGCAGCCGCATTTGCAGTAATCAGAAGTGTACGGTTTTTATTGTTTCCGCCCGATTTTCTTACAGTATCAATAAATGCCGCAAAAAGATTGCTTATAACCTCTCTGTTTTCTTCTGTACCGCATGTCCACTCATTCTTGCCGCCGATAACTCTCGGTTCGTTCATGCCCTCGAAAATAAGGTGATAGTCATAACCCTTGAAACGTGCTGAAATCTGCTCCCAGATTTTCACAAGCTTTGCCTTTACCTTTTCTTCGTCAGCGTATGTAGGGTTAAGCCATGTATAGTCATCGTGATGAACGTTTAAGATTACATACATGTCATTGTCGATAGCGTAATCAACAACCTCATTTACACGACTCATCCAGTCTTCGTTAATCTTGTCACCGTTCATGTGGTCACCCCAGGTGACAGGTATTCTGACAGCATTAAAGCCTGCTGCCTTGACTGTATCAATCATTTTCTTTGTTGTTTTCGGATTGCCCCAGCCTGTTTCAGCCTTTGTCGGGTCTGAACCGACATCATAGCAGTCGAGTGTGTTACCAAGGTTCCAGCCGACTTTGATTTCCTTTACGATATCAGCAGTGCTCTTGCCACCTGCGCTGTCTGCATCTTCCTTGTCTTTATCCTTATCCTCGTCCTTGTCTTCCTTTTCAGGCGCTTCTTCTTCCTTATTCTCTGCGTCTGACTGTTCAATTCCCGAGCCTATGCTGTATTTTACAGTTACAGATTCAAGAGTTACAGATTCCTGCTTACTCCACCAGTAGCCGAGCATAACCTCGCCGTCTGTATTTATATAGTTCTTGATTTCATCAGGAACAAGCCAGTAAAGAGTGCAGTTGTCAGAGCTTGTCATAACAGCGGCGTTTCCGCTCTGATACCAGCCCTTGTCTGTCTTTGCAGGGCATGAATCGTCAACTGAGATTCCGAATGCGCCTGAGTATTTCTGAAGCTCTCCGTTGCCCTTGATTTTAAATTCAAAATACTGTGGGACTGTACCCGCTTCGGTCAAGTCAGAAAGCGGAATCTTGGCAGTTTTTTCGTCCTCATTGCTGTATCTGAGTGTCTTGCCGAGCTCAGTTGTCTTTGTGCCGTCTACAGGGATTTCAGCAGAAGCTGAGTAGTTACAGATAATGCTTGAAAGTCTCAGCGACTTAACGCCGCCCCACCAGTATCCGATTTCGATGTAGCCATCTTCGCCAACGTTGATATAGTCCCTGATTTCTCCAGGAACATCCCATTTAAGCTCAAGATAAGCACTATTCACGCTTGTTTCAAAGTCATCTGACTGATACCAGCAATCGTCTGTTGCGGCATCACACTCATCGCTTACTGAAATACCGCATGCGCCCTTATAGTTTCTGATATTTGATTCGCCGTCCTCTGAATAGAAAACAAAAATAAACGAATCAATCTTGCTTCCCGGACGAACAAAATCTCCCAGACATGCTTTATAGGTCTTGTTATTGTTATAATTGAGTATTGCATCAATTTCACTCAGTTCACTGCCGATTGTGAAATTGACAGTCTCCTTCGGACTCACATGAGTTGTCGTTGTTGCAACTGTTGTAGTCGCTTCTGTCGGAGGCTGAGTTGTAGGAACTGTTGTTGTAACAGCTTCAGTTACTGCTTCCGCAACGCTTGCACCTGTGTCGGTTGCTGACTTGTCATCATCTTTCAAGAGAAACGCTGTCACAACACCTGCAAGAGCCAGTATTATAATCGCCATAACGGCAATTACAATTTTCAGCGACTTGTTGGTCTTTTTTTCTTCCATGTCATAAATTCTCCTTATTACATTATAAACTAATTATACCGCTAAAAACACAATTTGTAAAGTGGGTAAGCAAAGAAAAGTCCCCTCTGAAAAAATTCAGAGGGGCGTACAAAAAAGAGAGTGACATAATTAGAGGAGATGAAATTATAAAACAATCGTTATCAACTGCTTTTAACTTCAGTCAGTATTTCTGCTGACAAGTATATTATGAACTATTTATGTGATAATATTATGATATATGAATGAATATCTAATTAAACCTCATGGTAAATTTTGTCATGCTTTCAGATATTTTCTTATAATTTCATGTATAAAATATTTTTTTATGACTATAATACTTTCATGAACATTGAAAATGTTCTAAGAATCGAGGTGGAAAAAAATGTGGGACAAGCTCGCACTTATTCTGCTTATTATCGGTGGAATTAACTGGGGTCTGGTTGGAATTTTCCAGTTTGACCTTGTAGCGTGGCTTTTCGGCGGTACAGACGCTATTTTAAGCAGAGCGGTTTATATTATCGTGGCAATTTCTGCGGTATGGTGCATTTCTCTGCTTTTCCGTCCGCAGGAAAAGATGCTTGAGGTTACAGACTCATAATTTACTCTCATTTCACATCAGCAAAGATAATGCCGCAGCAGATGTGAAAAACGCCGCTTTTCTTTAAAGCGGCGTTTTATTTTTATAAAGTCATATACGGAAAAATCTTTTTGCGTTTTCAGCTGTAACGTCAAGTATTTCCTGTGGTGAAACACCCTTTATCTCAGCTGCCTTTTCGGCAATTCTCGCAATCATGCTACTGTCACAGCGCTGACCTCTGTATGGCTCGGGCGCCATGTACGGGCAGTCGGTTTCAAGCATAAGCCTGTCAAGCGGCACTTCCCCGAGCGCTTTAAGCGCTTTTTTTGCGTTTTTGAACGTGAGAACGCCCGTAAAGCTTATGTACATACCAAGCGAGATAACTTCCTTAGCTGTTTCAGCAGAGCCGCTGAAGCAGTGAAGAACACCATTTGGCTTATACTTTCTGAGAATTTCCATTGTATCGTCATTTGCGTTTCTTGAATGGATTATAACAGGCAGGTTCATATCCTTTGCAAGCTCAAGCTGCTGAGTGAAAAGCTTTATCTGACGCTCACGGTTATAATCATCATAATGATAGTCAAGACCGATTTCGCCAAGCGCTCTCACCTTGTCAGATGAACGCAGAAGCGTTTCAAGTTCAGCAACAAAGCCGTCAGGCGTTTTTGCCTCGCATTCAGGATGCACTCCGCATGCGGCATAGGTATAATCATAACCCTCTGCTATTTCAATGCATTTTTTTGAATCATCAAGCGATGACGCAACAACAACAATACCCGAAACGCCTTTCTGCGGCATACTTTTTAAAAGTGTGTCACGGTCCTCGTCAAAGGAACTGTCCGTATAATGACTGTGTGAATCGAAAATGTTACTGAGCATCTGCTGCGCCTCCGGTTTCAGGAGTCATTTCAAGAAGTGTTGACTTTTCAGTCGGTGCCTCAGTCGCCTCAACCTTTGTGATGTAATACTGTGAAATCTCGTCGAGGAATGCTGCATCAAGCATGAATTTGTCCTTTGTCTGAGTACCGAAAGGTGTTATAAACTGCGCACGGTCAGAAACTGTCTCATTTTCATCCGGGTCGGAATATTTGAGCATGAACTTGATTGCATACTTATGCTCCTGATAGTCAATCGCTGAAATGTCAGTTTGATTTGAGTTTACCATTGTATTGAAGGTATTGTCAAGGTTATCCGCAATTCTTGCGCCGTTTGCCTGATTTGCCATTGCCGCAAGGAGTGATGTTGCTGTTGAAACTCTCTGAATTTCTCCGCCGTAATCGCCGAATGTGAGGACATCTTCAATCTGTTCAGCTGAAAGATACTGCATACCGGCCGACTGTTTAAGGCTTCCGATATCTTTAGTAACTGCAAATTCAACGCCACCCATTATATTGCACATCTTTCTGAATGAAGTTGAGTCGAACACCATGTATCTGTCAACAGGGACTTCGAGTGTGTATTCACATGCCGCTTTAAGCTCAGCTGCGCCTGCGGATTCATAAATATCAGCAAGCGACTGATTATATTCCCCGGCAATCATATTGTCAGGAAGTCCTGTGAAAATCATCTGCTTATTAATCGGAACAGAGCGCACAAGCACGAATGTATAAGGCTTTGGCTCAACAGGCTCTTCTTCCTCCTCGATAACCTCCCAGTCGTAGATTTCTTCTTCTTCCTCTTCTTCTGATTCTTCGTCAGAAGCATCTCCCTCAGACTCGCTGTCCTGTGCTTCATCCTCAGCGTTTTCCTTTTTCTCCTCAGCTATGGACTTACTCAGGTCAATTACGAAAAGAATTGTGTGGTTATCTGCTTCTGAAACTGTTCCTGATTCGCCTGTCATTGTAACAAGCGATGTGCTGTCTGTATCAAGCTTTTCAAGAATAATCAGTATAATACTGCCTATTATCGCAACAGAAATCAGAATAGTCAGCAGAAAAGGAATCGCAATGCTTCCTGATTTTTTCTTTTTGCTCATTTTTGTTCTCCTTTCACTAAATAACACATTTTATTTTTATACATTTTTGTAGTGCAATATGCAAAACGTTGAAAACCATGTTGAAAAGGTTGAAAGTTTTTCTGCTCAAATACACTTTTACAAGTCAAGAGTAAAACTCAACAATCAATCAAATATTATAAAATCATTTTTGTCAATATTTTCCGAGCCGTCCTTGAAATCATCAACATTTATAAGGGTCGTGCGCAGACCTTTTTTCTTTGCGTAGGAAATTGTCTGCCCCGTACCGCTCTTGAAATCATCAACAACCCCTATAAGATACGCAGAATTATCAACCATAAAGCGATTTCTCACATGATAACAGCCCGAAGAATAACTGTCACTCACGCAGATAATATCATCAGCCTGTTCAAGGACATTTCCGAGGGACAATAGATCCTCACCCTTGAAGTTGTCGCCGTGCTCGGGGAACGGCTTGGCACAGATAAGCTTGATATCGGGGAATTTATGCTTTATTTCCAGTACGGATTCAGCCGCCCAGAGGTCAACACCTCTTGCAAGACCCGAAATAAAGTATTCATAACCCTCCTGCGCCGCAAGATATGTATGATAATAAAGCATACTCCTTATCATTTTAAGAACGCTCTTATTGAGTGTGTTAAAACACGGCAGTTTTTCGGGACGATGACCTGTAAAACATACTGTTTTTTCCTTAATCATAATCATCATTCCTCTCCGTCAAATACACAATATCATACATCAAAAAGTATAACATAAAATCAGAAAAAATACAAGTCCATATAATTGCATTTTTCTTGAAAATGTGTTATTATTATTAATTGGTATGAGCAAAACTAATCAGAAAGAGTGATAAAAATTGAAGCTTAAATTTTTAAAGGGTGCTACGGACGGTATTCCAATCGGACTTGGCTATCTGTCCGTTTCATTCGGCTTTGGAATAATGGCAGTCAAATCGGGGCTTACGCCCATAGATTCCGCTATTATTTCCGCCACAAACCTTACATCAGCAGGACAGGCGGCCGGAGTCGGCGTTATAGCCTCGGACGGCGGTCTGGTTGAAATGATACTCACCCAGCTTACAATAAACATAAGATATGCGCTGATGGCATTGTCTCTTTCACAGCGCCTTGACAAGTCGTTCACACTTCCCAAAAGACTTGCCGCCGCATTCGGCATAACCGACGAAATATTCGCGGTTGCGTCGGCACAAAAAAAGAAGCTCACGGCTTCCTACATGGCGGGTATGATATTAGTCGCCCTGATCGGCTGGGTTACAGGCACAACGCTCGGTGCAGCCGCAGGCGAGCTACTCCCGAAGTCACTTTCAAACGCTATGGGAATTGTACTCTACGGAATGTTCATCGCCATTATAATCCCGCCGTCGAGAAAAAGCAAAAAAGTGCTTTCAGTCGTCGTCATCGCGGCACTAATAAGCGTCCTGTTCAAATTCTTCGAGGACTATGTGTCAGGCGGCTTTGCGGTCATTATAAGCGCAATTGTGGCGGCCGCAATCGGCGCACTGCTTTTCCCGATTACAGATGAGGAGGACGCATCATGAGCCTTGTAATTTACATTGCCGTTATGGCGGGAGTCACCTATCTTATAAGAATGATTCCGTTTGCATTTTTCAGAAAAGAGATAAAGTCGCAGTTTTTCCGCAGTTTTCTCTATTATATTCCTTATGCGGTACTCAGCGCTATGACAATCCCGGCAATCTTTTATTGCACGGGAAATACTCCGACAGCTGTTGCAGGAACGCTTGTTGCTGTTGTACTTGCATATTTCAATCTTCCGCTTATTATTGTAGCGCTTGCGGCGTCCGGTGCCGCACTGCTTATGGACTTTATAATTTAACAGCCTTTCGGAAATAAAAAAAATCCCCTTAAAAAGGGGATTTTTTATTTAAGATTAGATTTTAAATCTAAAATTAGTTCTTCTTCTTGAGAACAACTGCTGTTGCACCAGCAACTACGAGACCAGCTACAGCTACAGCTACGCCAGCGTCGCTTGTCTTAGGTGAACCTTCCTTCTTAGGAGCTTCTGTTGTAGGAGCTTCTGTTGGAGCTGCTGTTTCAGCTTCTGTTGGAGCTGCTGTTTCTGGCTCTGTTTCAGGTTCTGTTTCAGGTTCTGTTGGGTTAACAACTGTGATTGTACCGTTTGTGTTAACAGGATCTGTTACGAATTCGCCCTTGTTGTCGAGCTGATCTACAGCGATTGTGATGTCATATACTGTGCCATCTTCAGCGTCAGCTGGGATAACGAATGACATTGATGAGAAATCTGTAGCAAGACCTGCTGGAGCTACGAATGTAGCAGCAACTGTTGATGTACCGTCGCCATTGTCAACTGGTTCCTGAGCAGCCATGTTGCCTGGGAGAGCAGCTGTTACTTCGAGAGCTGTTGGGTATGTTACGATAGCAACACAACCCATTGATGAATCGATACCGTCGAGTGAAACACTAACTGTAACTTCTTCACCAGCTGCGCCTGTTGCGCTACCTACAGCAAGACCTGCTGCACTTGCAGACATCATTGATGCTGCGCCGAGTACTGTCATTGAAGCGAGTACTGCGATTGCCTTTGAAAATACATTCTTCTTCATTTTAAAAACTTTCCTTTCTTTTCTATATTTGTTAAGCATAAGCCGGTGAATCCGGCCTATGCATAAACAAAGCTAGTTGATTTATGATTAAGACTTAAAGATTAGTCCTTAATCCAGTTCTGGTGGTTCTTATCTACCTTATCCCAATCGCCTGCGTTAGCTGGGAGAATGAGCTTAGCAATGTTAATTGCGTCGTAGATATTTACCTTTTCGTCTTCGTTGTTATCTGCAACGAATGTGTGGAATCCTTCGTCAATTGTAGCCGCTGGCTTTGGAAGGATGTACTTAGCTACAACGATAGCGTCGTAGATGTCAGCTGACTTACCAGCTGAGAGGTTTGTATCACCACGAGGAGCGATCTTAACTGGAACTGTTCCATCGATTTCCTGTCCATTGTAGAGAACAGTAAATGCGATTTCGTAGTCAAAGTTTTCGCCGTCGTATACATCTGCTGGAGTTGAAGCGAATGTGATTACAGCCTGAGCTGAAACATCTTCTTCACCAGCCATTACAACGATGCCATCCTTGAAGAATTCAACGTTGTCTGAGTGATACCAGAATCTTTCGTCGTTTTCAACAGCTGTCTTATCAGGTACATTGATAACAATTTCTGTACCTGCAGGTTCTGTTGTTGTTGTTACAGGCTGTGTTACTGTAACGATTTCTGTTACTGTAACAACTTCTGTTACTGTTACATTTTCAACTACAGTTATGATGCTTGTTACATCAGCAACTGGAACGATTTCTGTTACAGTTACAACTTCTGTTACCTGAACAGGAACGATTTCTGTTACAGTTACGATGCTTGTTACATCAGCAACAGGAACGATTGATGTTACTGTTACAACTTCTGTTACCTGAACAGGAACGATTTCTGTTACAGTTACAATGCTTGTTACATCAGCAACTGGAACGATTGATGTTACTGTTACAACTTCTGTTACCTGAACATTTTCAATTACAGTTACGATGCTTGTTACATCAGCAACCGGAACGATTGATGTTACTGTTACTACTTCAGTTACCTTTTCAACTTCAGTTACCTTTTCAACTTCAGTTACCTTTTCGATTTCAGTTACCTTAACAATTTCTGTTACTGTAACCTTTTCTGTATCAGGAGCAGCTGTTGTTGTTACAGGTTCTGTTGTTGGAGTTGGTTCTTCAACAACGATTGAACCTTCTGTTACATTAGCTTCGAGGTATGTTGTACCTTCGCCGCCGTTTGTAGCATTGATTACTGGTTCGAGAGCGCCGTTACAACCCTGGATATCGATTGGGTATGTACCTGAAGCACCTTCGAGGATTTCGAATGTAAGTGTGAGGTATGGAGTTGTTGGATCATTCTTGATCTTAGCAGCAGCTGAAGCGATTACGTATGTACCTAATTCTTCATTTGCTGTTGGCTTAGCCATGAAGCCTGTGCTGTACTTGTAGCCTACAATCTTGAGAGCTGATGTATCGAAGATTGGTCTAGCTTCAAAGCCTCTGATGTCAACGCCCTTTGTATCAGCATAGAAGTTAACTTCTACCTGGTCGCCAACTGCGCCCTTAACATCCTTGTCAGCCCAGATATCACATGTGCCAACAAATTCTCTTTCAGCTGTTGTATCTTCTGTTGTGCCTTCACCAACTACGATTGAACCTTCTGTTACATTTGGTGAAAGATATGTAATACCTTCGCCGCCGTTTGTAGCATTGATTACCGGTTCAGCCGCACCGTTACATCCCTGAATATCGATTGGGTATGTACCTGAAGCACCTTCGAGGATTTCGAATGTAAGTGTGAGGTATGGAGTTGTTGGATCATTCTTGATCTTAGCAGCAGCTGAAGCGATTACGTATGTACCTAATTCTTCATTTGCTGTTGGCTTAGCCATGAAGCCTGTGCTGTACTTGTAGCCTACAATCTTGAGAGCTGATGTATCGAAGATTGGTCTAGCTTCAAAGCCTCTGATGTCAACGCCCTTTGTATCAGCATAGAAGTTAACTTCTACCTGGTCGCCAACTGCGCCTTCAACATCCTTGTCAGCCCAGATATCACATGTACCAACATATTCTCTAGGAGCTGTTGTATCATCTGATGATGATTCTGTTGAAGCCTGTGTTGGAACTTCACCTTCGCCAAGAACGAATGTTGCAGGAGCTGAGTTTGCGTTTACTGATTCACTGTATGATGTGATGATTGTACCATCGCCAGCTACTGTACCTGAGTTGATTGAGAAGTTATCCATAAAGTCAACTGTGTAAGTACCTTCAGCCATTGATGAATCAAAGATAACGTCAAATGTTACTACAGAATTGTTCTTGTCACCTAAGATAAATGGTGTTGCACCATTCTGGATAAAGAAACCTGTCTGGCTAACAATCTGTGAGCTATCTTCTGGGTCATAACCCATAACTTCGATATCCATTGCGTTCATACCGAAGCCGCCTTCAATTGTGAATGCGTTAGGGTCTGTGATGTTAATGTTCTGGAACTTGATGCCGTCGTCGCTACCCGTGAATGCTGTAAGGATCTGAGTAACTTCTTCAGCAGCATCATACTTGTCACACATAAGTGCAACTGTTGTTCTTGCGTTACCAGCCTTAACTTCGTCCATTGAGAACTGGCTCTTTTCTGGAGCAAAACGCAGAACCATTGATGAATCCTTAACAACAACTGTAGCAGCTGAAACTGTTGAAGCAAGTGTGCTTGTTACAACTGAAGCAGCCATAGCAACTGTAGTAAGGATCGAGAGAAATCTTCTCTTCTTCATTGCTATTTTTCCTTTCTGTCTGTTTTTCGGAACAGACACTGTTTTTTTACTTTTGCGGATCCCCCGCTATTTTAAGCCCTTCAAGGCCTAAATACCTTTATCATTTTCCGAGTTCGCTTTCTTCTACTGACATTGCTGTAAAGCTCATGAGAAGTGTACCGTCTGTTGAGTCAATCTTATTGTCTCTTACTACGTCAGCATTTGCAATACCTTCAGCTTCAAGCGCATTGCCTGATGGGTTGAGAAGATACATGTTAAGTGCTACAACGTCAGCAACGTCTACTGCACCGTCAACGTTAACATCGCCGTAGTATGTGCCGTCAGCAATATTTCCGGTTGATGGTTCTGTTTCTTCAGTTGATGGCTGTGTTGGATCTTCTGATGAAGGTTCTGTTGGATCTGTTGCTTCAGATGATGGTTCTGTTGGAACATCACCTGTTACTTCAACCCAACCTGCTTCGAATACAGGTGTGTAGATTGTAGCAGCTTCATCTTCGCCCATGTAGCCAAATACTGCTGTAGCATTTGTGTCAGCTGAGCCAGGCTTAGCAGCTCTGTCAACAGGAACAACTTCAAATTCAGCCTTTGAACCTACTGCTGCATCCTTCTTTACTGTACCTGTGATGTTAAGGAATGTACCTGAGCCGTTAAGATAGTATGATGAATCAGTTGTACCGATTGCATACATAAGGCTGATAACATCGTCTTCAATGTTACATTCGAATGGATCCGGTAAATCACCTTCGAGTGATGAAACATCCTTTGCAAGCGCACCGAGTGTTACAGAATCAACTGTTACGAGTGATGAATCGAATGAAATACCGAAGTCACATCCGTTGATACCTGTTGATGGAATGTCTGCCATATCTAATGTAAGGCTAAATTCCTCTCCTGCTTCCGCTTTTGTGTTGCTGATGCTAACTGTGAAGTCGCCGGCAGCTGATACGATTGCTGATGTTGTTGATACTAATGTCATAGCTGCAACAAGACCTGCAATCACTTTTTTGTTCCTCATTTGCGTTTTCCTCCTTTTCTGATTGAGCATATATCTATAATAAGGAAACATGACTGATACTGCCGATTTCCTTAATTATATTCAACGCTACTAACCTTAAACGATTATAATTAATCCACATTACAATTATAATTTAATCCGTGTCCAAAGTCAATAGTTTATTATGCTTTTTGTATGGTTTTCTAAAATAAATCCGTCTGAATTGGTGATAATAATGAATAAACTTCAGCTGTACGCTGACTTTAAACATTTTCCACAATATTCATTCAACATATTTCCCGAAAATCACAAATATTTTCCAGGCATGCATCAAATATATTATAGACTATACCGGGATAAAAGTCAAGAGGAAAGTTACACAAATTACAACTTTCTTAAACACTTGTTACATTATACACCATTCCTGCGCTTATGTAAAGCATTTTATTTTTTATTTTATTAACTTTGTGAATTTTGTAACGTGTTCTTTTCATTGTTTCAACTTTTTTGTGCTTAAATTACAGCCCAAATGGAATAAAACTGAATTTTTTTCAGCTTCCGGGGCATGCTACAATCAGTACTGTTATGCGGAGGAATACCATGAATACCGATAATCTGAAGAATAAGACCATTATCCCGTCCCTTTCGGACAATCTCAGCTTCATACGTTCCGTTGCGGGAAACACCTCTGACCTCATGGTCAACGAGATTGAAGTCTGCGGAATAAAAATCGCACTGATGACATGCGAGGGTATGGTGTCAACACAAATCATAACCGAGCTTATCTTTGAGCCGCTGACGCACATAGAGCTTGAGCACCCGAGTCCTGCCGCCCTGCTGTCACATATCGAAAACCGCATGCTCTTTTCACTTGACAGGCCTGTTGCCTATAACTATCACAACTTTTTCCGACTTCTAAATTCAGGCTTTGCCATGATTGCCGCTGACGGTCAGGACAGAATACTTGGTTTCGGTGTACAGGGCTATGACAAGCGTTCAATCAGCGAGCCATCGGGCGAAAACAACATAACAGGTTCTCACGACGGATTCCTTGAAGTGATACGTTCAAATATGTCGCTTATCCGCAGACGCATGAAAACCCCTCTGCTTGTGCAGAAGCTTATCGTCGCAGGCGACAAGTCGCAGACAGACGTGTGCATTACTTATATGTATGACAGGGTGCCGCCCGAGCTGATTGAACGTATTGAAAAGCTTATAACAGGCACAAATCTCGAAAGCGTTCTCTCAACGGGATATCTGCGCCCGTTTCTCGAGCCGAAATCAAAACGGCTTTTCAGTTCTGTCGGGCGGACGGAGCGACCCGATGTGCTCTGCTCAAAGCTTATTGAAGGCAGAGTCGGCATTTTCATTGACGGAAATCCGTTTGCCCTTGTGATACCAAAGCTTTGGAGCGATGATTTTCAGACGGTTGACGATTACAACTTCCGTCCCTACTACGCAACCTTTATCCGCTGGCTCAAATATGCCGCATTTTTACTTTCCATACTGCTCCCTTCCGTTTACGTTGCAATTGCAATGCACCACCCCGAGCTTCTCAACAGCACACTTTTACTGATTCTCGCACAGGCAGAGCAGAATGCGCCGTTTTCGATTATCGCCGAAACTGTCGGAGTACTGCTGATGTACGAAATAGTAAAGGAGGCAGGGCTTCGTCTGCCGAGGGCTGTAGGGGGCGCAGTAAGCATTGTGGGCGGACTTATCATAGGGGACGCTGCCGTCACGTCGGGACTTATAAGCACTCCTCTGCTTACTGTTGCGGCATTATCCGTTGTAAGCTCATTTGTTGTCCCCGACCTTGCACAGCCGATATCGGTTCTGAGGATTATATTCATAATCTGCGGCGGTATATGGGGACTTTTCGGCATAAGTCTTTTCGGAGCGGTTGTACTATTTAATATGTGTGCGACGTCCGACTTCGGTTTCCCGTATACAGCCCCGCTATCACCACTGCATTCAGACACAATGAGCGACATCGCCATACGACAGGGATTCCGTAAAATGCAGAACAACAATTTCACAGTGGAGGAGCTTCATGAGTAAAATTTCAGACACTCAGCTGTTTTCTATATTAATATGTATAAGGGCGTTCGGGCTGATATGCTCGGGAACTGTTCCTGACGCTTCGCACATGGCAGGCGCGGCAATTTCAATATTTCTGCAGTTTCTGTTTGCTCTACCAATGATTCTTCTGTACAGACGTTACAGCTTCAGTCTCAGTAAAGACATGCTTTTCGGCCGTTTCGGCATGCTTTTGTATACCCTCTTCTTTATTACAGGCGGTGCGACTTCATTCAGCAGTTTATGGAATGTGAGCAAAAGCGTATACTTCCCCGTTGACAGCAGTCTTGCTTGCGCAATTATTACGGCAGTAGTCTGCCTCTACTGCGCATCGCTTAAGCTTTCAGCGCTTTCACGCTCGTCTGTAATCATAGCGGGGATACTGTTTTTCTCATTTGCCGTACTCATAATCGGGGCATATCCCAACGCAGACCTTGCAAACTATGTCCCCGACGCAAATCTGAAAGGTACACTCAGGTCTGCCATGGAAAATTTCTGTTCTTCGGGCGAGCTTGTGGTGCTTTTTATTCTCCTTGACAGCAGTAAGCAGGGAAACAAAGGCACAACAGCCTTTTTCACAGGTTCATTCCTTCTGACACAGCTTCTTTACATTATAGAAATAACTGTTCTCGGAAACCTTATTGCAATAAGTGATTTTCCGTTTTTCTCAGCAGGCGCATTTTCCCAGCCAATGAGCATACAGCGCTCCGACTCATTATATATGATAACCTTTACACTTCTCTGCGTGCTGACAGTAACAACCCAGCTGATTATCTCGTCCATGCTGATAGAGCGGATAGTGCCCGAGCTTAAATACAACAAGCTTCTGAGCGTACTGCTCATGCTTTGTCTTTCGGCGGCAATCAGCTCAGCGGGCTTTGATATTACAATTCCCATGGGCATCATGACAGCTCTGCTTTCGGTAGTTCTTCCGCTGATTATGCTTTTAAGGAGGGTTTACGATGAAAAGAAGAATAATCGCTCTGTCGGCGGCAATGCTGACGCTGTGCGGGTGCAGTCATAAAACAGAAGTGCGTGACAAGGGCTTTGTGAGGACAATCGGCTGTGATGACGGGATGCTTCAGTCGGTAGCGGTTCGCCTGTACGGCGACACAAACGTGCTCACAGGGGTCGGGCAGACAATATTTTCGGCAGTCGAAAACGCCGAAACTGCTCAGGGTAAAACGCTTTTCACAGGACACCTTGAATTGCTCGTATTATCCGAGGGTGATATAAGAGAAAAGCTTTCGGTACTCATAAAAAACAACCGTATCTCCCCGTCGTGCTCAGTAATAGTAACGCCCGACAGCGCAACCAAAGCCGTAACCGACTACAAAGAGGAGGAGCTTTCAGGGCTCCTTGACAGCTATGACCGCAAGGGCAGAATTTCCCGCAAGAATATCAGCGATGTTTTAAACGACCTCCTTGAAGACGATAATCTTGCCGCCTCGCCTGTTCTGAGCGAGGACAGGCTCACAATGGGAATTATCAGCCACACGGGCGTTGAAGCGATTCTTTCCGAGGACGAGTCTAACGGCTTTTGCTGGCTGACAGGCTCACTTCACGACTTTTATCTGCCCGTTGAAGTCGGCGGAAAAACCGCAAGCTTTCAGGTCAGAAACAGTAAAACAAGGCTTACAGCCGCAAAACAGGGCGAAAGCATTGCAGTCACAACCGAAATCAAGATAAACGGAAGCTGTATTGAGGAGGGAGTAAGTGAAACTGATGCAGCAAACGCTGCTGCCGAAATGATTTCCTCACTTTGCTCAAAAACGATTTCCAAAACTGTAACAGGCATGAAAGCCGATGTTCTCGGCATAAAAAAGACTATTGTCTCCGCAAATATCGACACGGAAAGCACATGGGAGGAAATAATCCCCAGACTCAGATTCTATTATAGTATAAAAATCGCATCATAACACAAAAAGGACGCCCGAACGGACGTCCTTAAAGTATTTATTCAATTACTGCTTAACACCGAGTGCTGTATCCTTGATAATCATTGCAACATAGTTCATGAGAAGTACGCTGTCTGCTGAATCGATAACATTATCTCTTGCGCAGTCTGCGTTAGCCTTTGACGCTTCGTCAAGCTTGTTTTCTGAAGCGTTGAGGAGATACATGTTAAGTGCAACAATATCTGCTACGTCAACTACGCCATCGCAGTTTACGTCACCATAGAAGCTTCCGTCAGGAAGATTTTCTGTTGGTGCAGGTGTTGTAACAACAGGTTCTGTTGTTACCGGAGCCTGTGTTGTTACCGGAGCCTTTGTTGTAGAAGCTGTTGTAACCGGAGCCTTTGTTGTAGATACTGTTGTAACCGGTGCTGTTGAAACAGTTGTTGTAACGCCAACGATAGCCTGTGTTGTTGTTGCAGGAGCTGTTTCAGTTAATCCAGGTGTTGTAACTACAGTTGTTGTTGTAGTTGTTACAGGAGTTGTAACAGGAACTGTTGTAGTTGTCTGACCTGATGAAGCATCAGTATAAACCATGTAGAAGAGGTTGATTGCGTCACCCTTTGTGATTTCGTGTGAGCCAGCCGCAACTGTTGCTGTTACGATACCGTTTGCATCTGTTGTGTACTTAGTACCGTCAATCTTAACTGTCTTGCCTGCTTCTGCGAATACGAGAGTGATTTCACCTGCTACTGAATTAGAGAACTTGATGCTTGTTGCAGTTTCCATCTTGAGACACTGTGTAAGTGTAAGACCTGCGTATGAAACTGTGCCCTTCTGAGTTGAAAGGTTACCTGAGATTGTGTAGAATGTGCTGTCCTTATCGTTGAGTGTGAAGTTGTGAACAACGCCACCTGCAGGAACTGTGATAGGATCAGTTACTACTGTTGTCTTAGTTGTTGTAACTACATCTGAGCCGCCGCCTGTTGTAACTGTTGTTACGATTGGGTCGTTGCCGCTGATGCTCATTTCGTCCATACAGCCGCCGTCTGTTTCAAATGTTGCCTTGAGGTCTGCTGTATTTGTCTGTAAGTAGTAGTTGCCTGATGGGATATATGACATTGATGCATTTGTATCAAAGTTTGCATAGAGACAATCTGAAGAAACTGTCTGGCTCTTGTCTGTTACAACTGTTGCCTGTGCGTTACCACGGCAGTTTTCAATTGTATCCATGTAGCTCTTAACTACACCACCGCTTGTTACTTCGCAAACGTCCTTACTGTCTAAGAAGTAGTTGTATTCTGAGAAGATGAAAGCGTTAGCTCTTGGGTTCTGGCAGTAGCTTGTCTGACCGTCATATACATTATTATACATATGGATATCAGCCTGACGTGCAAGAGGTCCTCTTGATTCACAGCTCTTCCAGTAGTTGTGGTGATATGTGAGGTGATACTGGAGGCTTGAGTCTGATGAACCTACGAGGTTTGTCTTGTGATAGCCTTCGTAGTAGCAGTTGCTGTTTGTGAAGTACTGGCCACGCTTGAAGTCACAAGCGCCGTCGCCGCCGTCCTTATCTGATTCTGCAGGATTTGAAATTGAAGGAGCATAGAATTCACAGTTGTGGATCCAGCATCTTTCAACTGGAACTGTGAGTGTTGAGCCATCCTGCTGACCTTCCATACCGAGACAGTCTTCTGGAACGTTTCTGAATGCGATGTTTCTTACTTCGAAGCTCTTACCGAGGTCTGGATTTGCTGTTTCAGCGATGAAGTGGATACCCCAGCCGTTGATGCAAGCATCAGTACCGATACCTTCGATTGTAACGTCCTTACCTGACTGCATTCTTGCCATGTAACCGTTATCACCTTCTGAACCACCGTAGTTTACAGAGTCGAATTCTGTAACGCCTGCCGGAGCTGTTACGTTGCCGATAATTCTGACAACGAGTGGTGTGCCGTCCTTAGCGAGCTTTTCGATGATGTCGCTGTTTGTGTTAGGAGTACCGCCCTTTGATGTTGCGCCTGAGCCGTTGTCCTGACCTGCTGAGTTGAGGATATTACCGATACCCTTAACTGTTGTGCCGTCCTTTGATGTTACTGTAACTGTATCCTTGTTTTCGTCTGTTACATAAAGAACAACTGCATTTGCCTTGAGTGTACCGTCATCGTTATATGCACCTACGCCTGATGTGTAGTTGTAGTGAGCAAAACCTGAACGGTCCTGAGCACCTACGATGATACCGCTCTTTGAAACAGTACCCTTGCTTGTTGTAAGTGAAAGTGTGTATGTACCAGGCTTGAGTCCTACAACGTCAACACGGAGGTTTCCGTCAACATCTCTTACGAGATACTTGAGGTCATCGCCTGTGAGTGAACCTGTTGAAGCACCAGACCATGAAACTGCTGTTACATCAGCATCTGAAACGCCTGAAGCCATGAGGTACATCATTTCGTTCCAGCCGCCTGCGCCTAAAATCTTAACGCCTGAAGGAACATTTTCTTCACCTGATGGAGCAGCTGTTGTTGTCTTAGTTGTAGTTGTTGTTGAGTTAGTAGTCTTTGATGTAGTAGTTGTTGTTGTGCTTGTTGGAGCTTCTGTTGGTTCAACAACTTCTGCACTTGACTTGAATCCGCTGCCGATTGCAACAATTGAATCGTCATATGACTTGATTGCTGCCATAAGCTCTGTATTTACATCATAATCTGCATCGTCAACGCTGTCGTTGAATTCCCAGTCAAAGTCACCGCCGTTAAGACGTCCTGATTCAGCCATAACGATTGAAGGAACGTCTGCTGCTGCGTCTGCTGTATATGAATACATTGAGCTGCTTGTGTCAAAGTTGTTGTATGTATCGCCACCCTGTACACATTTTACAGATGAAGGAACTGTATCAGACTTGTTTGATACAACATAAGCGTCGAATTCTGTATTGTTTTCACTGTATGGAACAAATGCCTTCTGACCTTCCATATAGTTGCCGTATGCCTTAATCATACCGCCGTCTTCGCTTGAGAATGTACCTTCGTCAGAGCCCTGCATTGAAATGAGCATTGGATACTTACAGTTTCTGAAGTAGTTTGATTCAACGAATGCGTCACTGCCCATTGTTGTACCAACGCCGTACTTTGAGTTACCGTCGTAGTAGTTATTGTATACGTGAACAGACATTGTTCTGATTCTTGGATGTCTTGAGTCTGAGTGGTCAAACCAGTTGTGGTGATAAGAAATCCAGTTTTCACCTGTTTCTGACTTCATACCACAAAGTGACATTTTTCCTGAATCCCAGAAGTGGTTGTAAGAAATTGTGATATTCTGAGAGTCATTCTTAAGGTCCATAGAACCGTCGCCCTTAGCCTGGTCAGCGTCTGAGCCTGCTGTTCCGTAGAAAATATCATTATTGTGAATCCAGATATTCTTGTTTGCTGTTTCAAGAGCAATACCGTCATCGCCGAAAAGCATTACAGCAAGGTTTCTTACTTCGATGCTCTTAGCTCTCTGCGCACGGATACCAAAGCCGTAGCATGTAGTATCATCACCGATACCTTCAACAGTGATGTTCTTGATAGGACTGTCTTCGCTACTTGCCTTGAGGAGAAGGTTGTTTGTATCTCCTGAGCCTGTCATGCCGTCAGCTGTGATCTTACCGATAAGACGAATAGCAATTGGTCTTGTTTCATAGCCCTTCTGGAGAGCCTTTAAGATTTCGCTGATACCTGTGCATGATGTTGTCTTGCTTGAAGCAGTCTGAACATCCATTGTTATAGTGTTCTTTGTATCTTCTGTTACATAAAGAACAACTGCATTTGATTTAAGTGTACCGTCTGCGTTGTAAGCACCGACACCTTCGCTCATGTTTGAAAAAGCAAAGCCTGATCTGTCATAGCTTTCAACCTTCATTGATGTTGATTCAATTGCCTTCGAAGTATCTTCCTTACCACCTGATGTAGGAACAACCTTCATGATGTAGTTGCCTGCCTTGAGACCAACTGCATCTGCTCTGTAGTAACCGTTGTACTGTCTGATGAGCATTGAATCGAGCTGTGTGTAGCTTCCGCCTTCCGGCTTTACGTATACATTGTAACCGTCAGCACCGCTGATAGCTGTCCATGTAACGTACGCTGTTTCCTTGAGTACTGTTGTTGATGCAGGCGCTGATACCGCAGCTGAGACAATACCTGATCTCAGATAGGAATAATTTGCCGCACCGCTCATTACTCCGCCTGCTGCAATAGCTGTTGCAAGCAGACATGAAACGAACTTTTTGAGTTTCATAAAAATTTCCCCTATTCTTTACCATATTTGGGCTTTTCACCCTTATCCACATTATACACCTATGTATTTTTATTTTCAAGTGATAGAATAACAGAAAAAGCAATATTTTTTTTGACGAATTACACAAAAGTTAGTTAAATAATTAACGACTTTTCGTTCTGGGTAAATAACACACCACATTTAAGTCACACCCGCATAATTTCGGCTAAAATGACCTTTTTTCATTATATATTTCTGAATAATTTTATGGCAAATATATCACAGTGAAACTAAATAAAAAAACGACATGAAACTGTCCATGTCGTTTTTTGAAAGTATATATTTTTTAACTGTGCTGAGCAGTATGAACATGTGATTTCATACTGATTTTATAGAACACAAATGCTGTCGCAGTTGCAATGCACCATCCGATAGGCCACGAAATCCATATTCCGCTTACGCCCATAAACGGTGAAATTATATATGCAAGCGCAACTCTGAGAATAAGGTCTGCAAAAGTCGACACCGTAAATGCCTTCATGTTGCCCATTCCCCTGAGCAGACCGTCAAGCATAATTTTCAGACAGATTGCAAAATAGAACGGTGAAACGGTTCTGAGGAAGTCGATACCTGTGTCGATAGCCTCCATACTTGCCCCGTCCTCCATAAAGAGTGCAAGGAAATATCTGCAGAACACAAATAGCGCAAGCGCAAACGGAAGCGCAAGCCCAAGACTTATTTTTGCGCCCGACAGGAATCCCTTTTTAACCCTGTCGATTTTTCCTGCGCCGATATTCTGCGCTGTGTAGCTTGACATTGCATTACTTACAGCCGCAAAGGACATGATTGCAAATGTGTTGAGCTTGATTGCCGAGGAATAACCCGCAACAACCGACGAACCGTAGCCATTGATAAGGCGCTGGATAAACAGGTTGCCGACAGAAACAAAGCTCTGCTGAAGTATACTCGGAATTGTCACAACCATAATTCTTCTGAAAATCGCCTTGTCGAATATTCTCGGTTTCGATTCATATTCAAGCTTTGACAGGCGCTTTAAAAGCAGTACAACCGACACAATTGCCGCAACTCCCTGTGCAATAAAGGTTGCCCATGCCGCACCTGCAACACCCCATTCAAATACCGCCACAAAAAGCAGGTCGAGAATAACGTTTGCAACCGACGAGCCTATAAGAAGATACATCGGCGTTTTGGCGTCGCCCAGAGCTGTATAGACTCCCGACGAGACGTTATAGAAAAACAGAAACGGAAGTCCGAGCGTGTAAATGTTCAGATAAGACGCACCGTCAGCAAAAATATTCGACGGCGTATCAAGCATTCTGAGCATAGGGTTACACATTATCACTCCGAACACAAGCAAAGCAATACTCGCCACAGCCGACATAACAAACGATGTGTTGACGGCAGTTTTCATATCTGCCATGCGCTTACTGCCAAAAAGCTGTGAAATTACAACCGCACCGCCGTTGTTGCACCCCATAGCAACAGCCATAAAAATCATGGTTATCGGATAGGAAACGCCGATTGCGGCAAGTGCATCCTCACCTGCAAAGCGTCCTGCAATAACACTGTCGGAGATGCTGTAAAGCTGCTGAAATACAACGCTTCCGAGCAGCGGCAGCACAAATTTAAACAGCACTTTTGAAGGGCTTCCCTGTGTAAGGTCTGTTATCATGTTATTATTCCTTCTTTCTTTTTCGGCAAAAAAGAGCGGAGTAATCCGCTCTTTGAACTGTTAAAAACCTTTTTTAGGGGTCGATGTGGACATCGACCCCTAGCAAAAATATGGTCGTGCCTTGGTTTTATGTTTCTGTGAAAATAACATAGCGAATTTGTCCTGTGCGGTCACGCACTATGCCTTATACTTTTCTGACTGCGCCTTGATAAGCTCAGCATCATCAAAATAGTTAATCTTCATTGCCGCCTTGACTTCTGAGAGAGTCTGCTCTGCCTTTGCCTTTGCAACGGCAGTACCCTTTCTGAGCACCTCATAAACATAAGGAATATCCTGTTCGAGTTCCTTTCTTCTTGCTCTGATTGGTTCGAGCTCCTCCTCGAGAACAGCATTCAAGAATCTCTTTACCTTAACGTCGCCGAGACCGCCTCTCTGATAGTGTGCCTTAAGCTCGTCAAGATTAGCATAGTCACTGAGATATCTTTCAAAATGCTCAGGCTTACAGAATGCGTCAAGATATGTAAATACAGTATTACCCTCAATTTTACCGGGGTCGCTTATCTGAATGTGGTCAGGGTCTGTATACATGCTCATAATCTTCTTTCTGATTTCGTCAGCTGAATCAGAAAGATAGATACAGTTTCCGAGTGACTTACTCATCTTTGCCTTACCGTCAATACCAGGCAGACGCATACAAGCCTGGTTTGTAGGAAGAAGAATTTCAGGTTCAACGAGTGTATCGCCGTAAACAGAATTGAACTTATGAACGATTTCCTTAGTCTGTTCAACCATCGGCATCTGGTCCTCACCCGCAGGAACTGTTGTAGCCTTGAACGCTGTGATATCTGAAGCCTGGCTGATAGGATATGTAAAGAAGCCGACAGGAATGCTTGTCTCAAAGTTTCTCATCTTGATTTCTGTCTTGACTGTCGGGTTTCTCTGAAGTCTTGAAACAGTTACAAGGTTCATGTAGTAAAACGCAAGCTCACAAAGCTCAGGAATCTGAGACTGAATGAACATATTGCACTTTTCAGGGTCAAGACCGCATGACATATAGTCGAGAGCAACCTCGATGATGTTCTGTCTTACCTTTTCAGGATTGTCGGCATTGTCTGTAAGTGCCTGTGCATCGGCAATCATGATGAAAATTTCATCAAATTCACCGCTGTTCTGAAGTTCAACACGTCTTCTCAGTGAGCCTACATAGTGTCCCACATGAAGCTTTCCTGTTGGTCTGTCACCTGTTAAAATAATCTTTGCCATATATGATAATCTCCGTTAAAACTTATTTTCGCCGTCTTTTACAGCATATATGTTAATTATACTCCTTATCCGAAACTATGTCAAGTATCGCAGACCGCAAAAAGGACACAGGCAATAAGCCTGTGTCCTCTTAAAATCAATATTAACCAACAAGACCTGAACGCTCGATACCTTCTGTGAAGTGTTTCTGTAAAAACGCATACATAATGAGAATCGGAAGAATTGAGATGAGACAGCCTGCCTCCATCCATACAATCTGTTCTCTGAATGCAAGTGTTCCCTGGTCCTTTAAGACTGTGTTATTGAGCTGAGTGCCTAAATTCTTGAGCATAAGCGCAATAGTCTGGTTGTTTGTGAAGAATGTTGAACTTACATAGTAATCGTTCCAGTACCATACGATTGAGAAGAGGAATACTGTAAGGAACGATGAAAATGCGTTCGGAATCATAATCTGCACGAATGTTCTCAGCGGTCCGCAGCCGTCAAGATAAGCCGCGTCCTCGAGTTCCTTAGGAAGTCCCTTGAAGAACTGTCTGAAAATGAATATCATAAGTCCCGCACGGATACCGTTGCATGTGAGTGCTGGGAGGTACATCGAAAGCGGATTGTTGATAAGACTCCAGTCAGGATTTCCGAGGAAGTTTCTGAACTGCTGATACTGAGGAATTGCGATAACCTGTGACGGAACTAAAATCATAAGGATTACAATTCCGAAAAGCAGGCTCTTGCCCTTGAATCTGAAACGTGCAAAGCCGTAGCCGGCAAGCGCACATGAGCAGACCTGAACAAGTGAACAGCCGATATTGAGAAGCAGTGTTGTTTTAAGAGTGTTCCAGAAATCCATGGCAGTCATGGTGTCCTTGATAACCTTGAGTGTAAGATTTCTCGGAATCCACATAACTGTCGGGTCGTTCATGTCACTCGGGTCTCTGAATGCACAGCTTATCATGTAAATCAGAGGATATAAAATTACAAAGCAAAGACCGAAGAGTATGAAAAATCTGAAGAACGGCCACACCTTTTCAACGATTGCTTTTCTTCTCAGATAGGCAATTTCACTTTTATTCATTGTTGCCATACGGATTTTCTTGGCCTGTCTTTTGGACATGCCGTTGCCGACATCCTTGTCGTCTTTTATAGCTGTTGCCATTGCCTACCCTCCTTAATCAACTTCATAGTAAATAAACTTGTTTACAATTGCAACGATGATACCAAGCGCCGCAATAACGATTGCGAAGTATGCCCACGCCATCGCCGCAGAAAGACCATACTGCCAGTCCTTCTGCATTATGAGGACTCTTTCCATAACAAGGTTGCTCGGGTCTGTAAACGAGTCAATGATTGTAAATACGAGATTTGCAAGAATCATAGGGCTTACATAAGGGAATGTAATCTTCCAGAAGTATTCCCACGCTGTTGCACCCTCCATCTGAGCCGCTTCCTTTGCAGAAACAGGAATGTTCTGAAGTGCCGCTAAGAAGATAAGAATCTGGATACCTGAATTCCACACAAGACCGAAAATATCAGTTGTAATCGACTGAATTGTCTGCGTAAGGGTATCGCTGATACCATAGATACCGAGGAATTCGAGGAGCTCACCTACGAGGTTTGTCTCAAACATTGTTGAGAACTGTGAAGCGCCGCTGTTACCGCTTGTTGCCATGTTACCTGAAATAATGTTGTATACAGGACCTGTCGCAACAATTACAGGGAGGAAGAATACGGCTCTTGCAAAGCCTCTTCCGTGGAACTTCTGATTGAGAAGAACCGCAACAAAGAGTGAGAAAATGAGAATAAGAGGTGTTTTGAGAGCTGTTGTCTCCAGAACGGAGATAAGTCTTTCCGCATAAACCTCGTCTCCCATAAATGCGTTTTTATAGTTTTCAAGTCCTATGAAACCACCGAATGAGTTTCTCTCGATATCTCTGAAAGAATAGGTCAGGGACTGAATCAGCGGAATAATGAAAAACATAATTGAGCCGATAAGCCAGAGAGCTATAAATCCATAGCCATAAAGACTTTTTCTTTTTTCATATGCTATTTTCATTAGTTTCCATTCACTCCTTCCCCAAGATAATCTGAAAGTACATATTTTGTTCCGTTTACATCAATTTCACCTGTTGCAGTGTTGATTTTTGTAACGGTACCGTTTTCATATGTTGTTGTGATAACATCACCGTCTGTTTCATAGCCTGTGATTCGTGATGTACCTGTTCCGCCCAGAACAGCTCGGCTCAGCTCATAGCCCTTTGCCGCAGCGTCAGTCCAGTACTTGTAGTTTGCATAGTAGTAAATATCAAATACTGTGTCCTTAAGCTCACTTGTTTCCTCATAGAGCATGTCATAGTTGAAGTTTGAACCTGTTGCAAGGCCCATAAGCATTAATGTCTTATAGTCCGCACTTCCGTTTATCGCCTTTGTTGAATATGGCTTTAAGCCATGCATAGCAACCTGATAGAACGGAATGTCCTCATCAAAAATGTCAAACTCACTTGAATAAAGCGGAACGTTTGTGATATGGTCAATTGAAGAGAACGCATAGGCATTTGCAGTATCCGCAAGAATCGAACCTACGTCCGACTTGATTTTGCCATAGCTTTCTTCCATAATTGCCATTGCTCTGTCTCTTGTGACAGTATCCTTGCCGTAATCACCGTAAAGCGAAGATGTCATTTCACCGAGTGATACGCCCGGAATCTTTGCCTCTGAGTAATTTGCAGCCAGGTCCGAATACACTTCACCGAATGTAAGCGGTGAAAGAAGTGAAATCGGTTCATAGAATGTGCTCTGAATGCCATAGGCTCTGTCGTATGTGATAATTCTTGAATAAGAGCCTGAAATTCTTGTTGTTGTGTCTGTAAATGTATAATAGCCGTCGCCCGAAACGAAGCCCTTGTTGTTTACTGACGGATAAAGTGAGAAGCCGTTGTCACTGATATACTTCTTGAATGACTCGAAATCGTCCTCGCCGCCGAGAACACCCGCAGGGTCAGCCTCATAGTCAACAGTTCCCTCGATACCTGCATCTGTCCAGTTATCATAGGTTAAAACCATGTTGTCCGCACCCTTGTTCTTCATTTCATCAACAATTGTCTTAGCCTGTTCAAAGCCTGTGATTTCTGTGTTGAGCGTTACAGGCAGACCTAAGATTGACTGCTGCTTTTCAACGCCGCCATAAAGATTTACATAAACTGAAGGGTCAGCTGACGCTGTTGAAGTAACAGCCTCGTCCTTTTCAAGATAGTCCCTGTATTTGAGTGCAACATCTGTAAACGAGAGCTTTTCGCCCGAAATCGGATAGTATCTCATTTCAACGTTGTCTGTCTTGATTTCGCCCTGTTCAAATACTGTAAAGTCTTCCATTTCACCGTTCATGCGGTAGCTTTCCTCGCCTCTGAGCATGAATGTAAAACCGCACACGTTATAGCCTGACTTTGACTGTCCGCTTACGCTTGAAGTCAGAGTTGCATTTGCGTCGCCCTTGTCAATAACGCAGAGAGCCGCATTGTCACCCTTTAAAATGCCGTAGACAGGCATATAAAGCTTCTGTGTAACAGCAGGCTTTGTTGTAGGAACGGCTGAAACGTCCGAACCATAAACCTTTGCGCTGTAGCTCTTTGTAGTTGTCTTGCCGTTGTTGAAGTTAATAAGCGCACCGCTTCCGTCAGGAATTACAAAACTTCCCTCTTCGTCCTTGTACGCCGCACCAAAGCTGTTGAAAACAGAAATTGTTGTCAGCACCTTGCCTGTTGCAGGGTCGATGTCTTCTTCTTCGATATTTTCAACGTCAATCTTAACGTTCAGATAGTCTTCGCCAAGAGTGTATTCAACAGGAATTTTCGCGCCGCAGTCCTTGAAGGTATATACAACTTTAACGCCGCCGTCAATGTTTGTACACTTTGCGGAAGCCTTGTTTGCTGACCTTAAGGTCTTGCTTGAACGATCCTTTGGAATACCATAGGTTACAACAACTGCAGAAGCTAAGTTTCTTCTGAGTGAATTTGTCGCGTCAGGGTCACCGAATGCATTAATCGGTGCCGACCACCAGATATAACCTGTTGTCTTGTTTTTTATTGCAAAGAGATTTCCCTTTTCCTTCGGGTTAAAGGCATCATCGGGCGCTTCTGTACACGCATAGAACTCATAGCCATCATTTTCGGCAACAAGCTCCATTGTTGAGATTACTTCTTCTTCAGTTCTCTCAACAAAATCCTCATCAACAGGATTTGCGGTTTCTTCTTCCCCATCATCTCCGGCAGTATCAGCCGCAGTTGTTTCGCTGACTTCCGTTACTTCCGTATCAGCATAGGCATATGTCATAGGCGCCATCACAACCAGCGCTGCAACACCGGCTAAAAGTCTTTTAAATTTAATATTCATCTGATTTATTTCACCGCCTTTGCCCGTTATACTTTAAGTCTGTAGGTTATTTCTGTATATACAGAATATGCGAATACATAAACCTGCTGAAGCAGTGAAAGAAGCAGTACAAGCAGGAAGAGAATGATAAGCATTGCAACGATTGTAAGAATAATTGCAAATACTGTTTTTGTAAGTGAATACTGGTGAACAGCCTTAATCGCCGAGAACATCAGTATCACAGACCAGCCCGTTCCTATAATCGAAATCGCCTGAATAAAAATGTATTCGTCCCTTATAAGTACATGCGAAAGTGCTGTTGTAATATAAATCTGTGCTATATACGGTATCAGTGCATATGCGCTGTAAACGCAGATGTTTTTTAAGCTACCCTCACCGTCAAGGAGCGTACAGATTGACCAGTTTCCGACAACCCATGTCGCAAACAGGATAACACTCTGGGTGATATAAGGGATAATATTGAACATCTTGTCATAGCTTACATAGTACTGAAAGCCATACATTCTGTTGTATGCAATCTGTGAGAAGAAAAGCAGAGCAACAATGATAAATGCATATTTCAATGAACCCGCCTTTTTCCAGCGCAGGTCTTCAAAGCCTTCAAACGGATGGAATACCGCATGTTTAACAAACTGTTTTTGCGTCAGGTCCAGCATTATTCTTCACTCTCCTTTTCCTTATTTTCTTCATCAGCTAAAGCTGCCTTTGCAGCACGTTTTTTTCTTACCACACGCTTGATTACGTAAATTCCGCCGATGAGCACCACAACTCCGCCGATAAGCCAGCCGAAATATTCCTTCAGGAATTCCGAACGCCAGCCTTCAAACGCCTTGTTGTAGATTCCGCCTGCGTCAGCCTTTTCGGCATAGTCCATAGCCTCTTCATATTCGCCCTGGTTGAGCTTGGCGCTCGCAATACCGATATAGGCTCTGCGGTAGTTACCGTCTCTCTTTAAAATTTCAAACCATGGGTCAAGCGCTTCTTCATAATAGCCTGCGTTATAGAGCGCAACGGCTTCATGGACAATTTCGCCGAATTCTGTTTCAACAAAGATTGTAACAGTTCCCTTTGTCTGGTCAAGAACATAGATATTCTGACCCATTGTTTCAAGTGCAACAGGGGTTGTAAAGCCACCCACCTGATTTGCAAGGGTACCCGAAATGAACATCAGCTGCATTTCCTCGTCATACTGGAAAACACGTCCTGTTCCCTTGTCGAGGATATTGATTGAATTATCATCAGCCACGTCGATATCGACAAGCTGTGTTTCAGGTGTTTCCGAGCTGTAAATTACAGACATCGGGTCAGGGTCGCCGACTACGATTTCCCAGTCCGCAAAGAGATTGTCTCCGCCCGGATTGAGCTTTTTTACAAGGTCGGTTGTCTGAGTTGTTGAAAGTGTTGATGTATAGATAAAGCCCTCATCATCAACGTCAAAGTTTGAAAATCCAGCAGGAACGCTTCTTCTTCTCTTGGCTCTCGCCTCATCTGAGAGGATTGCATTCCAGAAATAGTTTGCTAAAACGTCGGCTGTTGCTTCAACACGGTTTGCGCCGTAATAACCGGTAAACTCGCCTGTGTTGTCAAACATTGCCGCACCGCTTGTGATATTATTGAGTACGATATAGACATTGCCTGCCTTGTCGGCTAAAACCTTCTGCGGCAGGAATGTTAAATCCTGACTGAAAATTTCTGAAGTAGGCTTTGTGTATTCAAGCTTTACATTTCCGTCAAAGTCGCACATGATAACTCTTGCGTTATCTGTGTCAGCAATATAAATCATGCCTGTTTCTGCCGAAACGAAAACGCCGCTCGGATTGTTAAGTGTGGACGTTGTGCCGTCCTCATGCTTAAAGGTATCCAGAACCTTTACAACGTTTTCAAATTCGGAATCAACAATTACAATTCTGTTGTTTTTTGTATCAGCTATATAAAATCTGTCAAGTGAATCTCTGAAGATATCGCTCGGCTCGCTGAAATGACCGATTCCGAGGTCGTCGCCCGAAACCGCCCTGTCTGCAAGATAGCCTGCCTGCGACGGGATTGCTTCACCCCATCTGTCATAGTTATACACATCGTATGGCTCATCAGCACTGACAGCCATAGCCGATGCATTTGTTACAACCAGCACACCTGCAAACGCAGCCGCAAGAAATCTTTTAAAGCTTCTGCTCATAATATTCTCTTCCTTTCTGCTTTTGCCGGTTTATTCCTTGATACCGGAGTGTGCCATTGTTTCAATTACGTTTTTCTGTGCCAGCATGAATATTACAATCGGTGGCACAAGCATAAATACCGCAGCTGCCGCCGCAACGCCCGCACGGGCAAGACCTGCCATAGCAGCCTGCTGAACGACTGTCGGGAGCGTTTTGAGCGCTTCGTCATAAACGAGCGTTCCGCCCTGAATGTTCCATGCAGCCTGGAACGCAAAGATAATAAGCGTCATAAGCGCAGGCTTCTGGTTCGGCATTACAATCTTCCAGCAGATTGTAAACATATTTGCACCGTCAACCTTAGCCGCTTCAATCATGGCATCAGGCATTGTGCTCATTGACTGTCTCATAAGGAAGAGACCCATAGGAGACGCAATTGACGGCAGTATCAGTGCCCAGTAAGTGTTAATCATACCAAGCTTTGCCATTACTATGTACTGCATGATGTAGATTACGTTACTTGTATAAAGAAGTGAAATTACGATAATGCTGTTTATCGCCTTGCTTCCCGGGAAACGGCACTTAGCAAGTACAAAAGCTGCCATTGATGCAACAACACACTGTGCAACAGTAACTGTTACAGTTACGAAAATACTGTTAAATACATAACGTGAAAACGGAACCCACATTTCGCTCATAACGCTGAACATGTCACGGAAGTTATCGAGCGTCGGGCTTATAGCATAAAGCTTAGGCGGGAATATGAAAAGTTCCTGCACAGGCTTTATGGACATAACGATTGCCAGGTAAATCGGCAATACCATAAAAAGACCTAAAACCAGAAGGAAAATAAAAATTCCGACTGTTCCGCCGATTTTCTTTCCGGCCTGTTTACTTGACGCTTTCATGCGCTTGACTTCAGTCATCTATTCTCCTCCTAATCCATATATTTGCTCAGTACTTTACTGATAAGCCTGTTACAAGCATACATCGCAACGAAAAGTACCATACATATTGCCGAAGCATAACCCATTTCATATCTTACCCAGCCATAGTCATAGGCGTGAGTCATGATTGTGTGTGCCTTGTAGTCTGTACTCGGGAAACCAACAAGGTTCTGAGCAACAGTACCGGCAGTAAATGAACCTACAATCTGCATAACAGCCGCAAACATGAGCTGTGGTCCCATTGAAGGGATTGTAATGTAGATAAGCTCCTGCCAGCGGTTTTTGATACCCTCAATCGCACCCGCTTCATACTGTGAGCGGTCGATATTCTGGAAACCTGCACGCAGCGCCAGGAAGCCCGCACCAAGACTTATCCACATCTGAACGACGATTGTAACGCCGAGGATAGTACTAGAATCGGTAAGCCACTGAACAGGCGAGCTTATAATACCTAAATTCAGCAGAATTGAGTTCATGTAACCATATGAGTCACCACTGAAGATAATCTGCCAGATTGTATAGATATTCGCCATTGAAGGCGCATAGAATACGAGAGTGAAAATTGTTTTAAGCTTCGGATGAAGCTCGTTGATAAGCCATGCAAGCACAAAGCAGAGTACATAGCTTATAGGACCTGTAAAAATCGCGAATACGAGTGTGACTCTGATAGAGTCCATAAAAATCTTGTCAGACAAGAATAATGTATAGAAGTTTGAAAGTCCTACATATTTTGGAAGCTCAACCATATTGAAGTCTGTAAAGCCCATTGGCACAGACATTACAACAGGAACAATTGTAAATACCAGGAAAAAGAGCATGAACGGTAAAATCATGAGATAACAGTCTCTGCTGTTTTTGATTTCACGCAGTTTCATTCTGCGGCGTTCTTTTTTGCTTCTCTGACCGACAGCAGCTAAATCCAAATGTAACCCTCCTTAAAATTTTATTTGTTATTCCGGCGGCGCATATTTTTATTGCCGCCGGAGCTGTTTTTTATAATTAATTGTCAAGACCCAGGTTTTCACGCTTTCTTGTGATTTCCTCGTTGATATCCTTATTATACCACATAAGAGTATCTCTTGGGTTTTCGTTGTTGTTTACAGTTTCTCTGAATGCGTTCATAATGTTTCTTGTTGTTGCATATGAAGCTGGGATTACAGGGATTTCTTCAAGCTCTGCTCTCTGAGCGTTAAGCTTTTCGAGTTCTGCAAACGACCATGAAAGCTGCTGAAGTGCTTCTGTATTGGCAGCCTCGAAACGTCCGAGAGTACCAAGAAGTCCTTCAATCTGTGTGCCGTATTCAACCTGTACCTCAGTTGATGTGAACCACTTTACAAAATCCCATGCAGCCTGCTTGTCGTAAACCTTGTTGAAGATTACAGCGGCAGTACCGTTTGAGTTTGCGGCATGTGAGATTGTTCCGTCCTCACGCATTGTTCCCGGAACTGTTGTGAAGTCCCAGAGACCCTGGATTTCAGGGGACGCAACTGATAACTGGTTAAAGAATGTATAGCTCTGGATTACAATCGGATATTCACCTGTTCTGAAACGGTTGAACGCATCGTATGACTGTTCAAAGCTGTACTTTGTATAGAAGTCTGTCCACTGTTCAAATGCCTGAACTGCTTCTATTGAATCGAGAGTTGAAACTGTCTGTGCTTCATTATAGTAGTTAACGCCTCTCTGCATAAGGAGCATCGGGAATGTATGACCAAGCTCTGTTGCAGGTGAGATATTTGCAGGCGGAAGGATGAGACCTACGCCCATATAGTTTCTCTGGAGTGCAGGAAGCATATCAATGAGTTCCTGCCATGTTTCAGGCGCCTTGTTGAAGCCGAGCTCTGATAAAACGTCCTTGCGGTAGAACATCATAGGCCACATCTGGCTTACAGGAATACCATAGCATCCGCCATTGTATTCGTAGTTGACGGTTGCGTTTTCCTGGAAACGTCCCTTGACTTCTTCGTAGTCGTCAAACTGCGCACAGTCAACGAGAAGTCCACGGGCCGCTAAGTTTACAGGGAATTCACCGCCGAGGAACAGCGCAACGTCAGGACCCTTGTCTGCAAGCGTCGCTTCGACAACACCGCCGACTACGAGGTTTACAGCAATCGGTGTATCAGGATACTGCTGTGAGAAATCTGATTCAACCAGACTCTTTACAACCTGTGCCTGGTCACGTCCGAGGTTAACCCAGACGTTAATCACTTCACCGCCTGTTTCCTCTGAAAGCTGTGTGTAGTCCTCAAAGAATGAATTGAAGAACGCTCTGATGCTGAACCAGAGTGATTCCCAGAAGCTGCTTTCGATTGAAGCGTAGTCGCTTTCCTTTGCCGCAAGCTCGATATAGTCGATTTCAAGCGGCTGGTTTCTGTAATCTCTCATCCATGAAGAAATTGCAGTAACGTTATCCTTTATCTGTCCGAGATAATCAGGAATCTTAAGCGGTTCGTCAACACACTGGTCAAGAACAACTGTCATTCTTTCAAGTGCTGCCGCTTCAGAACCCTCAGAACCCGCAAGACGTTCTATATTGTCCTGAACGCTTTTAAGCTCTGCCGAAATGCTCTTGAAGTTATCAAGAAGTCCCGGAATCTTGTCGTGTACATAATAGTCTGTATACTTATCAGGGTTCGGGCTTGTAATCATAAGAATCTGACGATAATAGTTGTTAAGCTCGAAAACTATTGTATCAAGCTTTCTCATGGAATCGCCGATTTCACCAGGAATTACTTCCATTGTGATTTCGTGTGACTTTCCGCCCTCAAGCCATACATAAATATCTTCGCCATCAGCTGTTTCAGGAGTTACGATGCTCCAGTCATTGTCGTAATAGAACTTGACCTGGTTGAACTCCTCGCAGAGCACCTGTCCGTCAATATAGATACGGCGGTTTGAATAGAAACCACGCATTTCATTCTGTCTTGACTTGATACCCATTCTGTACCAGCCGCCATCAGCAGGAATACTGTCAGCTTTAACCTCAAATGTAATAGTCTGAAGCGCTCTTGACCATGTTCCCTTACCGATTGTGTTGTAAAGAATGTTTGTCGGACTTGACGGTGAAACCATATAGTCACCGTTGTCGGTTGTAGGATAGAGAGTTGAGTCAGATTTCTTGACTGCGTTTTCGCCCTCTATTCTGATAACTCCGCTTGCCGAACCGCTGTCCTTTGAAACCCCGACTGTACTTAAATACTCATCATAAGTCGGAAGCGCCTTCGGATTATAGAACTTGAAATATTCAAGCGCTAAGTTCGCTTTTGTACCTGTAAATGTAACGGTATGTGCGCCCTCTTCAAGATAGAAGATAAGCGGGTCGTTGAAAAGTCCGTCAACGTCTCTGATATCGGCTGTTTTCCATTCGCCCTTCTGAATCTGTGAAGGTCTCACCTGGTTGCCCTTTGAGTCGGTTGTGATTTCCTTTTCATTCACCCACACCTTATTGAGCGATACTCTCGAAGCGGTATCATAAGGTGATGCACCGTCAATTTCAATTCCGAACTCGATTGTAGTCGCTGTTGACTCAATCGGGTAATAGGACATATTCATGCAGTATATGCCCGTTTCGGGAATCATTACATTATATGTAACCTCGCCGTCGTTTGAATTCCACACGAGTACATCATTTTTCTCAGCATGGCTTCCGACGGAAAATTCCCCGCCCGTCACCTCTGAATAATCCTTGCAGTATGTAAGAATTTCCGCATCAGGTCTTGTCATGCCGGAATACTGGTCGTAATAATCACTGTATGTATTCTGCGGAACATAGAGCGGCTCTTCACCGTCTGTAAGCGATAATACATCTGCCGCTTCCAGAGTCAGCTCTGCGCCGTAATCATAATTCGGAGTTTCCGCTGAGGCTGTACCCACAGGCGAAAAGCACAAAAGCAAAGCCGCTGAAAAAGAAACTATTCTTTTTGACAATTTGTTTTTTCTCAATTTTTTTCCACCTTTCCGTAAAAAGTAAAAAGCAGTCGGATAACACACAAATTTTTATCCTACCTTATATAACCCGGTCTGCATTCCGTTTTTGCAGACAGCAAAACGCCTCCTTACCAGCATTGTCCACAGGGACAACTATTATTATAAGTATATGAACCTTGCCGTATTATAGGCAAAAATGCATAATAATCTAATATTAATTATAACAATTTAAGGGGCGTTTGTCAAGTTGTAAAACGCTGTCTTGATTAAGCAATAAAAATTTATATGTTTTGCACGATTCGTATTCCCGATTTATATAATAAACGCACAAAAAGCAGGACGCTTTACAAAAAACGTCCTGCTTTTACAATAAATCTGTTATTATAACGCAATATATCAGCCGAGCTGCTGAACCATATCCCTTGTGATTTCAAATGAAATTGCTTCATTCTTATCATCGTCTGTCGGGTTATAGTAAATTGTCATAGTTTCCCATTCTGAATAAACAGCAAATGCCGCATAGCCTGAAAGCGAGCTGCCAGGCTCTACATCTGAGTTGAATGACTCAATGTCAGTTATCTTTTCCTGTGCACCGAGCATAGCCTCAGAACCTGTGTAAAGCTCTGTTTCATCTCCGTCAAGATACTTCACAACGAAATCAAATGCAGAAACGCTTTCTGTTGCATCCGAATTATTTGTAAGATTACATGAAACAGCAATAACCTCTCTGTTGTAGTTATATTCTCCGCCCATGTCGCTTGATTCAATAATTCCTGCTGAGTATACGTCAACGAACTCAACGTTCATTGTTCCGAGTTCAGCAGATTCGCCCTTTTTGACAGGTGTTGCCTTAACATTTTCTGCAATTCTGTCTTCGGCTACAACTTCGCCATCAGAATTTTCATAGGCTTCAGCTTCCTGTGTATATTCGTTTGAATCATCATAATAAACAACCTTTGCCTCAGATGAGCTTTCTTCTTCTGAACAGCCGACAGCAAAAACCATAGTAGTCGCAAGAACTGCCGCTAAAATCTTTTTTATATTATTCACTTTGAATATTCTCCTTTGTTTTAATTGAATATATATATTAT
>CAZULQ010000005.1:12965-72805 GCA_964621265.1 uncultured Clostridium sp. | reverse complement strand
TATATTATATATAGTATATAATAACAGCGTATGAATGACTTTTAATCATACTTTACTATTATAACAGATTTAAAATTTTATTTCAACCATTAATCACTATAATTTAATAATTTAATTTTTAGAAAGCTATTTAATTATTGTAAAAAGTTACGAGTAAATATATTAGATAAGCTAAACTGCGACATGAAAGGAGCTGAGTGTATGAATATTAACACAAATATATACAAGCAATATGTTAATTCCGGAAGAAACTACGGCAGAGCTACTGACAAGGTTTTTACTATAAACGGTAAAAAATCAGTGTCAAAGCAGGATTCGCTTTCTTTCAGTGCGGAAGCGGCACTGATAAAGGACAACATAAAGACAGTAAGAAGCTATGCTTCTGAGATAACTGCTTCGGAACCCGAGGCACGTATCGAATCACTTCGCAACTCTATCAGAAACGGGGAATACAACGTTTCTGCCCAGCAGGTTGCAGATGCTATTCTTGACAGATGGATCTGATAGGTAGGTGTGTTTGCTTTGAAACATTTTGAAGAATTTTATAATTTTATGCTCGAATATACAGAGTTTTTCGAGGAAACTGCCGCCAAGGAAAGAGAAAAGATGTGTGCACTTCTGTCAGATGACTTAGCACGCATTGAAAAATGTCTCAATGAGCATCAGTCAACAGTCAAGAGGACTGAGCTCTATGAAAAGGAAAGAGAAAAACTTCAGGAACGTCTGGGGCTCGGAGGAAAGTCCTTCCGTCAGATTATTGCAATGACTGACGGCGAACAGCACGACAGACTCAGACAGCTTTATACACGCTTTAAGATTGCTGTTGATAATGTTTCACACTCAAACAAGACTTCTCTGCAGATTGCCGAGAATAATATGAGAGTGATTGAAAGCTTTTCAAATACAGTAACCGACGCTAAATGCTATGATAATAACGGAGTCTCATCTAAACGCAGAAATATGGGACTGCTTAATACCAAAATATAACCGGAGGTAGATGGAATGAGACCGACATTTTTAGGCTTTGAGGCCGCAAAGACAGGCGTTTTCGCAAGCCAGAAGGCGCTTGATATTGTAGGACACAACCTGTCCAATATTAATACAGAAGGATACACCCGCCAGCGTGTTGACCAGGTTTCTCAGCACGTTAATTCAGAGGGCGCAAGATTCAAGGTTAATCTTACTGCTCTTGCAGGTATGGGTACATATATAGAAGGTGTTGCACAGCTTCGTGATGAAAGACTTGACACAGCTTACCGTCAGGAAAGCACAAATGCGGGCTATTACAACACACAGAAGACAATGCTGTCTGACATTGAATCAATTTTAAATGAGCTTGATGCAGGCGACGAGGGCAACGGCTACGGACTGAGCTTTGCTGTAAAGGAAATGTACACTGCTCTCGAAGACTTTTCATATAATGCAACATCAGAGGCTGATGCAAACGTTTTTGCAAATGCAGTTTTAAACGTAACACAGACTCTCAACAAGCTTTCTGCAAACCTCACAAAATCACGTGAGCAGTTCAAGATGGAAACTCAGATTAACGTTGATGAAGTGAATTCAATGCTTTCTGACCTTGCTGATTTAAACGGCACAATCAGACAGTCAATCAACACAAATAACTTCTCAGACCAGTTCGGACCTAACGAACTCAAGGACCAGAGAAACCTTCTCCTTGACAAGCTTTCTGAATACGGTGCGCTGAGAGTTGAGGAGCAGAGAGACGGAACTGTAACAGTTGAAATGAATGGTCATAAGTGTGTATGGGATACACAGTTTGACGCTATCAACTACCAGGAAAATACTGACGGAACAGTTCAGCTTAACTGGAAGAGTGACGGTTACTGCGCTACAAGGGATACAGGTATTTTCAAGGCGGCATGCGATATCATAAACGGCAGAGGCATGGGTGCTACAAAGGAAACTGAGTCAACTTCAAACGGCTTCCTTTTCTATCAGGATAAGCTTGATGAATTTGCGGCACAGCTTACAAAGGTTCTCAACAATACAATCCCTGATGAATATGATGAAGACGGAAATATCGTTTCATATAAAAAGCTTGTCGGTGAATCAGTAGACACAGAGGATGGATATGAAGTATATCCTGAAAGACTTGTTACTGCGGCAAACATCAACATTACAGACAGTCTTGCAAATGACTCAAACTTCCTTATTGCTGAGGATAAGAGTATAGACAATACATATCTTTTAGAGCTTGTAAACAAGCTTTCAAAGGACCAGCATAAGTTCTCAACAGCAAGTGAGGAATTTACAGGTACATTCCAGGAATTCGTTGCTGACTATATAGGAACACTCGGAAGTGATATCAGCTACACAGGCGGAAGATATCAGTCTTCACTCAATCTTATCAAGGATATTCAGGATAACAGGGATTCAATCTCAGGCGTAAGCGAGAGCGAAGAAACTGTAAACATGATGACATACAACAGATCATATCAGGCAGCAGCAAGAATGATGACTGTAATGGATGAACTGCTTGATGTACTTATCAACCGTATGGCAGTTTAATCGGGGGGATTTATAAATGAGAGTAACCAATAATGCGATGACGAGAAATTATCTGCTTAATCTCAATCATAATATGAATAAGCTTAATAATACAAGTAATCGTCTTCAGACAGGCAGAAAGTTCACTAAAATGTCACAGAATGTTTCTGATGGTACAAGATCACTCAATATCAGAACACAGATGTACAAGAACGAACAGGTTCAGGAAAACGTTAAGAAGGCAGGCGAATCACTCAGCGTTGCCGAAACAAACCTCATGAACATTGAAGATATCTTAAACAATGTTTATGACCAGACACTCAGAGCTGTAAACGGTACTATGGAATCAGCTTCAAATATTTATTCAATCAACTTCGACTCTATGAAGGATCAGGTTATTGAATTTGCAAACTGTACTTACAACGACTGCTACGTTCTTGGCGGTACGAATAATCAGGAAGTACCTTTCCAGGTTCAGGACGGCGAGCTTTTCTATAACGGCGTTGCTGTAAACTCTGTTGAAAAGGTTGACGATGTTTTCTATTCTGACGGGGAAGAAGTCCCTTACAGCAAGAGCGTTTACATGGATATCGGTATCGGTATGAGCGTAAGAAACGGCAAGGTTGACCCAAGAACAGCTTTTGATTTTACTGTTTCAGGACTTGACGCTTTAGGCTATGGTGAGACAGAAATCACATATGAGGACAGAAGCGGTGAATCACACACAATTACTGCTCCGAACAACGCATATGAGCTTCTCGATGATATGGCAAGAGCACTTGATGAAAAGGATTTTGACAGACTCAGCGCTCTTAACGACCATCTTCGTGATACAGTCGATGACCTTATTACAGAAATCGCTGATATCGGCGTAAGAACAAAGTATCTTGACAATCATTCTGTACGTCTTGAGGACGAGGAATTCTATATGACAGAAATCCAGAGTGACCTTGAATATATTGAGGATACAAAGGAACTTATTGATTATAAGAGCCATGAATATGCATGGCAGCTTACTCTGCAGTACGGCGGAAGCGTTATTCCTAAGTCACTTATGGATTACGTACAGTAATTGAATTTTTACAGAATAACTGGGGGTGTGTTTGATGCAACTTATCAAAATTAAAACAATACCAATTGAATATGATGTTAAGATTGAAAATGCAAGGCTTGTGGCAGCGGATATTGAGCCCGGAAAACTGACTCAGCAGACCACTCCTCTGAGAGTAAACCACAAGACTGAAAATGTAAAAGTCAGAATGGACTTTTCTGACATGAGAAGCAGTATCGGCATGAAAACTCCGGCAGATGTTGCAAAAGAAGCACCTGCCAAGACACAGCAGACTGCAAACAGCGTAACAACAGAATTTGTTCAGCAGGGAAATGCTATGACTGAACAGGGCATGACAATCGGGCAGTATATGAAGCAGAAGATGCTCAATGATATGAGAACACAGACTGCTATTAAATCAGTTCCGACAGAGCCTGTTGACATTTCATGGGAGCCTGCAACTATTGAAACCAATGTTCAGAAGGGTGAACTCAAGCAGCAGTTCCAGAGACCTGTCTGTGAAATGGAATTTATTCCAAGCAGCTACAGTCTTGAAATCAAGCAGCTTGCTAAGGTTGAAATTGAATATATCGGCGGTTTCCAGTATGTTCCGCCAAGTTCTGACCCGAACTATGAGGAAGAATAATATCAGAGGACTGTTCAATTTATAAAAAGCGATTTGAACAGTCCTTTTTTTAAGATAATGACTGCACAGCTTCAGTATTTTCTGAAGGCTGTGGCAATAATAAGATTGACAAGGATAATCCCTCTTGCCGCAGGGGATTTTCAGGTTAAATTTCAGCGGCGGAATGGAGTTACAACATGAAAGTTTTGACAAGAGATTTCGGAGAAGTTGAAGTAACAGAAAATGACATAATTTCCTTCGAGCAGCAGATATTCGGCTTTGAGGAATATGGCTCAGATTTTATTATTCTTTATGACGACGATTTTAACGGCGAATATGCGTGGCTTCAGTCAGTTGAATTTTCGGAGCTTTGCTTTATTCTTGCTAACGCAGAGCTTGTAATCGGTAACTATAACCCTAAGTGTGAAAAGGAAGCTGCAAAGGTTATCGGCGAGGGCAAATATGAATACTGGCTTGTTACTGTAATCAAGGATAACTTAAAGGACAGCACAGTTAACCTTAAAAGCCCTGTTGTCATAAATATTGACAATGGAAAGGCTATGCAGATTATTTCCGAAGAGCCGTTACCAATCAGATATAAGCTCTTTGACAGCGGAAAGGAGTAAAGAATAATGCTTATACTTTCAAGAAAACCCGGAGAAGCTCTGGTTATAAATGATAATATTGAAGTGAAAATTATAGACATCAGCGGCGACAGAGTTAAAATCGGCATAAGCGCTCCTTCCGACGTTAAGATTTTAAGAAGTGAGCTGAGTCAGACAATGGAAAGCAATAAGGACGCAGCAACGACTATAAATCCTAAGAAGCTTTTCAGTATGCTCTCTGACATGGACAAGAAATAAAAAATGCCGCATAAATTACGGGAATTTATGCGGCTGATATTTATCGCAGATACTTAATCATTTCAAGGTTGCCAAGCTTTATGAACTCAGCGAGTTCCTTTTGCTCACGTTCCTTAATCTTCGTGATTTTGTAGTTATACTTGGAATTTTTTCCGAACATAAGACCATTTCCTGCAATCTGAAGGCTGATTTCCGTGTCCTTTGAGAATACAGGCGGACCGATTTTCAGCTTGATGTGGTCTTCGTATTCACACATTATCCTTGAACAGCGGAAGGTTATATTTTTCATCGAGAATGAAGTAATGGTGCATTCGTCCCACTTGAACCCTATTTTGTTTTTGGAAAAAATACCCTTTTTCATAACAGGCTTGTATATTTTTGCACGGAGAAACGCAGGGGTTTCAAGAACATTTTCAGCCCCCGGGATTAATGTGCACTTGATTGAAATAAGCCTCAAAAGATTTTTTGAGGACAGATAAACCTCGCCTGTGATGATGTGAGTTGAAGTGTTTTCGGTGACGCAGATGATTTTTGCCTCTGTACCGATTTTGAGCAGCGGAACGAACTGTGAAGAAAACTCAGCGAAGCGTTCCTTCAGAGAAACCGAGACCTGCCCGTATTCAACTATGCTTTCGTCTAATGTTTTTAAAATTGCCTTGCAATTTGATGGAAACATATTGAACTACCCCTTAAATAATCAGTTTTGAACATTTAAATTCATTATAACACATTTCTTTACAAAATGCAATTTATTTAGAGGAGAATTTCTCATGGATATAAAAAAAATTACTCAGCTGCAAAAACGTATACTGAATCTTATGGAAAAATATGAAGCGGTAACAAGAAAACTCCTTGACTGCGAAACTGACGATATACTTATGCTTACTGAAAAAAGAAAGAATATCTGGTATGAAACATCAAAGCTTGACGAACAGGTTAAAATAGAGTGCGGAGATGATGCACAGGCACTTTCGGCGTATAAGAATGAATGCGACAGGGGAAGTCTGCCTCAGGAGCTTTTCGAAGTATTTGACCTGCGTCAGCAGCTTAATGCGATAATTTTCCGTGTTAAAGCGCTCGACCCTGAAATAAACGAGCGTATTGCGATTATAAGGGACAATCTGATAGTGAAAATCAAGAAGAATAATTCGGGGCAGAATGCCAAGGCCGCAAAATATGCAAATGCGGCTCGTCCGACGGGAAAAAATGTGTTCTTTCCTGAAAATAAAAAGATGATTTAGGCTTTATATTTAGAAAAAACTTCCGATATATATTGTAAGGATTAATTTAAGATTACTAAAAAGGAGGAATAATTTATGAATGTAGATACAAGTTCATCAAGCTCATACACAAATGCGGCTTATAGCAGCAAGGGCGTATCAGGTCTTGTTTCAGGTATTGATACTGAGAGCGTTGTTGAAAGCATGCTCATGAATATTCAGAATAAAATAGATAAGCAGAATCAGCAGAAGCAGCAGCTTCTCTGGAAACAGGAATTTTACAGAGACATTATTTCAGATATTAACTCATTCCAGTCGAAATATTTAAGCCTTACTTCAAACACAAGTATGCGACTTTCAACCTTCTACAACTCAATGAAGGCAGAAAGCTCATCAAAGTCAGTTGATGTTGTTGCCGAAGCAGGCGCTGTTGACGGCGATTTTTCAATGCAGGTTGCAAGAACTGCAACAGCTTCATCTGTAACATCTTCAAAGGTTGGCTCAGGCGAGGTTTCAACTTCAACAAGCAGAGCAGACAGCTTTGAATTTGACAGAACAGTTGACATTAAAATCGGCGACACAACTCATAAGGTTGATTTAAGCACATGTCGTTCTGCTGATGATATTGCTTCGGAAATTAATAGGGTAGTTGGCTCTGATATTGTTACTGTAAACAAGGAAAAGGTTACAAAGTATGCTGACGCTGACGGCAATGAGCTTACTTTTAAAGATGACAAGTATTATGACGCTGACGGCAATGAATATACAGGTGCTGTAACAACAACAGAAGAAGATGTTGCAAAGAGCCTTAAGTTCTCATCAACATCTGAATTTGAAATTTCAGGTTCTTCTGTAGGTATGTCAATTATAGGTCTCAGCGGAACAGTTAAATCAGCTGTTGCAAAGGACGAAGACGGCAAGGAAATCGAAGGACAGTTTGAAACAACTACAAAATCTGTAAATGCTCAGTTCTGTGAAGTGAGTGATAAGGTCGGCGGTACTGTTGAAATGACTCTTGACGGCGTTAAAAAGTCAATTTCCGTCAAGGAAGGCGAGTCAATGGAGGACTTTAAGGAAAAGGTTCAGAAGGCTTTCGGTTCAACAGTTCAGGTTACAAAAGATGATACAAGCGGCAACTGGAGTATTTCTGTTGCAGGTACAGGCAGAAACTTTACACTTTCAGCAAACGCTGATACAATGAAGGCTATTGGTTTCTCAGAAGGCACAACAAAGGTTTCAAACCAGCTTCTCAGATCTGATGCGGTAGGTAAGCTTGGTGTTGGTACTGAAGGTGATGAATCAACAGTTCATTCATTCAATATTAACGGTGTTGAAATTGAATACAAGGCGACAGATTCTGTTTCAGCAATCATGAATAAGATTAACTCAAGTGATGCAGGAGTTAAGATGACTTATGATGAACTCAGCGATAAGTTTACACTTAAATCTACAGAAACAGGTGCAGGCTTTGACATCAACATTTCAGGCGATGACGAAGGTCTTTTCTCAAAGCTTGGTTTCTCAATGAGCGGAGAATTGCTCGACAGTTCAACTGTAACTCAGGGTCAGAATGCCGTTGTTAACATTAATGGCGTAACTGTTGAAAGAGCAAACAACAGCTTTACATATAACGGTCTTACACTTAATGTCAAGTCAGCAACAGGCAGCTATGAAATGAATCCTGACGGAACATTTGCCACAAATGCTGATGGTACACTTAAAGCCGCTGCAGGTACAATAGAGCAGAAGGCTGAGATTACAACTGACAGAAATGTTGACAAGATGGTTGAAACATTCAAGTCATTTGTTGAAGACTATAACAAGATGATTGAAGAGCTTAATGAGCTCACTCATGCTAAGGCAACATATAAGTCATACGCTCCGCTGACAGAAGCTCAGAAGAAGGAAATGTCTGAAAAGGAAATCGAACTCTGGGAAGAAAAGTCCAAGGAAGGTCTCCTCAGAAACGACAGAGATATCGAATCATTCCTGACTGATATGCGTTTTGGACTCAGCACATCAAAGAATTCCAAGGGCATGATGCTTTCAAATATCGGTATTGACGTAAGCGATAACTGGCAGGATTACGGTAAGCTTACAATTGATGAAGAACAGCTCAAAAAGGCTCTTATCAACAATCCGAATGACGTTGCAGAACTTTTCATCGGTGAAAACGGTATTGCGACAAAGCTTAACAAGGCATGTGATGAAGCCGCAAATACAAGCTCCGGTAAACCTGGTTCACTTGTATCTCTTGCCGGTGTTGAAGGCAAGGGTTCAGAAAACAGTAACCAGATTCAGGATAAGCTTGACTCAATCGCTGAAAAGCTTGAAAGACTCAATCTCCTTTACGAAGCAAGAAAAGAAAGATACTGGGCACAGTTCAATGCAATGGAAACTGCGCTTCAGAACATGAATGCAACAAGTGACTCAATTTATAATACATTTGGCGTCTGAGAAGAGAGGTAGTTAAATGCCAGCTGTAAATCCATACGAAGAATATAAAAAGCAAGCTATCATGACTGCAACTCCGGGCGAGCTTGTTGTAAAGCTTTTCAGGGGCTGTTCAAGCAGACTGAATCAGGCAGTTATGTATATGGAAGAGAATAATACGGAAAAGGCGGAGGAAGCTCTCTACAAGGCGCAGAGAATTGTAAATTATCTTAATGCGTCATTGGATAGAAAGATACCGATTTCCAATGAACTTCACGCACTTTACGATTACTTTGTAAGAAGAATTGTTAAGGCGAAGATTAAAATGGACCCTGAAATTGTCAAGGAAATTATTCCGATGATTGACGGTCTTGGTGATTCCTTCCAGGAAGCTGAAAAAATTATTCATAAGAAATAAACTTTAAAACCGACTGTTTTATGCAGTCGGTTTTTTTGTGTAAATCTTGACAAATGACTGAAAAAGTGTTAAAATTGAAAATGGTTATTAATTTAGATTTAGAAAGGATTTTCGCAATGCGTCCGAACGGATACAGAACAAAGCAGAAGGAAAAAATTCTGGCTTTTCTTAAAGAAAACAGCGACAGGCATGTAACTGCCGCCGAAATAATATCTTATCTTTCAAACGGCGAAGAAACAGTCGGTTCTGCGACGGTTTACAGATATCTTGACAAGCTTGTGAGCGGAAACGAGGTAAGAAAATATATCCTCGACGATAAAAGCGGCGCATGCTATCAGTATATCGAAAACAAGAAGGAGTGCTCCGAGCATTTTCATCTGAAATGTACCGAATGTGGGAAGCTTTTTCATATTAACTGCGATTACATGAAGCTTCTTGGCGGACATGTTTTTGACCATCATGGTTTTAAGGTTGATAATTCCAAAACTGTATTATACGGAAGGTGTGGTGACTGTGAAAAATAAATTCAAGAGACTGCTTAATGTCATTCTGTCAGCTGTAATGTGCATCGCGTTTGCGGGCTGTACAGCCGAAACAGGGGAGAGCGACAAGCTTAAGATTGTGACAACTCTGTTTCCTCAGTATGACTTTGCAAAACAGATAACGGGAGACAACGCCGAGGTTACGCTTCTTCTCAAACCGGGCGCTGAAAGTCATAGCTATGAGCCGACTCCACAGGACATCGCAAAAATCCAGAGCGCAGACGTGTTTTTGTATATCGGCGGAGAATCTGAGGTGTGGGTTGAGGACATAATGAGCTCGGTTACAAATAAGGACATGAAGACTCTGCGACTTATGGACTATATAACTCCGATTGAGGTGGGTGAGACCCATGACCATGAGGAGGAGCATCACGAGGACGAGCATAATCATAATTTCGATGAGCACATTTTCACATCGCTTAAAAACTCGCAGGTTCTGCTTGAGGAAATATGTTATGCAATCTGTGAGGCTGATAAGTCAAACGAGACTTTATATAAAGAAAATGCGGCTGAATACGCCTCTAAGCTTTCTGAGCTTGACGCAAAATTCACCGAGCTTACAAACACATGCGCAAGAAAAACTGTCATATTAGGCGACAGATTCCCGTTCACTTATTTTGCAAACGATTATGACCTTGAGTGTCACGCGGCGTTTTCGGGCTGCAGCTCTGAAACCGAGCCAAGCTTTGCGGCTGTGTCAGAGCTTACAAACCTTGTGAATGAGAAGAAAGTCCCGACGGTGTTCTACCTTGAATTTTCTTCGCAGTCGATTGCGCAGAAGATTGCGGATTCATGCGGCGTTAAGACTGACCTTCTGCATTCCTGTCACAACATTTCCGATGAGGACATGAAAAACGGGGTCACATTCGTTGACCTCATGACACAGAACTATGAAAAGCTTTCGGAGGCACTTAACTGATGATAAACGACTTTCTTTCAATGATGACCCCCGAATTTATAAGAAACTTTATTCTACCTGCCCTCATAGGTGGAATTGCGGTGACGCTCTGCTCCTCGCTTCTCGGCGTAAGCCTTGTGCTCAAACGCTACTCCATGATTGGCGACGGACTTTCTCACGTCGGCTATGGTGCGCTTTCAATTGCGGCTGTCATGAATCTGGCTCCGCTGAAATTTGCTCTCCCTGTCGTGATTGTAGCGGCGATTATACTGCTCAGAATGAACGACAACGGAAAGCTTAAGGGCGATTCTGCAATTGCGATTTTCTCGACGACCGCTCTCGCAATCGGTATACTTGTATCTGACAAGGCTGGACTGAAAAACGAAGTTAGCGAGTATATGTTCGGAAGTCTGCTTGCTATGGACGGCTCTGATGTGCTTCTGAGCGTTGTGCTTTCAGTTGCCGTACTGCTCATGTTCATAATTTTCTATAACAAGATTTTTGCGGTTACATTCGATGAAAACTTTTCAAGGGCATCGGGTGTCAGAGTGAATGTCTATAAAATGCTTATCGCCGTGCTGACAGCGATTACTGTCGTACTCGGCATGATGATGATGGGTGCACTTTTAATCTCAAGCCTTATTGTTTTCCCTGCAATAAGCTCGATGCGCATATTCCGCAGCTTCAGAGCCGTTATGATTTCATCGGCGATTGTGTCGGTAATGTGCTTTCTCGTCGGATTTTTCATTTCGCTCATTCTCGACATAGCTCCGGGTTCGAGTGTTGTTGTAGTGAATGCGGCTGTGTTCCTGATTTTCTCAGCGATAGGTTTTCTGCGCAAAAACTGAGTTTATGTAGCACAGGCTGATAATCAGCCCTGCTTTTGCGTACTGCCCACATTATTTTCGGGCTTTTCTATGCCGCTTTGCAAATCACTGTAAGGACGATAGGAAATAATCTGAGGATTTGTGGTTTTGGGAATGTAAATTTTGGTTTTCTTTTCGCAGTGTACACGTTTTGCCATAGTAAAAGTTCTCCTTTTGAATTTTTCATTTTCAATATTATTATGATTGATTCTGGGGCTTTTATTTCAAGAAAAATTTGAAATTTTTTTGGAGGTTGTGTTGAAAAATATACGTCTGATTTCGGTTGTACTAAAAGGCTACGGCTTTCTGCTTTTTGCGGAGATTTTATGTCTTTTTCTGAATCTCACGCTTGCAGTTTCGCCGAGTAACATATTCAAAATTATTGCGGCTTTTTGCACAGCTGTAATTTTCATCGGAATTATCTGCAATCATGCCCACAATACTGCAAAAAATGATAAAGTCCTTGAACGTCAGTTCAAGACAACATTCAGCGGAATGCGCTGTATACTTGCGGGTTTCTCGATGACTGCCCTTTATGTGGTTATATGGGTGTTTCTGCTTCTTTCAAAGCTTGGCTTCATCGGCGATTTCTATAATGAGTATAAGCTCATAAACGGCCAGTATCTCCAGCTTTTTAACCTTATCTGGCCCGGTACTGAAATAGCGGACGTTTCCATGTCGGGCGTGCTTATCATGCTTTCGTTTACGATTGTTCCGTTTGTGGCGTTTGTGACAGCGTATAAGCTTACATATAAGGGCGTTGACATTGAAAGTATACAGTATAGTGCGTGACCCATCATTATACACCTCTTTCTTTGCGTGTACAAAGAAAGAGGGAAAGAAATACACTTCTTTGCTTTTCTACGAAAAGAAAGAAGCAAAGAAAAGCCAAGAACTCATAATTTGTAAGCGCATTGAGGCTCTCCGAACCCATGACTATGCATACTTAAGAAATATAATAAAATGCTTTTTGTAAGCTACATAAGCTTTTAGTCACGCTTTTAAACAGTTGCTTGCGAGGGTGTCTTTACTGGGTTTGTTAAGTATGTATCGTCCATGCATGCAGAGGGTTAGTTAGCTTGCAAATTATCAAGTCGTTACATTTCTTTTGGTTCATTTTCTTTGTGTGAACAAAGAAAAGAACTGTGTTTCTTTGGCACTTTCTTTGCACAAGCAAAGAAACGTGCGTGATCCCGAGTGCGTGACCGCACAGGACATATTCGGTCTGTTATTTTTTACAGAAACAAAAGATAATACACGACCATATATTTTGTAGGGGACGGCGCCTTCGACGTCCCGTACGGTATATTTTAAAGGGGAGACCGATTCGGTCTCTCCTTTTTGCATACTCTCGTTTCGCTTGCAAAATCTGCTTTATTGTGGTATAATAACATAGCTGAAATGGAAACAGGTGAAAATCCTGTACAAGCCCGTTGCCGTGAGGCGATGAAAAATCAGTTCTATAGGATAACCGCAAAATCCAGAAATGCCATTGAGTTTAATGCTTGAGAAGGCGGACTGATAAACACGCCGAGTCGGAATACTTTTCAGCGCAGAAGTATCATAAACAGCTGCGAGTGCCGGCTTTGATACGAAAAATATTATAAAGGAGTTTTTTATTATGCAGAAAAAAACAAAAAGAAATCCAATTGCATTATTACTTTCTGTGGCGTTGATTGCGGCAATGCCTGTTATGAGCGTCGGCTGTGACGAAAAGGAGGCTGAGAGCAGTACATCAGCTGTTTCAGACGAAAGTTCCAAGGCTGAAGTCAAAGGCGAGGGCGAGAATGAGTTCATTTTCACAGTTGTTGACGCTGATGGTGCTGAAAAAGATTTTGAAATTCACACCGACCAGAAAAACGTTGGCGACGCTTTAACCGAACTTGACCTTATTTCAGGTGATGAGGGAGAATTCGGGCTTTACGTCAAGACAGTAAACGGTATCACACTCGATTATGACACCGACGGAAAATACTGGGCATTCTATGTCAATGATGAATACGCTCAGAGCGGAGTTGACATGACTGAAATTGAGGAAGGCTCAACATATTCATTCAAGGCTGAATCATGAGGCTGAACATTAAGGAAATCTGTATTTTCGGCATGCTTGGTGCGCTGATGTATGCGTCAAAGCTTGTTATGGAGGCTTTTCCGAATATCCATCTGATAGGCGTGTTTGTAGTGGCAATTACTGTTGTTTATCGCAAAAAAGCGCTTTACGCAATCTACACATTTGTATTGCTCACGGGGATTTTCGGCGGATTTTCGCTCTGGTGGCTACCGTATTTATACATATGGCTGCCACTCTGGGGCGCGGCAATGCTTCTTCCGAAAAATATGTCACGCAAAAAGGCGGTCATAGTATATATGATAACCTGTGCGGCACACGGTTTTCTTTACGGGACACTATATGCGCCTGCACAAGCGCTCCTCTTCGGGCTTACATTCGAGGGAACAATTGCATGGATTGTGGCAGGACTGCCATTCGACTGTGTTCACGGGATAAGCAACTTTTTCTGTGGGTTCCTCATAATGCCCGTTATAACGGCGCTCAGGGCGGCTGATAAGGGTGTAAAATAAACAAGGGGCGGTTTAAAACCGCCCTTTACTATTGCATAACAAAAAACGGGCAGCCTTAAAACTGCCCGATAATTTTTTAGTCCTGTAATGAACTCAGAACGCTCTCGAGATTTTCCTTTAAAAGAATCGCTTCATCGTCGGAATCGGATTTTCCGAAAAGCACAACATTACAGCTTTGCTGTATTAAATCAAGTATATCCGTGTTCTCGTGATAAGGACTGATGTCCTTGAGCTTTTCCGCATTTTCGCTCATCTTCAGAAAAGCTTCATACTGAAGTCCCTTTAAAAGTCCCGATTCCTCGAGATATCCTCTTGCGGCACTGCTGAGCGGAATACCCTTTTCAACGCCCTGAAGCTCCGCCATTTCCTTTGAATTCAGCAGGAAATCAAGAAGTCTTGCCGACTGCTCAGGGTACTCAGTATTTGCGCTTATTGCATACATAGTCGCAGGCTTTGAGTACCAGCCAAGTGTTTCAGCGTTTTCGCTTTTGGTATAGTCCGCAATTACGATTTCATAGCCTGCTTCTTCTGCGCCGCCAAGATATGATGAGGCGTCGCTCAGCCACGCAACCGTACCCGCATAGTTGCCTGAGTCAAGATTAAGTCGCTCGTAATACTCTGTCTGAGGAGCAATCTTTTTGTCAACAAGCTGCTTGTAAAATTCAAGCATAATCTTTAAATCATCAGCATCAAATCCAAGCTTTCCGTCCTTTGTAATAAACTCATGCCCCGATTGCTGCTCGGTATACGAAATCAGATAAAAGAGCATAGCCTTTACATTTGCGGTCATAGGATAATTTTCGCCGTTCATAACCTCTGCGGCCTCAAAAATCTCGTCCCATGTTGTCGGGATATCGAGCCCGTACTGGTCGTAAATAGTTTTGTTTACATACACAGTCTGGGTGTTGAGCGCAATCGGAATGGCATTGAGATAGCCGTTTTTCATGCCGAATGAAAGGTCGTTTTCAGTAAAGCATGAAAGGTCAATATAATCAGAAAGCTTGTTTATATCATAATATCCCGTACCCTTCGGGGAATACTGCTCAATCCATGCAAAGTTAATCTGCATGACATCAGCCTCAGTGTTTGAAACCATCTGGACATTGTTTCTCACCTGATACCCCGACCATTCAGAGTAGTTGCATATAACATTTATATCAGGATTCAGCTCTTCAAATATCTCGATAGCCTGCATGGTATATTCGTTTCTGGCGTCATTGCCCCACCACGAAAATGAAATGTTGACAGCTTCCTCGTGTGTTGTGACAACTGTTTCATCATTGCAGGCTGTTGCAGTTGAAAGCATTGCAGCAATGATACCTGCTGCGGCGATTTTTTTAAGTTTCATCAGGCTCACCAGCTTCCTGTAATGAATTGTCATAAATTGTGTAAGTATCCTTGCCCTTTTCCTTGGAGCAGTAAAGAGCCTTGTCAGCGCATTTATAGAGTGTTTCAAATTCACTGCCGTGGTCAGGAGTGATTGACGCACCGATACTTGCTGAAATCTTGTAGTTGTTGTCGTCACCTGTATAGTTGTTGCGGAATGCCTCACAAAGCGCCTCGCACTTTGATGTTATAATGTTCATGCATTCCTTTTCTTCGCTTTTGTCAATGCTGATATACACAGCAAATTCGTCACCGCCGATTCTGCCGAGACAGTCAGTAGAACGGAAAGTGTTCCTTAAAATATTACCGATATTTGCAAGAACCAGGTCACCATAGCTGTGACCGAGATTGTCGTTTACGCCCTTGAAGTTGTCAACGTCAATAATAAGCAAAACGCCCTTGCGCTTGATATATCTGCCGTCAGAGATTATCTGTTCAACCTCTTCTTCAAATGCACGCTTGTTGTTGATACCTGTAAGTCTGTCAAGACGAGCCTTTGTGTCAAGGTCAGTAACCATTGTATTTACAGGGTTTGTAAGCTTTGATGAAAGAATACAGCTGAAAACAATGGCGAGTACAGCCACAGCACATGCAATAAGCGTTGTGCTCAGCTGAATATCATTCATTTCATTTAAAATGATGCTCTTCGGAATTGTGCTTATAACACGCCAGCTGTCACCGCAGTTGTTGATAGTAACGAGATATTCGTCGTCCATGACAGCAGCATATGAATAATCATCAACTCTCTCAACGATTTTTTGGGGGAGCTTCGTACCGATTTCATTTTCATCGGAAGAATAGATTATGTCATTTTCCTGACTGACAAGTCTTACCGTCATATCCTCCATATCTTCAGGCAACACAAACACATTTGCAAGCTCGTAAGTATAGAAAGACGCAACAAACAGTGTATTTTCATTTACCTGCTTAACGTAATAGATTCTTTTGTAATCATCAAAGCAGCCCGCAGCCCAGCCGTCGTTGGTACGTTCTCTCGTAATAATCGATTCAAGCTCGGAGTAAAGCTTGTCACCGAAAAGGTTGATTGTGCCGTTTGAGATTTTGCCCGTTGTGTGATTGTTTCTGTAAACTATACCGAAATCGACATAGTTTTCCATATTGCAAAGCTCCATGAGCTTGTCGCCGATTTTATCTTCAATATTGAGCGCTTCATATTCATCAACAGTCGGATTCAAAGCGTCATATTCATAAACCTCAGGGGTTGCGAAAATCAGAGTACCTGTTGTTTCCATTTTTGAAAGATAGTTCTGAATATTAAGCTTGAGCTGAACATTAAGTGCAGATGTAAGGTCTTCAACCTTGTTTTCCATAACAGACGATGTTCTTCCGATTATGAAGGCGCACAGTATGATAACTACAACAATAATAAGCGCATTGTAGCCTATGGTCATAGCAGACCTGAGTTTTTTGATTCGCTCTGCATGTGTTTCCTTGTTTGTTGGAGCCAAACTTATTCACATCCTTCCTGATTTTTCTTAACTGATTTTATTATAACACAGTACCATAATTTTGTCAATATATAACTCTGTAATTGTGCATTCTGTTTGTAATGTGAAAAAGAGGATATAATATGCAATAAAAATAATGCAAAATACCATTGATTTTTTTTTCGGAATAGTATATAATATAAATGTACTAAGACGAAGCCTTAAATAAGGCAATATTTAATTTTGATAACTTCTTTCATAAATAAAATGAAAATATATCCCCCCTAAAGTATGCACTCCAGAGTTTAAACTTTGGAGTGCATACTTTTTTATACAGAAAAATAAATGCATAAAGAAAGGGTACTGAGCGTTAATTCTCAGTACCCATTTTTGCTATATTGAATATCAGGCCTTTCCGAGCTGAATCTTTTCAATAATCATTGCAACATAGTTCATAATCATTGTGCTGTCTGTTGCATCAATTAAATTGTTTCTCTCGCAGTCGGAATTTGCCTTTGCGTTAATGTTAAGCGGCATTGCCTCCGGATTGAGAAGATACATATTGATTGCAACAACGTCTGCAATATCAACTTCGCTGTCAAGATTTACGTCGCCGTAAAGCTCACCCTCAGGGAATACCTCAGGTTCTGTAACTGTCGGTGTTGTTGTCACAGTAATTGTTGTAACAGGAGCAGTTGTTGTTTTAGCTGTTGAAGTTGTTACAACAGTAGTTTCCTTGACTGTTGTTGCAACAGGCAATGTTGTTGTCGTTACTGTGGTTGTTTCAGGCTTTGTTGTTGTAGCGGCAGTAGTTGTAGTAGTTGTTGTTACCTTCACAGTTGTTGCCGCAGTTGTAGTTGTAGTAGTAGCCTTTGTAGTTGTAACTGGAACAGTTGTTGTAACCTTTACTGTTGTGGTTGTTGCAGGTGTTGTTGTAACAGGTTTTGTAGTAGTTGTTGTGGTTGTAGTAGCAGGAGTTGTTGTTGCCTTTGTAGTAGTAGTTGTTGTTGTTGTGGTAGTTGTAGTAGTAACTGATGTTACAACATTCCATCTCTGGCAGTTGTTGTTTGTCGGTGACCACTGAATAACGCTTGCACCCGCAGTTGTTGATGCGCTTCCTACTTCAACAAGACAAGCGTCCTTTGAAGCATGAGTTATAATGCTGTATGAACCGTCAAGATTTTTAGTAAAGCGGAAAAGCTGTGCGCTGTCCTTTGTGCTGTATGACACAATGTCAATGTTGCTTCCGTCTGTACTGCCTTCAGCCTTGAGTGCGAAAGCAGGGTCCTGGAATGAACGAATCCAGTAATAGTTGCCTGAGCCGAATTCCTTGAGAATCCACTTCTGACAGTCAGCACCGTTAACACCCCACTGCTGAACATTTGAGTTTTCTTCCATAGCGCCGTTTACAACTTCCATAACAAGACCTGAGTTTACATTTTCAAATGTGTAAACATACTTGATGTCCATTGCAACGCCAGGGTCAGTAACAGGTTCTAAAATCCAGTCCTGGCAGTTAGCGCCGTTTACTTCCCACTGCTGAACGTTTGCGCCTGAAGTAGTTGAAGCGTCTGCAATTTCAACTGCTGAAGCTTCTCCTGTAACTCTTGTACGGATTTTGTATGAGCCGTCGCCGTTTGAAGTCAGCATAAACTGCTGGTTTGTACCGCCGTTGTACTGATAAATGTCAATGTTTGTACCGTTTGCTGTTTTCTTTCCTGCAACGTCAAGTACATAAGTACCGCCGTCGCCTACGCATGAAGCAATGTAGTAATAGCCGTCGCCAGCGCTGTATAACTTCCAGATTTCATGCACTGCCTTGTTGTTGTCGCCCCACTGCTGAACGTTTGTGCCGTTTGCAGCAGTACCGCCTGCAACCTGCATATACTGACCTGAGTTTACATTCTTGATTCTGTATGCCGCACCCTCTGTGAATGTTGCCGCAACAGGTGCATTCGGAACTTCAGTATAGCCTGCGCTTGGAACGCCCTTGCCTGCGAATCTGAGATACATCATGTTTGACTTTGATGTCTGACGACCGCTGTAATTTGAGCAGTATGTCTTTGCATTTGCGGCAGTAAGTGATTTATAGTCGTAGTTGTTTTTTGGTCTCCATGAGCTTGCGCTTGAAGTAGCATTTGAGTCAGCGCCCTGTACTGTTCTGCCACAGTCTGAGAAGGTTGAGCCTGATTCAGCGTAAGCGCCCGGATATGTTACAGAGTTCCAGTCGCAGATAACGTTTCCGCCGTTTTCGTATACACAGTTTTCAGCGTAGATATCGCATCCGCTGTGAACAGTATAGCCCATGCTGAACTGGTTTACATAGTTGTTGAGTGAGTGGAAATAACCCCATCTCATAAGTCCGGGACCTCTTGTTTCAGTCTGATAGAACTTGTTGCCGATAATTGACATACGAGGGAAACCGTCGTAATTGTTCTTGCTGTTTGCGTCATCAGCAGGATAGCCTAAGATAAGACCATACTTGTGTGCGCCGAATGAACAGTCTGAAACTGTGCAGTAGTCTGCATCATAGCAGCATGCGAGGAACTTGTCTTCATCAACCTTGCCTGTCTGAGGTGCATAACCGTAATTATCATGACCTGTGAATGTTACATGGTCAACCCAGATGTTCTGACCTGAGCCGAAGTAGCAAACAATTGAGTCGTTGTTGTTTGATTCAGCGTCGTGCTGCATATCAAAGTTTTTAATGATAATATTGTCGCCTGTGCCGCTGCTTGAAGAAGTACAGAACTGAACGTTGAATAATGTGTTGGCACTGTAGCTGCCGATGATAGTCTTGTTGCTGTGAACATAGATTCTGCCTGCTGAACACATGTAGCGTTCACCGTTTAAGTTAAGCTCTGTAACGCTGATGTTCTTGTTTACGATGATTGTGTAAGGAGTATCTGATGTTGCATATTTTTTAAGGTCAGCAAAGGTTGAAACTTCAACTACTTCACCGAAAAGACCGCCGATACTGCCTGCCTTGATATTGTTTGTGTTGTCGTTTTTGCAGTATCCCGCAAAGCCCTGAAGACCGTCAGCATTAAGGAGCCAGAGCTGATTGTCAGCGCCTGTGTAGTTTGCGAGAGTCATTCCCGATGTACCCTGAGTGAGGGCGAGGGAAGTGTTTGAGTAGTTTACGATTTTGTAGTAAAGTCCGTTTCCTAAACGGTCATTCTTTACAGGAACAACATACCAGTGCTGTGACTGAGCTGATTCGCTGCCGTAAACTACAACGCTTGCGCCCGCTGAAACATTGTAGTTGAGCGGAGTTAAAAGTCTGCCCGACTGAGCGTTTGTAAGCTTGAAATAAGTACCATTTGAGTCAGAACCGACACGGTCAAATCTCCATGACGGTGAAAGGTCACTTCCGAGAGCCTTCATAGAAAGGCCTGAGCCGTCAGTTGTGCCGTTTTCTGTAAGTACGGTTGAATTGTCTTTGGACGCTAAGTTCATAAGAACTGGTGGATAGTCCACAGATGCCGCAGATACGGCAATGTCAGCATTTCCGTATCCGAAAAGCGGCAGCATCCATGAGAAAAGCAGAGTAAGTGTAAGAATAATTCCTCTGCCCATGCGTGTGAATTTTTTCATAATTTACCTCCTTGGTATAAAGCCCCATATACTTTATGTTATAATTATATCACTAAAAAACCTCACAAACAATGTGAAATTGTGTTTAAAATATTGCATATCATCTCATTTTAAGATAAAAAACGGCAGACACTATTAAAAGTGCCTGCCATTATTTTTGTGTTTTAGTTGATTGAAAGAAGTGCTCTTCTGAGAATAATTACGTCAAATACATTTATAACTCTGTCAGCGTTCATATCAGCCGCATTACCGTCAGCAAGTTCACTTGTCTTTACGTTCCATGTCTGTAATGCCACAATATCTGCAACGTCAAAGCTGCCGTCAAGGTTAACGTCACCGATAACATGAGGTGCAGGAGAAACAAAAGCAGTATAGTTTACACATGAAGCTGTCTGACCGTTTCCGCCGAGAGTTACTGTTTCACCCTTTGCAAATTCCTTTAAGTAGAAAGCGAATGTAACGTCGTTGTTGCTTGTTGCTGTAAGATTTGTTTTGTTCCAGCCTGAAAGCCATGAAGGAACGGCTGTAACTCTTGTGTCAAGAGCAACATATGCAATACAGTCTTCACCTGCTTCAAATGTTGCAACATCACCAGTTGCAGCCTTTGAGTCACAAGCTGTAAGAATAGCCTCTGAGCCGATAAGCTCCTCAGGGAATGAAACGTAAGTAAAGTCTCTGTCGCCGAATACAAGGTCACCGACTGCGACTGAAGTGTCGATTTTCCAGTCCATATAGTTGTCAGCGTCGTTTACAACGAGGTTTTTAACGAGGTTTCCGCTCACAGGGTCAACCTTGACGCTGAGTGTCCACTTCTGATTGTCTGAGCCGTCGCAAGCCCACTGAATAACAGTTGCGCCTTCTTCCTTTGAACCCGAGCCGACGCCGAGACAGCTCTGGTCGTTTGTAACCTTAGTGCAGATTGTATAGGAGCCGTCGCTGTTTTTAACGAATTTGAAAAGCTGTGCGTCACACGCTGTATCGCTCCAGATACCGATATTTGTACCGTTTTCAACAGCGCCCATGCTGAGGTCAAGGAGATAAGTCTTTCCGTCGCCGACTTCAGAATAAAGTCTGTAATATCCGTTTCCGGCGTCCTCAAAAGTCCAGCCTCCTGCACCCTTTGTGCCCTGCTGAACGTCTGTACCGTCAGCGGCAACGCTGTCCTTTACTTCAAGGTTAAGTCCGCTTCCGACATTTTTGATTGTATACTTGTAGGCTGTATCAATAACCGCACCTGTCTTGCCTGGGTTTACAGGAACATCTGCTCTGTTGTAGTAGTAAGGAACCCAGCCGCCGAAATAGTCAGTAGGAGTAAGGCCTGTTTCCGATGAAAGAACAGTTCCTGCCGTACGGCCTGATGTGTTTACGGCTGTTCCGTTAACTCTTGTGTTGTATTCCTTGAATTTTGCATTTTCAGGAGCGTTATTACTCATTTTATACCAGCCAGCAGGAGTGATAATGTCTTCATACTGTAAATCTGTGTTTACAAAAGCAACATTAGCCTCAGCGCCCCATGGTCTGCCGAAATAGCCCGCTTTTACTGTAAGAGCGCTGTTTGCAGTAACATCGCAGTTGTAGAAGAGATATCCGCCTGTGCCCTTGTGAGCTGTGATATATCCGCCTGCCGCACTTGAACTGTAACCGCCGAAGCGAAGCTCACAGTTTTCAAAGACATGACTTCCGTTACCGAAAATATAGTCTGTGTTACCCTGAACAAAGCATTCCTTGAAATATCCGTTTGCACTGCCTGCATAGAGAGTGTCCTGACTGCCGAGGAAGTCGCACTTGTAGAATTCGCTGTAATTGCCGTCGATTGCAATTGCCGCACCACGTTCAGTTGCAGTTTTGCTTGTAACGTCAGCGCCTGATGCAGTTCTGTCAAAAGTAATTGACTGGCTGCCCGATGGCTCAACGCCGTCGGCGATTTCTTCAGCAGTAACGTATCTGTTGAATGAGTTTTCGAATGTAATGTATTCCGCACGGAAATAGTTTGCCTTGCTCTTGAGTCCGACAGTTGAACCCCAGCGTGTAGTCGGTTCAAGCTTTGCAGACTTGGATTTTGCGTTGTCTGCGTTGTAATAGCCGTCGCTGCCAACGCTGTAATACTTGTAACCGATACCGTAGTACCATGTTATAAGAACCTGTTCAGACGGATTGTCGTTTACAAAGCTTATATATGGAGTGTTTACAATAACCTGTTCACGGTAAGTACCCGGAGCAATATGGATTGCAACTCTCTGGTCTTCAGATGAAGGGTTGATTTTAGCCGCTGCATTAACAGCCTCCTGGATTGTGCCGTAGTTATTCTGCTGTGAAGAATAGCCTACATAGAGGTTGTTCGGATATGTTGCAGAAACAGGCGGTGTAACAGGTTCATCTGGATTTTCTTCAAGATAACCTGCGGCAATAAGCTTCTTTGGCCATGTGCCATACCATGAATAGCCTGTTCTTCTTTCAGCACCGATGTGGTCCCAGTTGTCAGCCGCAACGCTTTCACGGCTTACGAACATCGGTGTCACACCGTCAGTAAGGTAATAGAATCTCGCCCAGATTGGATCAGCATTTGCGTTCTGTACAACCTTTTTGTCCGACTCGCCGTCGCTGTTTGTGTAGCTCTGGATTTCAATGCCATAAAGTGTTGCACTGTCCATCCATTTTACAGCCGCATTGATACTGCGGATTATTTCATTGCTTTTGTTATCGAGTGATTTTAAGAAGTTTACGATACCAACGCTCTCCGATGAGCTGATAGACGGGAGCTCATAGGCTCTTGCTGAAGCAGGCTCCAGAGTTGTTTCATCGTGCTGCTGACACCATGCAGTCTTAACGCCGTTTACTGTAATCTGAGTGTCAAGGATACACTTAACACCCTTTTCAACGGCTGTGTTTGCACGGGCAGCATAGCTGTTGTCAACGAATGTAAAGTCGCCTGTCTTTGCGGCAACGTCCTGCATGATTTCAAGAACACGCACCATAGCGGTATCGTTGTATGTAATGTGCGCATGGTAAGTTCCTGCGTCGTCGAAAACCTGTGGCCAGCCGCCGTTGCTGTACTGTCCGTTTATGAGCAGGTCGATACCCTTAAGACACGCTGTCTTGTATTTTTCAGTTTTAGTCTGGTTGTAAACCTTTGCAAGATAGATTATCTGCGAGGTTGTAGCCTCATTGTCAATTGTTGACTTCGCCCATGAGCCTGTAACCGAAGTATTTGTCATTTCCTTACGCCAGCCGCCGTCAGAAAGCTGATACTGGATAATTTCATCAGCAAATGCAGTAGCCTCTGACGATGAATACCACGATGCGTCATGGTCAAAATAAGGGTCCCAGTCAATCTGTGCAGCAGAAACAGTAACTGAGCTGTAATTTGTGTATGACATACCAATAGGCACAAGCATACACGCGGCTGTAAGAAACGCCGCAATTTTTTTGAATTTCACAGTTAATTCCTCCTTGATTTTCTCATCTTTACCTGAATAAATATTTCTGTATTATATAGTATAATAGCTGTCAAAGTTTATGTCAATAAATTGGTATAAACTTAACAAAATATTTAGCAACAAGCTGAAATTGAAGTTACAGTGTTTGTGTATATTGCATAATAAAGTTTTGAAAATACAATTATTTGTTGAAAGCAGAGTCATTAAAAGCGTAAAATGCCCACTTGTGTATTGACAATCAGTCACTTTTGTGGCATAATAAAACCAACGTTACAAAACAAAAGCTTTTGAAATAAGGTGAGGGGAAATGGAATTTATAAAGTTGCAGACGGGCTGTCTTGTCGTCTTGCTGTATACTGCGCTTGTTTACCTGCGCGGACGTAAAAAATACAATGGAAATCAGCACAAGACATTTTTTGTGCCTTTGCTGATACTCGGTATTTTAAGCGTTGCACTCGACGGAGCAACCGCCTATACGGTAAATAACCGTGATGTAGTAAGTTCTGCTGTGAATACGGTGCTGCACGCATTGTATCTGATTTGTCTTGACTCGGTTATTTTTGCATTGTTTCTGTATATGCTTGATATAACGGGTGCGATGACTAAAAACAAGATATACCGTGTTGTTTTTCTGGCGCCTTTTCTGATCAATATAGGGTTTGTTGTTTTCAACATTGGTTCCCTTGAATATGTAAAGGGTGACACCACATACTATTCAATGGGAATGCCCGCCTATACATGTTATATAATGGCGGCGATATATACACTTCTTTCACTCGGCGTATTCTTCCGTCGCTGGAATTACATTGAAAACAATAAAAGAGCAAGTATCTTTACATATCTTATTGTACTTATCTGCGTTACGGGAATACAGATGTCGTTCCCTGAAATGCTTATTTCAAGTATAGCTGTAACAGTATTCATTCTCGGTATATATATGAATCTCGAAGACCCTGCCTTAAGAGAGCTTTCATATTATCATACTGAAACTGTCATGAGCTTTGCAAACCTCATAGAAAACCGTGATAACAGTACAGGCGGTCATATAAAGCGTACAAGCCGCTATGTTGAGATTATTGCCGACGGTCTTCTTGAACACAGATGTCACACGGATATTCTCACAAAGGACTATATCACAAACCTTTTAAAAGCGGCACCAATGCATGATATCGGAAAAATTTCCGTTCCCGACGCAATACTGCGCAAGCCGGGAAAGCTTACTGATGAGGAATATGCGGAAATGAAGAAGCATTCTGCAAACGGTGCAGATATTATTCAGGAGACTTTCTCAAATCTCGGCGATGATAATTTCAGGAAAATGGCGTGTGACGTTGCAAGATTTCACCATGAAAAGTGGAACGGCAACGGCTACCCAGAGGGAATCAAGGGCGACAGTATTCCGCTTTGCGCAAGAATCATGGCAGTTGCCGATGTTTTTGACGCAATTTCTGAAAAACGCTGTTATCGTGACGCAATGCCGATGGACAAATGCTTTGAGATTATTGAGCAGGGAAGCGGTCAGGACTTTGACCCTCTGATTGTTGTTGTGTTCATGGAAAATCGTGATAAGGTTGAAAAGGTTCACAGTGAGCTTGCTGAGGAAAAGCTTTCCTGCGAACAGAAAAACTGAATATAGAAAAATTTTTCTGAAATAAAATTATTTTTTATAAAAACTGCTCAAAGCGTGTATTTGGGCAGTTTTCTTGTTTTCTGAAAGCGATTTTTAATATAAATTATGCAAAAATTTCTGAAAACTTAAAAAAAACTAAAAATTATTAAGGTTTTTTCAAGGTTTATGTGATATATTAATAAACGTAGAGAGGATATAAGACGTCTTAAAATCACAAAAAACTTTACTTTCTGTTAAAACCGAAATAAAAAAAGATTCGGTAAACTCTTTCGGGAAGGAATAAACAGTCCTTTATAATATGGCATTGGCAGATTTATCCGATTATGAATACGGCAAGTCGGGGGGACGGCCGTAATACAGGCTGAAACAGTCGGGTTAAGCTGCTGATGTCATCGGGACTGATACAGACTTCAGTGAGGCAGAAAATAAAGATTACATTTGAGGGTATAAAAAATACGGGTGCAGACAATGCGAATTTGCACCTGGGATCACAACGACATTCGCATTATGATAGAAGCGCAGAAAACCGCTCAGATTCAGTTTTCTGTAACGAAATCCGTTATACACTGACTTTTAAAAGCCATGCAGTATAACAAAGGCAAAGTTTAATAATGTGCCTCCAATGTTGAGGGTACAGTTAATTTCTCCAAGGGACTCAGGATAAAATGTGCCGGCAGAACGGTTTTAGAAAATCCGTTGCAGCAGAAAACCGGATTTTCAAAGTGTATTGTGTTTGTATAAACCGTCGGCACATTATTTCTGACCCGACTATAACTTACGATTTTTTCATAATTTACCATATATAACCCCTTAAAAGAGCGCGTCTGAATAAGACGTGCTTTTTTCCTTATTGACTTTACTTATATTGACTGTATGTGGTATAATAGTATTACGAAAAAAATGCGTGTGAAAACGCGGAACGGAGAATTATATGCGAATACTTATTGTTGAAGACGAAAAGGACCTTGCAATGATACTTTCCGAACTGCTGTCTATGGAAGGGTATTACACAGATGTTGCATATGACGGGGAAAGCGGGCTCGATAATGCGCTTTCGGGAATATATGACCTGATACTTCTTGATGTAATGCTTCCTTTAATGGACGGAATTGAGGTTCTTTCAAAAATCCGTGAGAATAAGATGAGTGTTCCTGTTTTAATGCTTACTGCGAAATCCGAAATTGAGGATAAGGTATGCGGCCTTGACAATGGCGCTGACGATTATCTTACAAAGCCGTTCAACTCAAAGGAGCTTCTTGCGAGAATAAGGGCGCTTTCAAGACGAAAGGAAAAAACTCTTGTTGACAATGACATGAAATTTGCAGATATCGTGCTCGATAAGGAAACTCATGAGATGTACAGCGGAGAAAAAAAGGTCAAGCTTTCCAAAAAGGAATACGACATTATCGAGCTTCTGATTTTAAATTACGGCAAGGTTGTTTCAAAGGAAGGCCTTGTTATGAAAATCTGGGGCTATGACGCTGATATAGAATATAACTCGATTGAGGTTTATATTTCGTTCCTGAGAAAAAAACTGAAGGCTGTGGGTTCTCAGATACATATTTCAACTGCAAGAGGACTCGGTTACACAATTAAGGAGAAAAAGAATGGATAAGGAAATTAAAAGACTCAGGAAAAAGTTTTTTATTCTCTCATCGGGTATTACTTTTACTGTCATATTCGTGATGCTGCTGGTGCTCAATATTCTCATGCAGCTTTCCTATAACAACGAGCTTAAAACAGCGTCGGACATGCTGGTTCAGACGGCATTTTCAAATACATGGGATATGGCAAGCGAAGTTTTAGTCCTTGATGAGATGGAAACCGATATAAACGGTGACACAATAATTCCACGAAATCCTCACACTATAAAAAGAATAAGCTTAAACGGTACTATAAGCTGTACAGACGAAACAGCGACATGGTACTGCGCAGGCGGCGGAATATTCTTCGAGCTGCCCGACGAGAGCGGCAAAAGCACATATATCCACAAGGAATATAAATTCAATAACGACAATACAAAGGTTGCCGTAGATTTTACAACCACAACTGACTTTTACCTCGATGGCCAGCCTGTAAGTACGGACATTACAAGAGTTTCACAGGACTGCTTTTATGTGTCGAAGGTCTGGTGGGCTTCAACAAGTAATGACGACAAGGTGCTCCCGGGAAGTGATGTAGTTCTGGAGCTTGAAAGCATCGAAATTCAGTATCTTGAAGATGCGTCCGTTGCGGCATCTGAAAACTTTGTTGCACTCAGCCGTGATTTTGATGAGATTTTCCCTGCGGGAGTGCCTGAAATACTCAATACATACGAATGCTTTTATTCAGTTTCCGACAAGCAGAATAATCTGATTGAGGTAAACAGGGGAAATATTTCTGCTGACATTACTCCTGAAACGGCTGTAAAGCTTGCTGAAAGTGAAGGCGGCTCTGTGATTTTTGACGGTACGGAATTTGAAAAGACGCAGACGGAGACCGATGAATACATAGTCCATTCCTATATATGCAACAGCCGCTCTGAGGAAAACACAAACAAGCTTATGATAACTTCAGCGGTTTCGGGCGGATGTATGTTTATTTTTATGCTTGTGCTTATTTATTTCATGTCGGGCAGGGTTATAACGCCTATTTCCGAGAGCTACCGCAAACAGAAGGAGTTTATTTCAAATGCGAGCCATGAGCTGAAAACGCCTATAACTGTCATCACGGCAACAACAGAGCTTATGGAAAAGAAGAATTCGGGCGACAGACTGACGGAATGTATCAGCGTTCAGGCACAGAAAATGAGCAGACTTGTAAACGAAATGCTGACTTTAACAAGGCTTTCAACGCCTGAAAGAATAAATTCAGACTTCAAAAAATTCGATATAAGCCGGATTGTTGAAAATGCGGCACTTTACTTTGAAAGCAGGGCGTTTGAAGAGGAAAAGCAGATTGAAACGCAGATACAGGAAAATTTAAGCTATACGGGTAATGCCGATAAGATTGACGAGCTTGTCGGAATACTTCTTGATAATGCACTTAAATATTCCGATGACGGTTCGGTTATAAAAATGACGCTTAAGTCCGCAAAGGACAAAATCATGCTCAGATGTGAAAATCCGTGCAAAAACTTTGATACAGCAGATATTCCGCATCTTTTTGAGCGTTTTTACCGTGCGGATAAGTCTCATTCAGACGAAAAGGAAGGCTTTGGTCTCGGACTTTCAATTGCAAATGAAATTGTTTCGCTCCATAAGGGAACAATAAATGTAAAATACAAAAACGGAATTGTAAGCTTTGAGGTTGTAATCTGAAAAGATAAAAAAATTGAAAACAGGTGGGAGAAAAAATGATAGAAAATGTATTAAAATCAAGAGGACTGACTTTTAGAAAAAGAATTGCAGTGAAGACAATAATTTCAGCACTGCTTGCGTTTTCAGCAGTTATGCTGCCGCAGCTTGTGCATATCGCACTCGGACAGTCGGGCGGCGCAATGCTCATGCCTATGTATCTGCCCGTTCTTATAGGCGGCTGTCTGCTCGGAACTAAATGGGGCGTTGCGGTTGGCATGACTTCACCACTTATAAGCTTTGTGCTTACTCTTGCGGTAGGTACACCTATGCCGACAGCAGAGCGTCTGCCGTTTATGATGGCAGAACTTGCAGTTTTTGCGGTTGTATCAGGACTTTTTGCGGACAGGATTTCAAAAAACTGTCTCTGGTCTGTTCCTGCTGTTGTGCTTGCACAGCTTTGCGGAAGAGGAGTGTTCATGGGTCTTGCATTTGCTGTGCAGAACTATTCAGCAATAAGTCCTCAGATGGTATGGTCTCAGATACAGACAGGCTTTGCAGGTCTTGCATTACAGATTATTGCAGTACCTGTCATTATCATGGCTCTTAGAAAAATGCTCATAAAGGAAAACGGTAATGACTGATCTGGAGCAGGCTGTAAAACAGCTTGGGGAGCGTTCGGTATGCCTTTGTAAAGAGGGAATATGTACCCTCTTTGACGGGCGCGGGATTTCACCGCTTATTGAAATAATCGAAGGCGGAACTGATTTTTCAGGTTACTCTGCGGCAGATATTATAGTAGGAAAAGCCGCGGCTATGCTCTTTGTGAAAATGGGCGTGACAGCTGTTCACGGACGTGTAATGTCCGAGGCGGCAAGGCAGTTTCTACGAATGAAATCAATCCCATTCAGCTTTGATACGCTGACAGAAAAAATTATCAACAGACAGGGAAACGATATCTGTCCTATGGAAAAGACGGTGTCAGATATTGACGACGTTGAAACTGCGTATACAGCCTTAAAAAACAAACTCGCAGAGCTTAAAGGAAAATAACTGACAAAGCACTATCCTTATCATAGGATAGTGCTTTTTGTATGCATAAATATACAGTAGTTTTCATAAACATCTAAAGACAAGTTTTATAAAAAAGCAGGTGTTTATTATGAATACAACCAGTAAAAGAATTGTAAAGAGATTTGCGGCAACCCTTTCGGCTCTTGCTGTGTGCGGCGTAGCGGTATATTTTTCATATCGTCACATGGAAGAAAACTCGCTCCCCGCAATCGGCTCTGCACAGAACGATAAACCCGTTATCGTCCTTGACGCAGGACATGGGGAGTCAGATTAAACATGGCTTTGAGAAATAAAACGGGGGAGTTACAATGAAAGCACCGATACATATTATAAATATTTTCACGATGACGGATAATGAGAAAATGAAAAAGCTTGTTACTGAGAAAGTTCAGAAGCTTGTTGATTCAAGGCTGAAAAAATATTTTGCGGGGTGAGACAATTGCCGAAAGTCGGAATATACTGCCGCCTGTCAATCGAGGACAGGGACAAATCAACAGACAATGACAGCCGCAGTATTCAGAATCAGAAATCAATGCTCTGTGCTTACTGCAATGAGCGTAACTGGGAGATTTACGACATTTACTGCGATGACGGTTACAGCGGCATAGACCGCAGCCGTCCCGAGTTTACAAGACTGCTCCGTGACTGCGAAAACGGGAATATTGATATAGTTCTCTGCAAGGACCAGTCGAGATTTTCAAGAGATACTATTGTGATTGAGCAGTATATAAACGATAAGTTTCTTGAATGGGGCGTAAGATTTATAGGAGTTGCCGACAATGCCGATACAGAAAGCGAAAGCTACGGCACTATGAGACTTTTTGCAAGTGCCTATAATGAAATGTACGTTAAGGATATTTCGTCAAAGATACGCAGAACACTCGCATATAAGCGTGAGCAGGGACAGTTTATCGGCTCATTTGCGCCATACGGCTATAAAATCGACCCGAATGACAAGCATCACCTTATAGTTGACGAGGAAACAGCGCCTGTTGTAAGGCGGATTTTTGAAATGTACGCAGAGGGTGAGGGATACCGCAGAATCGTTCAGCGACTGAATGAAGACGGCGTTATAAGCCCGACTGAATATAAACGGCAGAAAGGCTTAAGGTATGTAAACTGCAATGCACAGTCGGGTAATTCCAAAGGACTATGGACACAGTCCACAATTGCAAGAATACTCGCAAATGAAGTGTATACAGGAACGCTTGTACAGGGAAAAACGCATCATGTCAGCTATAAGAACAAAAAGAGAAAGAAAGTGGACAAGGATAAATGGATACGCATTCCCGATACCCATGAGGCTGTGATTGACAATGAAACATGGCACAGGACACGGGAGCGCATTAATAGTCATGCGAGAGCGGGGAAGTATTCAGGCGAGCTTTCGCCTCTTTCGGGAAAGGTGCGATGCGCTGTCTGTCAGCGCCCCATGAAACGCAATGTTTATTATAACAAATCAAGGACTATAAAGTATTACGGGCTTCAGTGCGCCACCTGTAAGACGGGCGCGATGAACTGCCCGAATAAATCGGCTGTCAGCGGAAGGGTGCTTGAACAGAAGATACTCGACGAATTAAACAGGATTATTGCTCAGTATTGCAAGCCCTCTGATATTCATATTACTGATGTAAACGCTGAGCATCTTGAATCGCTTGAAAAAAAGCTGTCGGCTTTGAAATGCAAGCACAGCTCTGCACAGGAGCGCCTTGTCATGATGTATAAGGATAAGCTTGACGGTAAAATTTCCGATGAGGACTATTCATTGTTCCGTGAAAGTCTCAGTGAAGAGGAGCACACGCTCTCAGAGCAGATACATGAGGTCACTCAGCAGATAGAAAAGCTTAAAAGCACTTCTGAAAACGCTGAGTTTAATAAAGCTTTAATCGAAAGCTGTATACACATTGAAAGCCTTGACCGCAGTATTGTCGATGAATTTATCGACTTTATCGAAATAGGCACTGTCGATGAGAATATCGGGCGAGAAATACATATCCACTGGAAAATCTGAGGCGTGTTTGTCACAGCATTCTGTGGCGTTTTCTGTATTCACCTGCTGTTATGCCTGTCCGTGCCTTGAACTGACGGATAAAATGCACATCGTTTTCATATCCGCATAACTCCGCAATCCTGTTTATCGGAAGGACTGTATTTTTAAGATAGTATTTCGCCATATCAAGACGTGCTCTGAGTACATCTTCATAACAGCTTATGCCGAATTCACTTTTGTAAAGTGCCTGAAAATGCGAGGGACTGAGCGAAATCATTTCCGCAAATTCCGCAATCGAGCGGGATTTTGCGGGGTTGCGGTATATTTCAGCACGCAGATTGCGAAGCTCATCGTAATGATGGGAGCTGTGACCTGTTTTCACTTTGCCGCCAAGCTTTGCAATGATAAGCCTGAGCAGGAGGTCGATGCATTCTGATTTGTTTGCGCTGTCAGAAACAGCTTCGAGACTCAGCTGCATGAGGAGTTTTTCAACGGTGTCTATATCGGGAATAGTGACAATCGTATTAATCGGCAGTTGCACACGACTTAAAAATTCCTCGTTATCCTCAATGTCAAAGTGTATCCAGTGGTTTATGAATTCGTCAGCGCAGGCACGATAATACTGCGGAAATTTCTTTGAATACACAATCGCCGTATCGGGCGCTGTTACGGTATATTCGCCGTTTGTCCTCACTTCTGCCACGCTTTTGAAAATAATGATGAGATTATCACCCGAGCCGTTCGGACGCTCAATTGAAAAATCACTGCTGTGGTGGTAATCTATCCCCAATGTGTGTAGCTGCATTGAATCATCTTCCTTTATAATCGTAGGATATATCAGTTATAAAAATATTATATATCATTGAAAAAATTTCGTCAAGGTGTAAAATTAAATTATCACAACTTCAAAGAAATACTGAAAGGACAGCGTTTATGAAAAAGCTTAAAATGATTGTCAATCCCCTTGACAGGAAAAGTCATATCAACAAGGAAATCTACGGACACTTTTCCGAGCATCTCGGAAGATGTATCTATAACGGAATTTACGTCGGGGAGGACTCTGTAATCCCCAATACAGACGGCATAAGAAATGATGTTATTGATGCGCTCAGAAAAATCGGTACACCTGTTCTGCGCTGGCCCGGCGGATGTTTTGCGGACGAATATCACTGGAAGGACGGCATAGGCCCCAAGGAACAGCGCAAGAAGATGATTAATACTCACTGGGGCGGCGTTACTGAGGACAACAGCTTCGGCACTCACGAATTTATGCGTCTTTGCGAACTGATTGGCTGTGAACCGTATATTTCAGGCAATCTCGGAAGTGGTACGGTACAGGAGCTTTCAGAGTGGGTAGAATACATGACATCGGACGATATGACACCGATGGCTGAGCTACGCAGAAAAAACGGTCAGGACAAGGCGTGGAAGGTAAAATATCTTGGCATAGGTAATGAAAGCTGGGGCTGTGGCGGAAATATGCTCCCTGAGTACTACTCCGACGAATATCGCCGTTATCAGACCTATTGCCGCAATTACAGCGGCAATGAGCTTTACAAAATCGCAAGCGGAAGCAATGCTGACGACTATAACTGGACTGAAGTCCTTATGAAAAAAGTAGGTCCGTGGCATATGAAGGGGCTTTCCTTCCATTACTACACACTTCCGACGGGTGACTGGAGCAAAAAAGGCTCTGCAACCGAATTTGACGATGCGCTTTATTATGACACAATCGGCAGAACTATTGAAATTGAGCGTATGATAAATCAGCATTCTGCAATCATGGAAAGATATGACCCTGAGAAAAAGGTCGGACTTATTGTTGATGAGTGGGGTTGCTGGTATGACGTGGAGGAGGGGACTAACCCTGGATTCCTGTATCAGCAGAATACAATGCGTGACGCAATTGTTGCCGCAATCAATCTCAATATTTTCAATCGTCACTCCGACCGTATTACTATGGCGAATATCGCCCAGATTGTAAATGTTCTTCAGGCTGTAATTCTGACAGAGGGTGATGAAATGGTACTTACTCCGACATATTACGTTTTTGAGATGTATCGCCCGCATCACGACAGTACGCTGATTTACAGCTTTATTGAAAACGAAAAAATCGAAAACCGCAGTTTTGAGGCGATTTCTCAGACATCATCAGTTGATAAGGACGGTAAAATCCACATAACCATTTCAAACTGCTCACTTACTGAAAGCTATGAGGCAGACTGCGGTATTGCTGATGCGACTGTAAAATCAGTTTCTGCGCGTATTCTTACAGGTGATGCACATGATTTCAACGACTTCGGTGCAGAGATAAAAGTATGCCCAAAGCCGCATAATGTTGAATTAAAGGATAACAGGCTTTCAATAAATGTTCCGCCATGTTCCGTTATTTCCGTTGAGGTTATAACCAAATGAAAAAGGTGTGTAAGCGCTGTCTGCTGTCAGAAACAGACGCCAAAGACCTTAAAAAAGCAATTGACGAGCTTAAAATGACGATGTCGGAGGAGAAAAAAGCTGATGATAAGTTGTATCACAAGCGGCTTGACATCTGCCTTGGCTGTGATGAACTTATAAACGGAATGTGCGCAAAATGCGGATGTTACGTTGAACTGAGAGCTTTGCAGAAAATCAGACGATGTCCGCATGAGCTCAGAAAATGGTGAAATTACAGAAACACTTTCAGTACGTTGACATATAAAACACAATCTGATAAAATGATAGTATAAACCTACAGACTTCGGACTAAAAATACATTATTGAAAACAGGAACTGAATATGAACAATAAACAGGAATATGAACGTATTCTTTCGGGTCTTGACGAATCAATGCCTGACGGACTTTACAAGCTTGCAAGACTTCTCGAGGGGCAATGCGTGGAATTTATAAATGATGACAATGCATTCAGGGCAGTATATCTTGCAAACGACTGCACAGAAAGCTTTCTTAATTTCATCGCTCCCGAGCTTAACGGCGTGTGCCTTACGGACTATGACGGGTATATATCTGCCTCGGTGGAAAGATTTGGCGACAGATTTCTTCTCGTTTTCCGTCAGGGCGAGGATAACACCTTTACTGTCACATTCAGCGACGTTGCTGTTGAAACGTATATGTATAACTACGGAAACACGGGTCATTTCTGGGTTGACGGGTTTTGCGACCTAAGGCTTATTGACTACTGGCTCGGTATCATAAATGATAAATATAACTGCCTTTCTGAATACTGCAATGACGAGGAAGTTGTTCTGGCTGTGCTTTCGCAGTTCAGACCGCTCAGATACTATAACAGCGTACCCGAAAAATATATGGCTGACAGCGATTATGTTGAGTATACAACGTCGGAATCTGTTGATGTGTTTCTTGAACTTGCCCGTGAGGCATCTGATTTCAAAATGTGCAGATTCATTGAAAAGCACGGTGTAACCGAAAAAACTGAAAAACGGCTCGCAAAGCTTCTTGCAAAGCCGGGGCATAGTGCGCTTGTAAATCTCATCATTGAAAAAATTGCGAGTGCGTCCGCTCAGTATCCCGACAGGGAATATGGCGAAAAGACGGGCGAGTACAGAAAGCTTTATGATATTGCCGTTGATAAAGCAAGGCAGTATGCAGGCAAAAACTGCACTGCGAGAGCGTTCAGAGAAGAACCTTTTGCACATATGCCCGACAGCATGACCTATAAAACCGGTATTCTTCTTACGAAAAACGGTTTTTTCAGGCGTAAATACAGGATTATTGAATAGGCTTAGTAACATTAAAAACCGACTCTGTTTTCAGACAGAGCCGGTTTTATTTGTCTTATTGTTTTGTGTTGATATCACTATTTTTTTGTAACATGTTTTTGTATTCTATTGACATTTGGAATAAAATGTGGTATAATTTATAATATAATTATGTGCAATTTAACTTTAAAATAATTTTGGTAAGGTGATATAATGAAATTATTGCTAGCAGTATCAATGATATTAGCAATGATTATGTTCGGAGCATGCATATTCAAAACATATAAAGAAAAAAACAAACGTGAACTTGCTGATATAGTACGCATTGTCCTGGAGCTTGGCCTGGGAATAGTGCTTGTTAACTTTGTCTCTCTGCTTGTGGCGGACAGGACGGTTGTAATCGTGTGTTACTGTCTGTACTTTTCCATGGCGGACTGGATGATTTTTTTCCTTTTCAAATTCACGACCTACTTTATCGGGCGAGGGAAAGAGTTTGAGAGGATAATGAAGGTCAAGGTGGTTTATGCACTTCTGGGGCTTGACACGGTTTTCATGCTTCTTAACATTTTCTTTGAAAATCAGTTTACAGTAAAGGAAAGTGTGCTGTTCAATACAGAGCTCTACTATTACATAGAACCAACACCGTTTTTCTACATACATTTCGTATTTGTAATGCTCATGGCGTTGTTCGGTGCTGCGAATCTGTATTACAGAGCGTTCCATTCTCCTGTTTTTTACAGGAAAAAGTATCTTCTTATAGCTGTTGTACAGACTGCCCTTATGATAATGAACGTTCTTATGACAGAGGCAGCGATAGATTTTTCTGTACTGGGTTACATTATTGAAGGTCTTGTAATTTACTATTGTGCATTGGTTTATACGCCTCAGCGACTCGTTTCAAAGACATTAAGTCAGGTTTCTGAGCATATGTCAGTGGGGCTGTATGTGCTTGATAAGGAAGGAGCGGTTCTTTATTACAATGATTCTGTAAAATCGCTTATTGCTGAGAATTCCCCTCCGCAGAACTCTGAAAACCAGAGCTTTGCGCAGTGGTGTGAATTGCAGTATACAAATTCATCAGACAGCTTTATTACAGAAAAGACTTTTTATAAGGGTAATGAAGAAATAATTCTGAAAATACAGTTTCAGCGTCTTTTTGATACAAAAAAGCAGATTCAGGGCGGATATTTCATAGTAAACGACGTTACGTCGGATTACCGCAAGCTGAGACACGAACATTATCTTGCTACCCATGACGCTCTTACGGGCATATACAATAAGGAATATTTCTATAAGAAATGTGAGCAGTATATCAATGAATACTCATCATCAGAGCTTCTTATGATTTGTACTGACATCAAGGATTTCAAGATGATAAATGACTTTTTCGGAACTAAGCATGGTGATAATGTGCTTACAAGCTATGCGGAAATTCTGAAAAACAATCTGAATAATTCGCTTGTATACGGCCGTATCGGAAACGATATTTTCGGAATACTGATTTTAAAGAATGATTTTGACGAAAAAAAGTATGCAGATGAAATTCAGAAGCCGTTTTCGTGTATAGGCGATACGGGCTCAGCTTATCAGATGATAAACTACATGGGCATATATGAAATCAAGAATACATCTCTTCCTGTTTCAGTAATGTGCGACCGTGCAAAGATGGCGATTAATTCCGTAAAGGGCGATTATCACAAACGTGTGGCATACTATGATGACGTGCTCAGAAGTAATATTATGCACGAAAAGGAGCTTATCAGTGAGCTTGATAAGGCAATCAGGGAAGAGCAGTTCCAGATGTATCTTCAGCCGCAGATGTCCTCTGACGGAAAAATGCTTGGCGGAGAAGCGCTTGTGCGCTGGATACATCCTGTAAAGGGACGTATTATGCCGAACGATTTTATCCCTGTTTTTGAAAAGAACGGTCTTATCTCAGAGGTCGACCTGTTTATATGGGAGGTTGCCTGCCGTCAGCTCCGTAAATGGAAGGATGAGGGCAAGGAGGACCTTTACATTTCCGTAAATATTTCACCGAGGGATTTTTACTTCCTGAATATTCATAAGGTATTCACAGACCTTATAAGCAAATATAACCTTGACCCTAAATCACTCAAGCTTGAAATAACAGAAACCGCAGTTGTAATGGACTTCAACCGTCAGCTTGAGCTTATTTCAAGACTGAGACAAAGCGGTTTTGTTGTCGAGATGGACGATTTCGGAAGCGGTTATTCATCGCTTAATATGCTCAAGGATATTCATGTTGACGTTCTTAAAATTGACATGGCATTTCTAAGAAAAGCGGAGGATGAGGAACGAAGCAAAATTATTCTTCAGATGATTATTTCCCTTTCAAATCAGCTTGGAATGCCTGTAATCACAGAGGGCGTTGAAAGTGCGGAACAGGTAAGGTTTCTTACTGAAATGGGCTGTGACATGTTCCAGGGCTATTATTTTGCAAAGCCTATGCCTGTTGAGAATTTTGAAGAGCTTTATGAGCTTAACAGAAGGGAAATGTCAGTACAGCGTTAATTTATTATCAGATATAAAGCGACAGTAATATAACTGCCGCTTTATTTTTTATATATAACCATAAAGGATAAATAATGCAATAAAGAGGGCATTAAATTTCATTGTATGCAGTCGTTTTACATGCTATAATCAATATAAACAACATTGCTATTTATCCAAAATTGCCCCTATATCTTTAAAACCGTCCTCTTTCTGACAAGAGGGCGGTTTTTATATGTGTAAGGTAAGTTTTGAAAATGTCAATATAAGCCAAATAAAAAACATGATATTTTTATGCTATAAACGATAAAATTCTGATATAAGTTAAGCCGACAATATGATATTCTTATAGCAACAAATATGGCAAATGAAGAAAGGCGGAATTTATATGCTTAAAAATAAAGGCTTTTACAGAGGGGTAAATCTTGGCGGCTGGTTTTCACAGTGTGATTACAGTGAGGACAGGCTCAATAATTTCATTACAGAGCCTGATTTTGAGAAAATCTCTTCATGGGGACTTGACCATGTCAGAATCCCCGTTGATTATAATATTCTTGAAAATGAGGACGGAGGCTTTAAGGAAAGCGGCTTTGCCCGTATAGACAGAGCGCTTGAAATGTGCCGTAAATACAAGCTCAATACTGTGCTTGACCTGCACAAGACAGCGGGATATTCATTTGACAGTTACGGCGAAAGCGAATCAGGCTTTTTTGAAAGCGAACAGCTTCAGGAGAGATTTTATCGTCTCTGGGAGGAAATTGCAAGGCGATACGGAAAATTTTCTGATAATATTGCGTTTGAGTTGCTGAATGAAGTGACCGAAAAATCGTATATTGATGTGTGGAACAAGGTGGCAAAAGAGTGTATCAGAAGAATAAGAGCAATTGCCCCCGACACGATAATTCTGGTCGGCAGTTATCATAATAACAGCGCGCCTGCTGTTGCAGACCTTGATGCGCCTTATGATGACAAGGTTGTGTATAATTTTCATTGCTACGAACCGCTCAGATTCACTCATCAGGGTGCATACTGGACAGATGCCATCAATCAGAATGAGCGTTTTTCGTTTGAAGATAGCAACATTACAGCTGAATTTTTTGAAGAGCTGTTTGCACCCGCAATAGAAACAGCCGCAAAATATAATGCTGCCTTGTACTGTGGAGAATTCGGCGTGATTGACATTGTTTCTCCCGAGGACACTCTGAAGTGGTTCAGAGTTATAAATGCAGTATTTGAAAAATACGGCATATCAAGATGCACATGGAGCTATAAGGAAATGGACTTCGGAATTTCTGACGCTCGCCTTGATTGCGTCCGTGATGAACTTTTAAAGTATATGTAATAAAATAAAGCCGGTTTGAGATTTTATCAAACCGGCTTGTTTCTTTAATTGAAAATTGCTCTGAGGTAGTTATAAAAATGCGGCTGAACGCTTGAAGCGTCGTGACTTCCTGTTGTTACAAAGTGCCACAGATTTGTAATACCGTTATTTTTGAGGATGTTGTGATATGCTGACGGATTGCTTCCGACAACACCGTCATTTCCGCCGCCTGTAATCATAATAAGCTTTGGCATTTCACCTGCGGGTTTAAGCTCGCTTTCCTGAAGCTGTCCCGGATGGAGACCTAAATCAGCGCCCGGAGTGAGACCCGGTGCAGGGCATGCCGCACCTACAAATCCGAACTTGTCAGAAAGTGTGAGACCGATAAACAGCGATTCACGTCCGCCCATTGAAAATCCTGTGATTGCAGTATTCTCACGACCTGTTTTTACGGAAAAGTTGCTTTCGATATAAGGCATAAGGTCTGCCTTTAGGTCGTTTATGAAATTATCATAGTTCAGTGAATTTGCAAGGTCAAGACCACTGCAGCTTTCCTGTGTCTTGCTTGTATAAATGTAAGGGAAAACAACAATCATTTTTTCAGCCTCACCTGTTGAGATGAGATTTCCGAGCATTGTGCGCACACTTCCCATTTCTGCAAGTGCGTCTTCATTTTCCCAGAATCCGTGAAGGGCATAAAGAACAGGATACTTTTCGTTTTCTGAATACCCGGGCGGAAGAAGAACATTTACATTTGTAAGACGTTCTCTTGTTGTTGAGTAATACTGATACTTGGTAAGTGTTCCGTATTCAACGCCCGATTTCTCGTCTGAGGCACCTGCTGAAGCATATTCAACCATCATATTGCTAACGTTGCTCATATATGTATCAGAGTCCTCCGATTCAGTGGGATTTTCAGGGGTCACAGTCTCTGATACAGAAAATGCTGTGGTTTTTCCTGCAACAAACTGCTGTATCTGCTTAACGTCGTTTACGTCTGATTCACCGTTTGAGTTTACGTCAGCGGCAATCTGCTTTGCTGTTGAGCTGAAACTACCGGCCTTAACGCCTCTTCTTGCAAGTACAGCGTCAAATGCGTTGATTACGCCGTCTGCATTGATATCGCCCGCAGTAATTTCAGGAGCCTCTCCTGCGCCTGCGATTACTGTTCCGCCGACTGCACCTATAACCTCATCAATATAGAAATTATTTGTGGATTCGGCTGTTTCAACATAAAGAACCATGTTTGTTGCGTCTTCAGGGATTTTGTAGTTTGTGTTTGCAAGCTGTACCCATTGTCCGTTTATGGCATCAGCGCCTGCAATCTGCTTGTATTGTGTGTCACCGTTTGCGTCGGTATACTGTAACTTCAGATAGAATGTGTCGGTGAGACCACCGTCGAGATAAGAAACATTAGCGCTGAAGCTGTATTCTGTGCCAGGCTTGAAAACAGCGTCGTCAAGCGGCTTTGCGGCACCGTTCCATGCAGCAGTTCTTTCCATTGTAAGGAGTGATTCCGTGCCTTCATATGATGTTCTGCCGCTTAAAAGTACTTCACCTGCGCCTCGTACTGTCCAGTCTGAGACGTCTCCTTCAAATGTATCACGGAAATAATAGCCGTTTTCATCAGGTTCAACAGGCTTTTCATTGAATTTTACAACGAAAGTTGAAACACTTTCAGCAGGGAGCTGTGCCCAGAAGCTGTTGTCAGTTGATTCAAGATTCTTGGTTTCTGCAATGTTTTCGCCCGCTGATGTTCTGTATCTGTCAACATTTGTGATGATTTCGTCAGCACCGAATGTAAACTGCTGTGCATAGCCCTCTGAACCCTTGTTGATTGCAACGACTGCAACTTCATTTTCGCCCGTTGCGTAAGCTGAAACCAATACATTTTCAGCAGGCTGTTCCGTAGCATCAATTCTCACTGAGCCTGGGCGTATATATTTTGAATACTGAGCCATGCAGTAGCCACGCTTGCTTATATTACCATCCTCAGTCATTAAGCCGTAATGTCTGCGGATGTACCACCATGTATATACGCTCATGTTTCCGACAACAAGACCATTGTGAATGTTTTCGGAAACCTGTAAAGCTTCAGGATAATTATTGGCGGAATCCTGATCGCTGTTCGGAACATATACTTCTGTCATCCATATTTCCTTACCGCTGTTTTCAAGCTCAGGATAATCCATCCAGTCTCTTGTGGTTCCATAGAAATGAGTTCCGAATAAATCACAGTTTGCAAATGCTTTGGAATTATTGAGTATTTTTTTGTATATTCTCTTTCCTCCATCTCCTGTGCCATGGTCTATCCATGAAGCACCGTCCGGGGAATACTGGAAGGATTCAGGCGACATAAGTCTTGTACTTGTAATCTTATCTCCGTAATTTGCAAGAAAATTGGTTGTTTCATCTGTTGTCCAGTGAGTCCATTCAGAAGAATAATCAGGTTCATTCTGAACTGAGATTGAGTAAAGGTCAACACCATTATCCTTCATGTAAGTACCGAAATTATTAAGATGCTGTGCGTATGCACCATAATTGGATTCAGGCAGATGAAGCTTACCTATACTGCTGTCTGTATACTTTTCGGCAAGATTTGCAGGAGGCTCCCATGGTGACGCAAATACAGTAGCACCCATATCCGAAGCATATTGTGCAGTCGGAAGTGCCTTATACCACTGAGTGCTGTCAGGATTGACAAACACTCTCAATACAGTAAGCCCCAGCTCGTCATCGCCGTTTCCGAATGCTTTCTTACGCTGTGCATCTGTCAGGTCGCTTCCCATCCATTCAGGAAGATTCATTCCACCGAACCCTCTGATTTGCTGATGCCTTACTGATGTGTCGATTACGCAATTGCCTGCTGCTGACACTTCTGTCACAGGCATAAGCGATGCGGAAGATATCAGAAGAGCTGACGCAGTAACAGCAGACAGGATTTTTCTGATTGTTTTTCTGAAATTCATAATTACCACCCTTTCAAATTTGGCTTTAAGTAAAACTTCCTTAAAACGCTGTACCTTTTTCATGAGTGACGTATTACTATTTTATTTTAGCATCACTGTAATCTCTCTTAATTTAATATATACCCAATAAAATTATATCAAAAATTATACAATAATACAAGCAATTTAAGAATAGTATACAAACTTTGTGTGAATTTATATTTTTTATTGCATATTCTGCTTTTATTGAACAAATTACCGAATAATTTTAAGGAATATTATATATGTATACTGCGGCATGATTCTTGACAAAAGATAAAAGAGTGATATAATATACTTAAAAAACTCAGTTTTAACTGATTCCCCACATGGCGGCATAGACGGCGGATGTTCGTCGGCAGACGGCGTACCTGAAAAGGGGATTAATCTTAATATCGCATTGTGTCTTAAGGATATGTTTGAGATGACGGGCTATGACGTTGAACTTACCCGCAGCGATGACCGCTCGATACATGATGACGGTATTGAGGGGATTGCAAATCAGAAAAGCTCGGATATGGATAACAGACTGGAGATTTTCAACAAGTACCCGAACGCAATCTGCATATCAATTCATCAGAACCAGTTTACCGACCCGAATTACAGCGGGGCACAGATGTTTTATTCTGACACAAACAGCGAAAGCAAATACTTGGCTCAGATGATGCAGGATAAGATTGTTGAATACACTCAGCCTGACAACACCCGTGAAATCAAGCTTTGCGGCAAGGAGCTGTTTCTTTGCTATTTCTGTGAAAACCCGACAGTTATGGCGGAGTGCGGATTTATGTCGAATCCCGATGAGGCTGAGAAATTAAAGGACGAGGATTATCAGAAACAGCTTGCATTCAGTATTTATGCGGCAGTGAATGAGTATACATCAAAGACAAAATAAATTTTGAGAGGACGTTTAAATGGCAAAGGCTAAAACTGTATTTGTCTGCAACCAGTGCGGATATGAAAGCGGAAAATGGAATGGACGCTGTCCTGATTGCGGAGAGTGGAATACTTTTGAGGAAATGGAACAGGCTGTTTCTGTAAAAACGGGTGCAGCCCGCAAAAAATCAGACCTTACTGACAGAATACTCGAATTATCTGAAATTGATGTTCACAGCGATGTCAGATACAATACAGGAATAGGCGAGCTTGACAGAGTTCTCGGCGGCGGACTTGTAAAAGGCTCGCTTGTACTGCTCGGCGGTGCTCCTGGTATCGGAAAGAGTACGCTTTTATTGCAGATGTGCCAGTATCTCGGCGAAAACTATTCCGTGCTTTATGTTTCGGGAGAGGAATCAGCAAGACAGATAAAGCTCAGGGCTGACAGACTCGGTGTTGACACCGAGAGCCTTTATATTCTGACGGTTACTGACGCAGAAGCTATCTGCGACACCATAACTTCAGCAGAACCTGATATTGTAATCATTGACTCAATCCAGACAATGAGTATTACATCCATAACATCAAGCCCCGGAAGTCTTACACAGGTAAGAGAGTGCACAAATCTTTTCATGCATACTGCTAAGGATAATGAAGTGCCGATTATAATAGTAGGGCATGTCAATAAGGACGGCGCAATTGCAGGTCCGAAGGTTATGGAGCATATTGTTGACGCAGTGCTTTATTTTGAAGGCGAGAGGAATTTAAGCTGTCGTATTCTGCGTACTGTCAAGAACAGATACGGTTCAACCAACGAAATCGGCGTTTTTGAAATGCTTGACAAGGGACTTTCCGAGGTTGAAAACCCGTCCCAGATGCTTTTGTCGGGACGACCTGAGGGAGTTTCGGGAACATGCGTTACATGCACTATGGAGGGGCTCCGTCCGATTCTTGCTGAGGTACAGGTTCTTGCCGCTAAAAGCAGCTTTGCATCACCGAGGCGTACTGCCAAGGGCTATGACTTCAACCGCATGTCAATTATGGTAGCTGTTATGGAAAAGCGTGCGGGAATGTTTTTCGGCAATCTTGATGTTTACTTAAATGTTGTCGGAGGCTTCCGTATTGACGAAACAGCAGGCGACCTGGCTGTTGCAATGTGTCTTTATTCCGGCACTCTTGACAAACCGCTTCCTGAATCCATGATAGCATTCGGGGAAGTGGGGCTTGGAGGCGAAATAAGAGCAGTTTCAAATACAGTTCAGCGTATAAGGGAAGCGGAACGCATGGGCTTTGAAACCTGCGTACTTCCAAAGCAGTCGCTTTCGGCTGTAAACCCGAAGGAATACAGAATTAAGCTTATTGGTGTGTCAAATATAAAGGAAGCATTTGACATTATCTGAAACTGTTGACAAAAGCATTTTATTGTGCTAAAATATTCCTTGGATTTTATAAATGGGAGGAAATATAAATGAAAATCACAAAGAAATTTTTAAGTGCAGTTACAGCATTTGCCTGTGCTGTGGGTATGATGTCAGTGATGGGAACAGCTGTTTCAGCGGCTGAACAGACATATGGTATATTTACATATGTAAACAACGGCTCATCAATCGAAATTACTGATTGTGACAGTAAGGCAACATCAGCTAAGATTCCGTCTGAAATCGGAGGCGTTCCTGTTACATCAATCGGCTCTTACGCATTTGATGGCTGCTATTACATTAAATCAATTGTAATTCCTGACAGCGTAAAGACAATTGGTGACCATGCATTTTTCGCATGCTTTGACCTTACAAGTGTTTCAATGACTGATAGCGTAACTTCAATTGGTGAAGCGGCATTTTATGGCTGTGATTCACTCAGAAGCATTAAGCTTTCAGATAATCTTACAGAACTCAGTGACCAGATGCTTGGCGGATGCGATAATTTAAAGAGCTTTAACATTCCTTCAAAGGCAACAACAATCGGACATCACTTTGTTACAGGAAGCCAGAAGCTTTGTGTTGTAACAATTCCTGCAAATATCACAAGCATTGATTACGGCGCATTCTCAGATTGTACTAACCTTAACAGAATAACAATCGAAAATCCTAACTGTGTAATCAATGATTCAGAAATAACAATCAGCAATGGCTGGGTATGGGTCGGAGATGTTGCTGACCACGCATATTTCAGCGGCACTATTTATGGCGTAGGCGGTTCAAAGGCACAGGCTTATGCAAATAAGTACGGCTATCGTTTTGCAACAATCGGTTCAGCATTTAAGGGTGATATCACAGCTGATGGTATTATCAATCTTTACGACGCAATTGAAATTGCAAAGTCAGTAATGGGTATGAGAACATTTACAGAAGCTGAAGTTTCTGCCGCTGACTATAACAATGACGGCGTTGCAAATCTTTATGATATCGTAGGTATCGCAACTGAAATTATGTAATAAAAGAGAATCCGCAGATTTCACTCTGCGGATTTTTTATATATTTATGAGCATACTAAGCCTGTTTTTTAAGTTCACATCAGCACTTCCTGAATCAAAATCTATGCTTGAAAGCATAATGTCGTCAAGTCTGCGCTGAAGCGATGAATAAATTCCCTTTCCGAAAACATGATTCGGCATACACCCAAAGGGTTGTACACAGGCAATTCTTTTTGTTACATTCCTGTGAATGTTTGCAATTTCGCCGCCGATAAGCCAGCCGTCGGCAATGTCACAGCCAAAGCTTACATAATCTGCGGCATAGCTTTTAAATTCATGGAATGAATCACAGCACAGAAAACCATTCTCTCTGAGCGCAGAAACCATTGCTGACTGAATTTTTGACAGATATTTCATGACCGCTTTGTACCCGTGTCCGACTATACTTCCGCTTTTTGCAAGGTGAGTGTCAAGGTAATAAAGCAGATACCATGAAAAACCATTTATATAAGTGCCGCACCCCTCATCTTTCAGAAAGCGGCATATATCTGCGTTTCCAAGATGACAATATTTAACATATAGCTCGCCGACAATTCCGATGATTGTATTGTTGCTTTGCGTAGTTTCAATTTCTGAAAAATCAGCAGCAATCTCAGAAAATGTCCTCTTCATTGCCGAAGCTGACAGGAGACTTCCGTCAAGAAGTCCTGTTCTTAGCGTGTCAGTCCACTTTTTTAGCATGACGGCAGTTTCGCCCGTATTTTTTTCAAAAACCTCAATCTGATTCTGAAGTATCATCAGAATGTCACCATACATAACAGCCGCAAGTCCACGTCTTATCATACCAATATTGATTTTAAGCCTGTTTTCATTTTCAAGCCCCATGAAATTCAGTGATATAATCGGCACATTCCCAAAACCCGAAGCTTTAAGCGCTTTTCTTATCATGTGTATATAGTTTGAACCACGGCATGCATCGCCTGCCTGAGGTATCATAAGCGAGGTGTTTTTTCCGTATTTCCCGCTTTTAAGAGCTGATATAAACTGCCCTGTTATAAGAATAACGGGATAGCACAGGTCGTTGTGGAGATACTTAAGACCTGTATACGCAATGTTTCTGTCGTTTTCGAGAATGACAGCATTGTAGTCGTCCGAACAGAACGCATACTTCAAAAGAGGAAAGTGAAAGTCAAGCATTGATGGAATCAGAATTGTCATTTTTTCTTTCATATTTATTCCTCAAACAGCGGAGTGGAAAGATATCTTTCGCCTGTATCGGGAAGTATAACAACAATATTCTTATTCCTGTTTTCAGGACGCTTTGCAAGCTGTGCTGCCGCCCATACTGCCGCACCACCCGATATACCAATCAGTATGCCCTCGGTTTTTGCAATGCTCTTTCCCGTTTCAAAGCATACTTCATCAGGGACTTTTATAATCTCGTCGTAGATTTCAGTGTCAAGCGTTTCGGGAATAAAGCCTGCACCAATGCCCTGTATTTTGTGCGCACCCGCCTTTTCGCCCGAAAGTACGGCAGATGACTCCGGTTCAGCCGCAACAACCTTTACAGCAGGATTTTTTGATTTGAGATATTTTCCCGTACCGCTGAGTGTTCCGCCTGTTCCTACTCCTGCAACAAAAATATCCACATTCCCTTCGGTGTCGTTCCATATTTCAGGACCTGTTGTTTCAAAATGCGCCATTGGATTTGACGGATTTGTGAACTGTCCGAGAATTACTGCGCCATCAATCTCATTTTTCAGCTCCTCAGCTTTTGCAATAGCGCCCGACATTCCCTTTGAACCCTCTGTAAGCACGATTTCAGCGCCGTAACCACGAAGAAGCTTTCTTCGCTCAATGCTCATGGTCTCAGGCATAACCATGATTGCTCTGTAGCCTCTTGATGAGGCAACTGCCGCAAGACCTATGCCCGTATTGCCGCTTGTTGGTTCAATAATAGTTGCGCCTTCTTTTAAAAGACCGTTTTTTTCAGCGTCATTAATCATTTTCAGCGCAACCCTGTCCTTTACGCTTCCCGCAGGATTGAATAATTCAAGCTTTGCGATAATTTTAGCGTCAATGCCGTTTGCCCTGCAGAATCTATCCATGCTCATAAGAGGCGTTGCGCCGATAAGCTCAGATACATTATTGTAAATTTTCATAGCTTTTCTCCCTTTATAATTTATTTTTATGTTTTTTACTGGCCACCGAGTTTGTCTGTATAAAGAATGTTGAAATCAACGTCTCCGTCAATGCCGTCAATTCTGCCCGTGCTTGACATCTGCCACATTGCATGCTCTCCTGTATAGTCGGTTTCATCGGTGTAATGTGCAAGCCATATCGGGTAATCCTTGTGCTCATACCAGAAATTATTGAGGAAATTTTTACTGCTGTAAAGCATAGCGTCATAACCGAGACTGTCAAGCTCGTCGGCAAACGCCTCAAAGTACTGGTTCAGGTCGTGAATACTCATTTCGTACTGCTGGAATGTACCAAAATGCTCCCAGTCAAACACAACAGGGAAGTCAAGCTCCTGTCCGTCAAGAATTTCCGCAATCCATCTTGCATTATCCCTTGCTTCTTCTTCGGTATTTGCTGTGGTGTAAATATAAACACCCACATCAATTCCGGCGGCAAGTGCATTTTCCATGTTGCGGTAAAATTTGCTGTCGAGTGTATAGTCGTCGTAGTATGAGCCTATTCGCATGATAACATACTGACAGTTTTCCTGTTTAACTGCCTCAAAGTCAATATCTCCCTGCCATTTTGAAACGTCAATGCCAAACGCCCTGTTTTCTCCGCCATAAGCCATCGTAAATGCCTCAAACTCAAACGGGTCTCCGCTGACTTCGGGCTGCGGAATTGTTTCCATCACCTTTACGCTTAAATCCCAGGTTGTTTCGTTGCCCGATGAGTCTGTGGCTGTGGCAGTAAGGGGATATGTTCCGCAGACGCTCGTGTCAACCTCTCCTGTGTAGGTAAGGACAGGCTTTCTGTCATAATTATCTGCAAAACCAACGTAATCATTCAGGTCAAACTCCGAACCAAGTTCCGCAACCGCACTTCCTCCCGAATTCAGTAAGGTCGGGGGAGTGGTGTCGGTGACTGTATATTCAATCGTGTTTTCGTATTTTTCACCATTATACATATATGATATCTGCGCTTTTTGTATACCGACCTCTGACGTATCAGCGAGCGTCGAACCTTCAAGAATAGTTATCATATCGTTTCCCGCAAGCTGTTTTAAGGTGATTTCCTCATACACTTCAATTTCCTCTGGGACATTGAATATGATTTCATCAGGCTGTATTGTAAGAGCTGTCGGCTCGGTTTTTTCCTCGGTCTGTGACTGCGTTTCCTCTTCAATCGGCGCTATCGCCGCAACAGCTTTGCTGTCAGATGTAAGCTCGTGGTTTATATCGGTTGTACAACCGCAGAAAAGCGCCAGTACAGAAATATATGTTAAAAGTATTTTAAGTTTCATAAGTTCTCCATTCGATTTTTTTCGTCAATTTATATTATATAATAAAATCACGGGCTTGTAAAGAAAATTTATTAAAATAATGCGCAAATGTAATTGACAATATATCGGAAAACTGTTAAAATATACTTATATTTTTGTTTTACAGGAGGGGTATATTAATGAGAAAAATCAAAAGAGCATTGTCGGGTGTTTTCATGGCAATGACAATCGGGCTTACTGCCTCTGGTCTGCCATACGCAGCAGATGAGAGCGTTTCAGCCGAAACAGCAGAGCGTTATGAATTTGAAGACGGCAAGACAAGCGGCGGAAAAATCTATACAGAGGGCTGGACAGGCAACACAGCCGAGGACGGAAGCGGTGAGGACTTTGACCTCACAAACGCCTCAAACGGCGGCTTTTCATATCTTGACCAGAAGGGAACAACCGTAAGCGTTGATGTTACTGTTGCAGAGGCAGGTCTTTATGAGCTTGCAATTTGCTACTGTGAGCCTTATGACCCGAATAAAAAGGTGCAGTATCTCAATATCAACGGGGTAAATCAGGGTGAAGTAAGCTTTCAGCATAATCTTACCTTCGAGGAGACTTCAGGCGGTGTTGTAATGCTTTCTGAGGGCGTGAATACAATCGAACTCAAGGGTTACTGGGGTTACACATTCTTTGACTATCTCAGTATAAAGCCTGCGGACGAAAGCCTTAAGAACCTTTCTCCCGACAGACAGCTTTCCAATCCGAATGCATCTGATTCCACAAAGCGTCTTTTCAACTATCTCTGTGACCAGTATGGTAATCACATAATTTCAGGTCAGCAGGAATACTGCGGCTCGCATAACTATAATCTTTATGCTGACCCGAATAACTACATCAAGGATAACGAACAGGAATTTGAATATCTCATGGATACAACGGGTAAAATGTGTGCAATAAGAGGTATCGATTTCCTTAACTACCGTTCAAATGCGACATGGGACGATAACGCCGCTGAGCGTACTATCCAGTGGGTAAATGAATATAAGGGCATTGCGACTGTTGTATGGCACTGGAGTGTTCCGTCCGAGGAAGGAAGTACAGACTGCAATTTCTATGTTGAGTCAGCGAGTGCAAATTATACAACATTCAGCATTTCAAGAGCGCTTACTGAGGGTACATGGGAAAATGAAGTTCTCATGGCTGACATTGAGGAAATTGCAAAACAGCTTACTAAACTCAAAGAAGCAGATGTGCCAATTCTCTGGAGACCGCTCCACGAAGCCGAGGGCGCATGGTTCTGGTGGGGTGCTGAAGGTCCTGAGCCTTGTAAAGAGCTTTATAGATTGCTTTATGACCAGCTTACAAATGTTTACGGGCTTGACAATCTCATCTGGGTGTGGAACAGCTATACATATGCAACATCGCCGTCATGGTATCCTGGAGATGATGTTGTTGACCTTGTAGGCTATGATAAATATAATGCTGTTGACGGACTTCCTAATCTCAGTTCGATTTCATCAACATTCTATAGCCTCGTTCAGAGTACTGACGGCAAAAAAATGGTTGCAATGACTGAAAATGACACAATTCCGTCACTTGAAAATCTGCTCAACGACAAGGCATCATGGCTTTACTTCTGCCCATGGTACATGAATTATCTTACAAGTGAGCAGAATAATCCTGTTGAAAACTTAAATGAAATCTATAACAGTGAATACTGCATAACTCTTGACGAACTTCCTGATTTGAAGTCATATCCTATGGCGGATGAGGCTGAGAAGATTAAGGGTGACGTAAATCTTGACGGAAAGGTTGATGTTTCTGATGTAGTATGTCTTGGAAAATTCCTGACAGCCCAGCAGACATTAAGTGCGGCACAATACGAAACAGCGTCACTTACAGACGATAATGAAATCAATGTTTTTGACATGATTGCACTCAGAAAACTTGTTTTATCTGAAAAATAAAAAAATAAACCACCCGTTATGCGGGTGGTATTTTTGTGCCCTGAAAAAAGAAAATCGCTCCCCGGAAAATGAGAAGCGATTTGTTCTGCCGAGACCACTCGGCGCTTCCGCCGAAATCCTACCTCAACACACTTTTTTCATGGCAGGACAAATTCAATATAACCATATCATTCGTGTCAAAGCAGTTTGCGGGAGATTACATATACGCAACGCTTTTCATGGCGCTTAAAAATTATCTGATACACGGAAAAAAATAAAAAAATTTTTCTCTTATTTGCATATCTGCGTGCAAAAATCGGGTGGTTTTGCGCTATTTATGAGGAGGTGGTGCTTATGGCACGTCCGCAGAAAAAGGGTCTTTCTTACTTTCCCTTTGATGTGGACTTCTTCTCGGATAAGAAAATCAAGCGTCTGCGTGCGAAATACGGCACAGACGGGGTTATGGTTTACATTTATCTTCTGTGTGAAATTTACAGAAGCGGTTACTACATCGAATACGATGAGGACCTTTTACTGGATATATCGGATGAGCTGAATATATCCGAAAACTTAACAAAGCAGATTGTGAACTACTTGCTTAGTCGGTCACTGTTTGATAACACACTTGCTATGTCGGTCAAGGTCTTAACTGCCAAATCAGTCCAGCTGAGATATCAGGAGGCGAAAAAAGGTGCCAAGCGTGATATTGAAGTTGAAGCGAAGTACTGGCTTCTTGAAAAAGAAAATACACAGTGCTTTATAAAACTGCACCCTCATGACGGTATTTCTCGGAATAACAACAGTTTTTCCGAGAAATACTCTGATAAATCCGAGAATAACCACACAAAGAAAAGTAAAGTAAAAGAAAGTAAAGAAAAGGAAAGTAAAGTAGAGAATAACGCCGCCGAAACTGCGGCTGACCCTCTCCAAAGCTACGGAGATTATTCGCATATAAAGCTGACAGAGACCGAGCATAAGAAGCTTATCAGCGATTTCGGAGAAGAAAAGGTCAGATTCTATATCGGCAAGATTGATAAGTGGTGTCAGCTAAAAGGCGGTAAATACAGCGACTATAACCTTGCCATAAGAGAATGGATTGCTAAGGACGATGAGAAGAACGCCAATACTTACGACAGCGGTCACAGCTATGATTTAGATGCATACAAGGCTCTGGCGAATGATTTTGGGGAGGAAGCATGAAGTACATAATCGACGAGATACCACCGAGCTATAACAGGTTCGGTGGGAGAAAAAATGTCTGGGAATACCGTGAGGAGAAAAAGCGCTGGGAACAGCTTGTAAAGCTTTGCTGCAGACCTGTTCCCGAAAAGCCACTGAGTAAAGCCGTTGTGAGAATTACTTATTATTTCAAAACCCGTGGCAGACGTGACCCAGACAATTACAGCGGTAAGTTTATTCTTGACGGGCTTGGCGAATGGGGCTTAATACGGCAGGGCTCCGTGATACCTCAGCCACAACGAACATCGCAATCAAGGCGGCGTATTCACTCTTGGAGCTCAAATGCTCAAAGCTTGAAATACGTTTAAAGCAGTTTTTGAGAAAACTTCTTACTCCCGTGCTCAGAGAGATAAACAGCAGAAACGAGACAGGCTACAAGCAGTCGGACGTGTATTTTGATTTCACTCACGAAATCATGAGCAATGCGCACGAAAACGCTCAGATTGAACAGCTCAACGCACAGACACAGCAGACGAAAATCAACACTCTGCTGTCTCTTGTGGAAAGCCTTGACGATGAAACGCTTATGCGCAATATCTGCGACGCTCTTGACATCGACTACGAGGAGGTAAAGAACAGGCTCCCGAAAAGTGCGGAGGAATTAATTCATAATGCGGAAATTAATTTGTAGGGTGCGGCGCCTTCGACGCACCGCCTATTTTGTGTTTGATTCACGGGACGTCGAGGGAGCCGTCCCCTACATAAAAATGGTGACATAAATGAATGAGTTTGAAAAAGAGGTTGTACGCTCTCAGCTGGGCGGCGAGAAAAAGGCTCTGAGGGCGCTTAAAGCCATATACAAAAAAGCGCTCGAGGACGTGTGCGAACGGCTTGAAATCTCAAACGGGAAAATTGATATTCTCCTCAGCGAGATTGACAAGACGGACGATGTGACGCTTTCGGTTTTGCAGTCGCAGATATACAGGCGTGACTTTCAGCAGAATATCAGAAAACAGCTTGAAGCGCTCCTCTCTGACCTTGCATACAGCGAGTATGGAAGTATAGCGGAGTATCTCAGAAGCAGTTATGAAAACGGCTTTGTGGGTACGCTTTATAGTCTCAACATGAGCGGAGTGCCCGTGAATGTTCCGATAAGTGCCGAGCTTGTGACAAGGGCGATGTATATTAACAGCAAAATCAGCAAGGGTCTTTACACACGGCTCGGAGAGGACGTCGAAATGCTCAGAAAGCGTATAGCCAACAGCGTTTCCAGAGGGATTGCGTCGGGCGCGCCTTATGCCGAGATTGCACGCAACATAAGGCTTGACGGCAGAATAAGCGTCAGACGCAGCATGACCATTGCAAGAACCGAGGGCAACAGGGTTTACAGCGAAGCGTCGCTCGACAGCGGTATGCGTGCGAAACAAAAGTCGGGCGCCGACCTTGTAAAGCAGTGGGACTCAACCCTTGACAGCAAGACCCGTCCCCACCACAGACAGCTTGACGGACAGGTCCGTGAGCTTTCGGAGGACTTTGAAGTTGCAGGGAAAAGGGCGTCAGCCCCGCTCCATTTCGGCGTTCCTGAAGAGGACATAAACTGCCGCTGTGTGGCACTTATAAAGCCGCGCTGGGACGTTGACAGCGCCTTTACAAAGCGTGACAATCAAAGCGGTGAACTCCTTGAATTTAAGGGCGTTTCGGACTATGAAGAGTTTAAGAAAAGGTACTGGGAGAATGTTGACAAATCGAAGAAAAGTGGTATAATGAGAGTAGGGAGTGATAATGTGGCTCTTGAAAATCAAAGGTATGGACGAAATAAAAATACACTTGTAAATAAAACATACATTGAAAGCGGAGAATATAAACGAAAATTCGATACAGCAACAGATAATTCCGATGTAAACAAAACTTTATACGACTGTGCAAAAACTGCATTGAAGCACAGAAGCGGTACAGCTTTTGAAGATATGTACTGGATTGATTCAGATACAGGAAAGGTTATTCATTCGGTTGTAGACAGTACAGATGAGCGTGCGATTATCTACACTGAAAAGATTAAAAGTGTGGTAAGAAATAATCACGGTTTAATTACATTGCACACTCACCCCAGCAGTCTTCCACCGAGCGCTTCTGATATTAACTCGTGTTTTAAAAATAAATATAAAACTGGTTTTGTTGCTTGTCATAACGGCAGAATTTTTGGATATACTTCCAACGAAATCATAAACGAGAGAATTTACAATATTTATATTCAAAATTATATTAATGAAGGCTTAGGTGAGTTTGATGCTCAATTAAAAGCACTTGAAAAGTTATCGCAGTCTATTGATATACAAATATGGGAGGTGGGCTAAATGTCTGAAAAAGAATATTTCATTGATGACAGAGGAATTATTCCTGATGACATTAAAAACATGTCAAAAGAAGAACTCCGGGCTGAAATTGCAAAATTTGAAGCAGAAGCCGCCGCTGAAAAACAAAGAAGATTGAAAAACAGAACATAGTTTTCAAACCGCTTTGAGCAATCAAGGCGGTTTTCTTATACCCAATTCAATATGTTTATAAGCACTCTTTCAAGGGTGCTTTTTTCATGTCCAAAATACTGACCGACGTTTAAAAGCTGTATAGACTGCCCCGGACACGGCATTTAAACTGTCTTTTCGTAGCGGTGAACCCGCATTTACAAAATCTTACGAAACGAGGTAAAAAGTATGGAATTTTTAAAGGAAGTCTTAGGTGATGAGCTTTACGCTCAGGTCGAAAGCAAGCTTACAGAACACAACGGATTGGACGCAAACAAGGAAAAACAGATTAAGCTTGGCAATCTCGGCGGCGGTGAATACGTCGCTAAGGGAAAGTATGAGAGCGTGACAGCGGACTTAGCGTCAAAGCAGTCGGAGCTTGAAAAGGCAAACGGGCTTATTGCGGAAATGAAAAAGTCAAGCGAGGGCAATGCCGATTTGCAGAGCAAGATAAGCGAGTATGAAAACACGGTGTCACAGCTTCAGAAGGAGCTTTCTGACACAAAGCTCGAGGCGGCGCTCAAAGTTTCCCTCCTTGCTGAAAAGGCGGCGGACGTTGACTATCTCACATTCAAGCTCCGTGAGAGCGTAAGCCGCAAGGGTGAGACCTTAGAGCTTGACGATAACGGCTCTGTCAAGGGCTGGGACAGCAAAATCGCTGAGCTCAAAACGGCTTACCCGAAAATGTTTGAGACACAGAGCGGCCTTAAGGTCCTCGACGGCGGCAAGCTCCCTGATGGCGACAGTAGCCCTCAGACTGAGCCTGAGACACTCGAACAGGCGCTCATGCAGCGTTATGAAAACGAATAAGAAAGGATTTGATTTATTATGCCAATGACACTTGAACAGATGAAAGTCGGCATGTCCGACAAGGTGGCGCAGAAGGTTGTGGATATTTTCCTCAGACAGTCGGAGATTCTTCAGCTTCTCCCGTTTGACAACTGCGTTTCTCCACAGGGCGGTTCAACGCTCACTTACACATATATGCAGACCTATTTCAATATGGACGGCGATAATTCTGTCATGGGTTATCCGCGTTCACTTCTGGGATTTTTAAAGCCGTATATGAAGGCGAGGTTTTAGGTGCTGATTATTCCACTTTCTTTGTCTGCACAAAGAAAGTTACAAAGAAATGCAGTTCTTTTCTTTGTTCACACAAAGAAAATGAACCAAAAGAAATGTAATGACTGCATAATTTAAAGCTAACTAAACTCCTGCATGCATGGACGGTGCATACTTCGCTCACCTGTTAAAGACACCCTTGCAAGCAACTGTTTAAAGCTTATGTAGCTTACAAAAAGCATTTTGCTATATTTCAGCAGTATGCATAGTCATGGGTTCGGAGAGCTTCAATGCGCTCACAAATTATGAGTTCTTGGCTTTTCTTTGCTTCTTTCTTTTCGTAGAAAAGTAAAGAAGTGTGTTTCTTTGGTCCTTTCTTTACACAAGTAAAGAAAGGAAACGTGCCGTTTCATCGAATTTCGCTCTGTTATCATTCAGAGCGGCGCAAGCTAAGGCACGACCATATATTTTGTCGGAGGTGATAAAATGATAGGTGGCAACATCACAGCGAAGATTCAGATTTCACGCACAACAGAAAACGCTATCGGTGAGGATGTGAAGTCATGGGAAACCGCGAGACAATCGTCGGCGTTTTGAATGAGAACACAGACCTCCCCGACGGCTGGACTGAAATCGTCTCAACGCCTTACATTGATGCGGGCGATTACGTTGAAAATCTCGGCTTTGTCGGAAAGCGTCTTGACGGCAGAAAGGTTATTGTCGTTTTCGAAAATGCGCTTTGTACAAGCGGCTTTGACCTCGGTTTCAAGAACAAGGAATCGAGCATTTTAAAGGCGACGTTTGAGTGCTATGCGGATCTCTCTGACGACCCGACAACGCTCCCTTATCATGTCTATGTAGAAGACTGACGTAAATTGACAAAAAAGAACACCCATGATATAATATAGTCATGGGTGTCTGCATAAAACGGTAGGCGGTTTAATCTTTCCCTCGGAAACGAGGTGAGTTGCTATGGAAATTATGGAATTACTTACATTACTGCTGTTGGTAGTTGAAATAATTAAAATCAGCAACAACACAAAAAAGAAATAATCGCCCCACTACCACATAGGACGATTATTTTTAATTTAATCACACTATGAGGGAGAACCGCTTATCGCAGTCACCCTTTTTATATATTATACACCAATCACGAATATATGTCAAGCGTGCGTGATCGCACTGGACATTTTCGCTCTGTTATTTTTTATGAAACACAAGCTAAGGCACGACCATTTTACATGGCGTGCTTTTCTTATACCCATTTTCAAGGAGGAATTACCATGAACGACAAAATCACACTCAGAAAGCTTTGCACAAAGGACCTTTTCCCGATGATGAAGATACTCTCGAAAATTCATGTAAGAGAGTTCAAGAAATGCTTTGAGAATATCGACCCGAAGGCGGGTACCGAAATAATCGGCATTGAGGTTATGCTCGACGCCGCTGATGTTATCTTCACAAATATCGGCGCCTGTGAAAAGGATATTTACGGCTTTATTGCTGACCTTAGCGGAAAAAAGCCCGAGGAAATCGCCAAGCTTCCGATGGCCGAGTTTGCGGAAATCATCGTTTCGCTTGTGACAAGTGAAGAGTTCAGTGATTTTTTTACGGTACTGTCAGACTCGAAGCTTCTGAAATAAAGCTTTTCGACCTTATCTTTTCACGATACGGGCAGGCAGACATCCTCCTTGACGGCTATATCGGTACGGGGCGGCTGTGCTTTTTCCTTGACGGCTTTGCTGATATCATAAACGACGAGCAGATTTATGACGTGTGGAAACACAAGGTTCAGGGCAAGACGCTCGCTGAGTTTTCACGGGAAATAAAGCAACAGCCACAGGAGGAACAGGCCGCCGACGTTGAAAAAATACTGGAAGAAAGCCTTGCAATACTTGACGAATTTACTCCGAAGGAGGTGAGCTGATGGAGCTTTTTAAACTGCTCGGCAGAATTGCCGTTGACAACTCTGAGGCAAATAGGGCGATTGATGATACAGTCTCGCACGTCCAAAATACTGAATCGAGGCTCGGGAGTACCCTCAAAAAAATCGGCGGAGCCGTTGCGGCGGCTTTTGCCGTTGACAAAATCAAGGATTTCGGACAGGCGTGCGTTGATGTGACAGCCGCAGTCTCAGCGGAGCAGTCTGCATTTGAGCAGATTATGGGCGGCTATTCTGATACCGCCAAAGAAAAAATGGGCGAAGTTGCAGACGCCACAGGCATGGTCGACAGCCGTCTTACCACCTATATGACCTCAATGACAGCCAAATTCAAGGGGCTCGGGTATGACGTTTCCGACTCGACCGATTTGGCACAGCGTGGGCTTACGCTCGCCGCTGACTCCGCCGCGTTCTGGGACAAGTCGCTCGATGAGAGCATGTCGCACCTCAACAGCTTTATAAACGGCTCTTACGAGGGCGGCGAAGCGATAGGTCTTTTTGCAAATGATACGCAGATGGCGGCGTACGCCGTAGAAAAGGGGCTTGTTGCCTACGACGGCAACAGGAACGTTCTGACCTCGCTCACTTCGGGTCCGTTCCCGACCTTTAAGACGGGCGAAAATGTCATTACATTCGAGCTTATCAGGGAAACGTGGGAGTTTGGCGGCTTGCCGTATATTTCGCATGATATGTCGCTTGGCTACTTCGGCTACCGCAAGAATGAGAGGTGGTATTGATGTATGAGTATATAAGCGTGTATGCGCCCGATGAGACCGACTTTTCCCACAACGGACTGCGCATTCTCTGCCCGACGGCGTGTGAGATTACGGAAATATTAAACGGCGAGTATTCGCTCAGCATCACACACCCGATGGACGAGTGGGGCAGCTGGCAGTATATCCGTGAAAACTACATCATAAAGGCACAGGGACAGCTTTTCCGTATCTACCGCAAAACGCTCTCGATGTCCTCGGACGGCGGCTACGAGATACAGGCGGAGGCGCTCCACATCTTCTATGACCTCAATTACTATTTCATAAAGGACGCACGCCCCACTCTGCAGGTAGGTAGGAACGCTCTTGACTGGATTGTGTCCCACACCTACACCGACAGGGGCAGCAGTACCGCCGAGGAGCCGACAGCAAGGTTTACCTTTTCTTCGGATATTGCGCCTGCTGACGGCGTTGGTACCTCCGACGATTACAGGACGGCGTACTATGAAAAAATGTCGGTGACAAAGGCGCTCATCGGCGCTGACAACTGCTTTGTGACAACATGGGGCGGTGTATTTAAACTGAGTGCGTGACCGCACGGGACATTTTCGCTCTTTTATCGTTCTGAAAGGCGGAAGTTAAGGCACGACCATTTTTATATGGCGTATTCTGATTAACAGCTGCTTGACATATTTTCAGAAAAGGTGTATAATATAGAAAAAGGGGCATACCGATAGACGGTCGCTCCCAAAATAGGTGTTATGAAATAACTGCCTGAGTTTGGTCACTGTGGGCGGTTATTTCCTTTTATTATTAAGTACTGTGTACAAAAATGTTGCGAAAGTGATTTGCATGACGCAAAACTGGAGCAATTCATTCCATGTTACATAGCTCATAATATTCACTCCCTTCCGGGAGTAGGATTTGACCGCCTACCGTTTAAGGTATGCCCTTACCACAATTATACAGCCTTTTTACAGAAAAGTCAATAATACGTTAAGCACTCCATTCGGGGTGCTTTTTTTGTCGGTGACCCGACAGGACAAATCCACTCTGTTATCCTTCAGAGCGACACAAGCTAAGGCACGACCAGTGCGTGACTTTATAATACAATCGGGTCGATGTGGGCATCAACCCCTACACAGATTAACAAATACTTTAAAACAGTTGCTTGCAAAACCCCTTGACATCTCTTCCGAAAAGGTATATAATATAGAAAAAGGGGCATACCGATAGACGGTCGCTCCCGAAATTAACGAAAACTAAAAATAGTCGTCCTTAAGTTGGTAGCTCAGGGCGGCTATTTCCTTTTATTATTAAGTACTGTGTACAAAAATGTTGCGAAAGTGATTTGCA
>CAZULQ010000005.1:0-12865 GCA_964621265.1 uncultured Clostridium sp. | reverse complement strand
ATTCACTCCCTTCCGGGAGTAGGATTTGACCGCCTACCGTTTAAGGTATGCCCTTGAATTTATTATATATCAAAGCACGAAAATTGTCAATAATACGTTAAGCACTCTGCAAAGAGTGCATTTTTTATGCTATTTTTTAAGAAAGAAGGTAATTATATGAACAGTCCATACATGGGGAATTTCAAGGTGACACAGCAGTACAAGGGCACGGCGCACGACGGGCTCGACCTTGTGGGGCTTGACTCAAAGGAGGTGCACAGCACAGTAAACGGCGTTGTTGAGTACGCAGGCTGGGAGAACGCCTCAAACAAGAAACAGGGCTTCGGGCAGTACGTCAAAATCCGCGACAGCAAGACGGGCTATCGTTTTTACTTCGGCCACCTGTCAAAGATAAATGTCAAAATCGGACAGGCTGTCAAGGTGACCGATGTAATCGGAATCGAGGGCAGTACGGGGCATTCCACAGGCTCGCATTGCCACTATTGCATACGCAAAAACGGCAAGTGTACGCACATTGATGTGGCCGCGCATTCGGGTATACCGAACAAGTGCGGGACGTATAATGACGGGTATTCGGGCAAGAAAACAAGCACGGCATCAGCCAAAAAGAGCGTTGCCGTAAGGCTTGAAATCGACGGAAAAATTTATTCGGGAAAGCTTATCGAGGAGTGATAAAGCATGTTCACAATTGACGAAATGGGCGGTATTCACGTTAGCCGTGGGGATTCGGTCGGGCTGTCAACTCAGCCCTTTATCGAGACCGACGACGGAATTGCCGCAATCCCCATTGAGGGCGATAACTGCGTGATTTTTACGGTAAAATCGCGTTACAGCGGTAGGACGATTATCAAGCGCATTCTGACTGAGGAGGACCTTGTTGACGGTGCGCTGAGCCTTCATATTACGACCGACGAGACGGACATCGAGCCTTACGGCTACGAGTAAACAAATATGCTTTAGAGGAACAAAAGAACAATGGAATAAAATCTCAATGTTAAATGGTTGGAACACCGATTTAGGGCGTGATGTTGAGGGCGGCCCTCAAATTATCTACAACTACACAGGCTAATTAGACAATATCCATGCCTATTTAAAATTCCCCTTACATGATTCAAGAAGAAAAGAGCGTTTGAAAGGCTTTCGTGGCCTTTTGAACGCTTTTTTTGTTTTTCGGGGACAGCCGCGTTTCATTTAAATCAATGTCGAAAACTGTGCAATAAAAATGTCGAAAAATGTGTTATAATATGTGTGAATAAAAATTTATTAATCAGGAGGGCAAATATGATTTACAGAATTATTATGACACGTTCAAGCGAGGACGGCTTAACAAGCTATTCATTATTTTCACAGGAGGTCGAGGTGGAGGAGCTCAAAGCCGAATCCTATGGAGTTATTGCGGCGGATTACTCAGGCAGCGTGACAGTAAATGACATAACAACAGACGTTTCGGAAGCGGAAACATTTATTTCAAAGCTTGCGGAACGCTCGGTCAGGAAAGATGAATTGTTGGAGTACATAATTGAGTATTTGAGTAGACTGTAACTAAAACAATAAATCGCATCTCGGTTTCGGGAGGCGATTTTGTTTTGGCTGTATGAAGAGTATTCATAACGTGAGTTGTTTGTATTTTATTTAGGTCTGTACGTTACTTACAAGTTACTTACAAAATAGTTAAAACAAAAATAATACTTCCCGTAAACAGCGTATTTACGGGAAGTATATGGAGCTTGTGACGGGATTCGAACCTGCGACCTGCTCATTACGAATGAGCTGCACTACCAGCTGTGCTACACAAGCAACATGTATATTTTAGCACATATTAAAGTTAAAGTCAAGAAAAAATCCGAAGCGTTAAAGCTTCGGATTTGGCATATGTAGATTAAAGAGTAATGATTTCGCCTTCGAGACCGTTGAATGCACTTACAGCATTTGATTCGTCTGTATCAATGTGCATAGCAGGTGAGAAGTTTTCGTGAACTCTTACAACAACGTCGCCAAGGATAGCCTTTCTGCCGTCTGTATCGATCTTAACCCATACAATTTCCTTGTCCTTAACGTTCATTTCTTCCGCAGCAGCAGGAGTGAGGTGAATGTGACGCTTAGCAACGATAACACCTTCGTTGATTTCAACTTCGCCTGCAGGACCAACAATCTTACATCCGCCTGAACCTGTAACATCGCCTGATTCTCTGATTGGTGCAACAACACCGATTGCACGGGCATCAGTAGCTGAAAGTTCAACCTGAGTAGCAGGACGAACAGGACCTAAAATTGATACGCCTGGCATTTCCTTCTTAGGACCTACGATTGTAACTCTTTCTTCGCAGGCAAACTGACCCGGCTGTGAAAGGTCCTTCTTGTGAGTAAGCTTTGCGTCCTTACCGAAAAGGATTTCAAGGTGTTCCTGTGAAAGATGAACGTGTCTTGCTGATGTTTCAACGATAAATTTCTTTGACATAATAAATCATAGCCTTTCTGCCGTAAAAATACGGGCTTAAAATATCTTCCTTTATATTTTACTACTTTTTCCGCTAAACGTCAAGGTGATTTGACAAAAAAGTTCTCCGGAACAGAATAGTTCCGGAGAAAAAGAATTATTTGAGAATAGCTCTCTTAATAAGCACAACGTCAAATGCATTGAGAATGTTATCACTGTTTAAATCAGCCGCTTCTGTCTGGTCAGCGCTGAGACTGCCGAGATTGACGAGATATTTCTGGAGCAGAACTGCGTCAGCGACATTGAGTGAACCGTCCTTGTTTATATCGCCGCTTATATTTGTAACAGGTTCTGTTGTCGGTTCTGTCGGAGGCTCTGTCACAGGAGCAGTTGTCGGTGCCTGAGTCTCAGCTTCTGTTGGCGGTTCAGTAGGCTCAATTGCTGAACCCGCTGTTGCAAGAACTGTGTAGTTAATGCAGCTTGCTGACTGTCCGTTTGTACCGAGTGTTACAGCATCGCCGGATTTTACACTCTTTTTGTATACGACAAATGTTACGTCGTTTGAGCTTGCGAAAGTAAGTGCTGTTTTTTCGTAGTCTGAAAGCCAGCTTGGCGCAGTTGTAACTCTTGAATCGAGTGCAACATAGATATTCATGTCAGCGCCCGCTGTGAATTTTGCAAGGTCAGTTGTCGCATTTTTAGAGTCACATGCTGTCATGATATATTCAGCACCGACAAGCTCACTCGGGAGACCTGTGAATGTAAACGCTCTGTCGCCATAGATAGTAGCGCCGTCTGCGGCATTTGCTCCTATGTTCCAGCTTGCACAGCGCTCAGAGTCGAGTACTGTCAGATTTTTTATAAGTGTACCGTTAAGCGGAAGTGCTTCCTTGCTGAATACAAAATTGTTTATGTTGAAAAGATAGCTTTCTCCGCCTGTAAATTTAAGATAAAGATTGTGCGTACCTGTAATTGTCGGGATATTGAACTTGGCGTCAACCCATGTCTGCCAGCTACCTGTATTTGTTATGTTGCATGTTGCAACAGGAGTGCCGCTTAAGCTGTCAAGATAAAGCTCAACAGCACCGCCTGGCTGAGAAGTTGCAACTCTTACAGAAAATGATTTTGCACCATCTTCAAAGTCAACAGCTCTGTACATTGCATAATCGCCGTTTTCGATGTAACCGATGTTCTGACCGCCTTCTGAGCAGTCTTCAGCAACGATACCTTCCTGTGTGCTGAAGTTTTCAGCCTCGATTGTTTCAAATGCAGAAATCGGGTCAACTCCCTCTTCAGGAGAAGGTGTCACAACGCCCTCAGGGAATGAATTTACTGTAAGGTCATTTATGTAGTACTCAATGTTTGTGTATCCAAGACCGCAGTAGTCGCCGTTTGTATCAGAAGCGTCAGCAGGGTTAAGACCTCTTGCAAGCTCCCAGTTGTCATCCATACCGTCGTTATCTGCGTCAGTTATTGTTTTCTGGAGGACAGGAGCAGGGTAATTATATGTCACACCGCATTCAATCTTGAACTTGTCAAGGTCTGTAACTGATGAATCATAAGCCGCTGTACCGCTGCATGAGCCGGTGCCGTTTAATGTATCAGCTGCACACTGCTGGTCGATAGCTGTTCGCTGAGTTGGTGAAATACCATTACCTGCAAAGCTTATAACGTGGTCGTATGAAGCCTCAGCACTTTCAGCAGTAAGAACCGATGAAACGTCAATGCCGTTTGTTGTAACAGGGAAATGCTCATCAACTCTTGTAGTAGCCTCGGATTTGCTGTCGTTATACTTCATAGCTGACCAGTTTGATGATGTGTCATTTCTTACAGTATTGTCCTTGTTGAGAATTCTGTTTCCCGAAAGATAAACCTTGAAGTTATCATTGTCGGATACCTGTGCGTAATAATATGCACCAGTAGTTGAATTACCCGCCTTAAGAGTATTGTTTACATAGTTGATATGACCGATTGTACCGTAAGTTGTCTGATAACCCCAGTCATAGATGATATTGTTTGTGAAGTCAGCGGCATTCTGGTCTGGCACTTTACCACGGAAGTTTCTGGAAACATTGTGTATAATAAGGTTGTGGTCGTATGAAACGTTTGAACGACCGAGCATAATTCCGAAACCGTGAACGCCCTTTGCGTGACCGCCCCATGAGTTTGCAGGACCAATTATTGTGTACTGACATGTATAGTTGTCATTTTTTGAATAAAGACCCCACTGTTCATCAGATGCCCAGCCGATTGAGCAGTGGTCAACGATTGAATTTGAACCGCCCGCACCGCCTAAGGCGTCATTACCCGAGCTTGTTGCCTTGTAAGGACCGGGACGTGAGCTTATGTATCTTACAATACAGTTTTCGCCGCCCAGACCGAGCTTGTAGTTTTTGAGTGTGATACCCGAGCCGCCTGGAGCAGTCTGTCCCGCAATAGTGATATTGCTCTGGACTACAACGTTGCTTGTAAGCTCGATTGTTCCGCTTACATCAAAAACGACAATTCTGTTTGATTTGCTTACAGCGTCACGGAAAGAGCCTGCGCCGCTGTCGTTAAGATTTGTAACGTGATAAACCTCGCCGCCACGACCGCCTGTTGCATATTTACCGCCTCCGACAGCTCCAGGGAATGCGAGAATGTTCGATGCTGCCGACGCAGTTTCCACAGTTCTGTCTGTACTGTCAAAATACGCACCGACAGAAAGAGAAAGTGCAAGAGAGGTCAGAAAAGCAAGTCCTCTTTTGATTTTTTTCATAATTTCCTCCATATATTTACCATAAAATAAAATTTGCATATTAATTATATCACAATAATTTCAACTGTACAATGCTTTTTTGTGGATTTTTTATTGCAAAAACAATACATAATCTGTGTCAATACAGCATTTGCGGCATAAAATATAGTGTAAATCAACTGTAAAATGCCACAAACGGCTGAAAGGGAGAAAACATGATAAAGCAAACTTATTTTCTGGGCGGTACATCGCCTTCAGGGTTCCGTTCGGATTTTTCACATCTTATTGAATCGGAGGGATATTACACAATTATTTTAAAGGGTGGCCCAGGTACGGGAAAATCAACACTCATGAAAAAAATCGCTGAGGAATTCAGCGACTGTACGGTTTCGTTATATTACTGCTCATCTGATATAAAATCACTTGATGCGGTTGTGATTGAGGAAAAAAAGCTGATTGTCGTTGACGGCACATCTCCTCATACCTTTGACCCGATATACCCCGGTGCCGCACAGGAAATAGTAAATCTCGGGGAATACTGGGACAGCAGAAAGCTCAGGGACTTTTCAGCGGAAATCAGAAAAACTGCTGATGAAAACAAAGCGCTTCATGCAAGAGTCAGGGCGTATATAAAGGCTGTTGCTTCAATAAATGACGATATAGCCTCAATTGGTGAGCAGGCTCTTAACAAGGAAAAGCTGACAGCCTACGCCTCAAGACTGTGCCGCAAGGCAATATCAAAAAATAAGGGCGCAAAGGGAAAAGTGTTTTTCAGACAGCTTTCAGCGTTTACAACTGAAAACTATTATACACGTAAACTGACAGGGGATTTAAGCGTCTATATACTGAGTGATGATTATTTTACAGGAAGTGATTTCCTCCTGCGTATTGTGGCTGATTACCTTACAAATAACGGACATGATACGGTTATAAGCGAATGTAATATGCACCACACTCCAATGTATGAGCATGTTGTGTCTGAATCGGCAGGCGTTGCGTTTATGACGTCAAACTTTTTCAATAAATGCACACAGACACCGTCCGCACAGATTAATTTCAGACGCTTTTATAATAATGAAAAGCTGTCTTTAAGAAAACAGCGCTTCAATTTTGATAAAAAAGCGTCATTACAGCTTGCACAGGAGGCGGCAGAAATTCTGTCAGAGGCACTTTCGGTACATGATGAACTTGAAAAATATTATATCGACGCTATTGACTTTGAAAAACTAAGCAGATTTTCAGCAAAGCTTGTAAAGCGCATAAAAGCTATGTAGTCTGACGGCAGATGCTTACTATTCCGCTGAAATTTTCAAAAATATGCTGTGAAAGCCTGAGCGTATTTTCGTGTCGCTCAAGACGCTCTGCAACAGTCATTGCGGGGAATCCGTTTTTATCGCTCAGACATGAGTGAAGATATCGTGCGGAAAGCTCGGTTGTAATTGCAAGTATTCCAAGAGCCTGTTCCTCGGGGCACAATCTGCCATACTGACTGTTATAGCCTTCGGCAAGGCTTTTTAGCATACTTGCGTCGATTTTATAATCGCTTGTAACACACGCCGACCTTACAGCGTCCCCGAAATCAAATGCGGCATAACCCTCCATGACGGTGTCGTAGTCGATTATGGCTTCGGGAAGTCCTGACAGCGGATTTATAAGTACATTCGCCCATTTTACATCATTGTGAACAAGTCTTTTTTCAGAAAGACAGCTTTTGCTTCTTTTATAAAAATCATTGACTTCTGAGAGATAATCAGCAGTTTTCCCGCATATTCCGTCGCACATCACTGCGGCGGAAATATTTTTTTCAATGTCATGGAAGCCATCAATTGTAGTATAGAGCTCAGATGTATCAGCAGTATCGGTATATTTGTGAAATTCGCCAAGCAGACTGCCGAAAATACCGACAGACTCAATTGTCGGAGGGGCGTCAACGCTTTCGATATACTCGTATATACGCCAGAATCCGTTATCTGTAAGATAGTTTTTGTTACCCGAGTAAAGATAGGCAGGAAATCTCCCCGAAGGGTCTGTGCCGTTTTCAAGAAAGCCTTTTTTCATAAGTGTCTGTGCGATATTTATATTGTGCATTACCTTTTCGGGACAGCGGAAAATGTCTGTATTGATTTTCTGAAGAATATAAAGGCCGTCTTTAGAATATATTTTTAAAGTCTCGTTGACATGACCTGTGCTTATACGCTCAATCTTGATTTCAGATGCATTTATTCCGAAGCTTCTGAGGATAACGGGAATATTGTACATTTTAGCGTCCTTTCTGCTGATTTTCTATAATTTAATTATATCAGAAAAAAAGAATAATTCAATAGTTGCAGAAAAATAAAAAAAGTGCTATAATATTAAACGGGAATTTATTTTAAGAAAGGTGAATTGTTATGTCTTATTTTGAAAGAATAGGGAGTAATATTTCAAACAAAAGCAAAGAGCTTGTACAGAAAGCAAAGGATGCGTCTGAGGTTTCATCACTCAACAGTATTATAAGGAATGAAACTCAGAAAATCGAGCTTAATTACAAAATGATAGGCAAACTCTATTTTGAAAAATATGGTCACGCTCCTGCTGACGATTTTTCAGATGCTGTCAGTTCAATCAGGGAGTCTATGGAAAAAATAACACAGACTCAGGAAATGATTAAGAAAATTAAAATCAGAAGATGCTGCCCGAACTGCATGGCGCCGTTCAAAAGCGGTTCGCTGTTTTGCGCAAAATGCGGCACAAAGCTTGCAATAGAACAGAAAAACACTCTCTGCTTTAAGTGCGGAGCACCTATTTACGAGGGTGCACAGTTCTGTGAAGTATGCGGAGTAAAGCTTTCTGACTGTGACAAGGCTCCTGAAAATGTTCCGGAGCAGGTGATTGCCATTGAAGAAAAGCCTGTACAGCCGGAAGCTAAGGCAGAAAAGAAGGTTTGTCCTTCATGCGGCGCAGTGTCGGATGATGAGCTTGCGGTATTCTGCAACGACTGTGGTACGAAAATCGGATAATGCAACATTTTTTACGCATTAATGCTAAATTATTATCATAATTGTGTCTTGAAAAATAAATGATTATATGATATAATTTTTAATGCACTATAAATGGAAAGGGAAAGAACAATATGAAAAATATTTTTAAGAAGTCACTTGCCGTATTTTCTTCAATATTGACAGTCGGACTTATTGCAGCATCAGGTATTACTGCAAGTGCCCAGGAATTAAGAAACGGAGATACAAATTCCGACGGTGTTGTCAATCTTTACGATGCGGTTAATATCAGCAAGCATGTAATGGGCGATGCTTCACTTGAAGGTGATGCTCTTATTATGGCTGATTATAATAAAGACTCAAAAGTCAACATTTATGACGCTGTTTTCGTGGCACGTTATATTCTTGCGGAAGGAAAATTAAATGAGCTTGCTACTCTTATCAATACAACAAGAATGTTAAATAATGCCATGGGTCTTGAATTTGACCAGACTCTGACTGATGCGGCAATGAAGCGTGCCGCTGAACTTCCTAACAAGTTCTCGGGGGATTACAGACCTGACGGCTCTGACTTCTTCACAATTTTTGCTGAATATGACATTGCTTACGAATCATGTGCAACATGCGTTGCGGCAGTGCCTGCAACTCCGGAAGAAGTGCTCAGCGCATTTCTCGGAAGCAGTACTGTAAGAACAAAGCTTATGAGTGACCAGTATACAAAAATCGGTATTGGCTACTGCGGCATGAACGATGATTATAAGCACTACTGGGCTGTATTACTTATATAGTAAAAAGGCTGTATATACTTTGAATATGTGACTTAAGGCTGTGCGATTTTGCACAGCCTTTTTATCGTTATATCAATAAAGCGTGCTAAATTGCACGATTTGCAATAATTATGCATATATTTGCAATTGCAATTTTTAGAGCTTTGTGGTAAAATAATGTATATAAATATTCGGTAATATGAGAAAATTTTAAACATAATACACAAGGTATATGGAGGAATTAAGAAATGTTAAACAAGAGCTTTTTCAGAAAAAGCCTTGCGTGGGTATCTGCGCTCACGCTCTGTGCAACAGGTACGGGTGTGCTGAAAACCGCTGCGGAAACCGATTACGGTACATACGGCGGCTTTTTCGGACTTGAAAACACTGCTGTTGCCGAAACAGGCAGCAGAATTACAGTTGACCTCAATGCCAACGACGGCAGAAAGGCTTCTTTTGCACGTTATGCTGACAACTGGTCAGTCCCGGGCGGCGCTACCGCATCAACAACCCTCAGCGGTCTTAGTTACACACTCAGTAACGGCGGCGGTGCAAGCGGAGATGTAAGAAGTGTAAACAACAAAAAGCTTCAGCTTCAGAGCGGTATTTACCCTTACATGACAATGGACGGCGTTACTATTGATAACAGCAGCGGCGGAGGAATATTAAAGCTTGAAATCAAGGGACTTTCTGCGGGTACTCACAGCCTTAAAACATGGCATAGCTGTGTTGATAACGCAACAGTCGGAACAATGAGCGTTACTATTAACGGCACAAAGACTGCAACAGGAGTATCCTGTCCTACAAGAGTTACAGACGAGGACAATGCGGGCATGTCATATTCAACCTTCAATGTTGCATCGGGACAGACTGTAACAGTTCTGATTGCACCTGAGGGAAGCGGAAATGCATGGCTCAACGGCTTTGAAATTGACGGCGGTGACCCGATTTACGGCGTATCAGCAATAAATCCTGCTGACCAGGACAATCATCATGATGTCTCAGAGGGACTTTCATGGAAGGCAGGCAAGAATGCTAAGAGTCATAATGTTTACCTCGGTACTGACTATGACAAGGTATTCAGCGCAACAACTTCATCATCTGAATATCTCGGAAACACAACAGGCACAAATTACGAGCTTGACAGCAGACTTTCATCTGTTCCTACATATTACTGGCGAGTTGACACAATTGACAGCAGCGGTAAGGTTATAAAGGGCGGCGTTCACTCGTTCAATCTCAACCGTCTTGCGTTCCCGACAGCCGAAGGCTACGGACGTTACGCACGAGGCGGCAGAGGCGGTCAGGTTATTCACGTTACAAACCTCAATGACTCAGGCGAAGGTTCACTTCGCTGGGCGCTTTGTGACAAGCAGTGGCAGACTGAAGACTGGAAGGGCGTTCCGAGAATTATTGTATTCGATGTCGGCGGCGTTATTTCACTCAAGAGCACTCTGTCAATCCCTGATAATGCAGGTAACGTATATATAGCAGGTCAGACTGCTCCTGGTGACGGTATCACTCTTATCAACTATGACTTCGGCGGTATCGGTACATCAGACCTTATAATCCGTGATATCCGTGTTCGTGTCGGTGATATGAACGGAAAGTCAACAGGCGGTATGGGTCTTGCAAGCTGTAATCAGTCAATCGTTGACCATTGCTCTATTTCCTGGGCAACTGACGAAGGCTTCAGTTCAAGATCTTCTCAGAATATCACATTCCAGTGGAATATCATCGGTGAATCACTTAATGAATCGGTTCACTATGATGCTAATGATCGTACGCAGACTGAGCCGCACTCATTTGCGGCGTCTATCAGCGGATATACAGGAAGCTTCCACCACAATCTCCTTATTAATAATACAGGACGTAACTGGTCGCTTGCCGGCGCTGTTGAACAGGACGGCGTTACATACGGCGGTCAGCTCGATATCAGTAACAACGTTGTCTATAACTGGCGAGACAGAACAACTGACGGTGGTGCAAGACGCCTGAACTTCGTAAACAACTTCTATAAGGCGGGTTCTGTCAGCAACGAAAGCCTCCATATTGTTTCAATGGACGGAAACGAACTCGGAACATCAGATATGCAGAAGATGTACGTTTCGGGTAATATCATGCAGTCAAGAAGCGGCAGCTATCTCCTTAACGCATCTGATAATGCGTGGGATAAGGGCAGAGCCATTTCAGGCGGAAAGAACTCAACTACTGCTGATGTAAGAAGCAATACTCCTTTCTTTGAAAACTACATTAATCTTGAAACTGCCGAAAATGCATATAAGAGCGTTATCGCAGGTGCAGGTGCGGGCGGTAAATCAGTAACAGGCTGGGACTACATTGACTCACGTTACATCAAGGAAGTTACAAACGGTTCTTACACATACACAGGCTCAAAGGCTTCTCTTAAGGGCATTATTGACAGCCAGACTGACGCAGGCGGATATCCGACATCTTCAAACTTTGCACATAGTACAAATGGTGCAACAAGTGCCGCAAACGACACAGACCGTGACGGTATGCCGAACACATGGGAAGAAAAGCACGGACTTAACCCGAATGATGCGTCAGATGCCTCAAAGGTTTCACTTTCACCTGATGACTATACAAATATCGAAATGTATCTTAATGAACTCGCAGGTGACCCTGTTGTTTACGGAACTCCTGTAACACCAGGCAAGACAGGCGCAGTTATTGATACAGCTTATGAATACACAATTACAAACGTTGGCAGCGGACTTCAGCTTGAAGTTAAAGACGGTACTGCAGCATGCGGAACAGACGTTCAGCAGGGCACAACAGGTGCAAACGGCTGGACACTTGAAGATGCAGGCGACGGCTATTACTACGTTTACTCCGAAGTAGGCGACGGAAAAACTTACTGTCTTGACCTCAGCTATGGCGAAACAGCAAACGGCACAAACATCGGTATCTGGACAAATGACAAGTCTGATGCACGAAAGTTCAAGTTCGTTGACAATGGTGACGGAACATACACAATCTGCACTAAGGCAACAGCTGATGACAGCTGTATCGGAATTGTTTCGGGTTCAAAGGACGAGGGTGCAACTGCTGTTCAGTGGGCGTGCGACGGCTCAGATAATCAGAAGTGGACGCTGAAAATCAAGCTTGACCCGATTGATGGCAAGCTTATAAAGGAACTTCTCCCAAGCGATGCGGCACTTTATAAATACTGGTCAATTGATGAAAGCCTTGCAGTCGGCGACCTTGTGTTCGGTGACAGAGATGTAACCTATGCAACAGTTCCTGATGAGGTTCTCGGTGCAGAGCTTATCGTTACACCATGCGACGCAAAAACAATCACAACAGACCTTGCGACATTTAAAGCGGGTGCTGATATTACGGTTTATGTTGCACTTGATTCAAGAGTTGTTTCGGGAGTGGGCGCTCCTTCATGGCTTTCTGGCTGGGAAAAGACTGATATGAGCCTTGTTAATAACAAGGACGTTACATTCAACCTCTATGCAAAGGATTTTGCTGAGGGTGACGTGATAACACTCGGACAGAACGGCACTTCACAAAGCTGTGTGAACTATACTGTTCTTGTAACAGAACAGGCTGAAGAACCAACAGAGCCTCCGACAACAGAACCAACAACTGAACCAACAACAGAACCAACAACAGAACCGCCAACTGAGCCGACAACAGAACCTGTTGACGTAAAGGGCGACGTTAATGCGGACGGAAAATTCACAGTAGCCGATGTTGTTATGATGCAGAAGTGGCATATCGGTATGGATACACTCAATGACTGGGAAGCGGGCGACCTTAACTCAGATAAGAAGATTGACGCATTTGATGCAATCTTAATCAGACGACTCCTTCTCGGTGAAAAATAATAAAAGTAATAAAGGGTGCTTTTATAGCACCCTTTTTATGCGAAAATGTGGTATTAAAGTAAAAAACATGAAATAATATGTATAAT
>CAZULQ010000004.1:0-97145 GCA_964621265.1 uncultured Clostridium sp. | reverse complement strand
AAAGACAGAAGCATTAGCTTCTGTCTTTTTTTACACCCTCGTGTCAATAAACACGAGGGTTTGTGTATTGTTACTAAAAAAAACAAGAAACTTTTGGCATTATTTATTTTACAAGTTTTCAATTATAACTTGACCTTTTTTTGTAATTGTATTATAATTATAGGTACACGGTGGTGAATTGTGGTGTAAAGTTGTAAAAAAATCACTTCAAGGGTGATTTTGTCCCAAAAGTATTGAAAGGTGGTGTCGGATTTGGCTCTTAACGCATTGATGGGAACTTACCATCATAATATTGATGCGAAGGGAAGAATGAGCTTTCCGACAAAACTCAGAGATATTCTTGGTGCAGAATTTTACGTTACAAAAAGTATTAACCAGAAGTGTCTGACTATATATTCAAAGGAAGAGTGGGAAAAGCTCGCTGCTAAGGTTGCTGCTCTGCCGGACTCTATGGGTGGTCTTGATATCAAGAGATGGCTCTTTTCGGGTGCGTGGTGAATTGTGGTGTAAAGTTGTAAAAAAATCACTTCAAGGGTGATTTTGTCCCAAAAGTATTGAAAGGTGGTGTCGGATTTGGCTCTTAACGCATTGATGGGAACTTACCATCATAATATTGATGCGAAGGGAAGAATGAGCTTTCCGACAAAACTCAGAGATATTCTTGGTGCAGAATTTTACGTTACAAAAAGTATTAACCAGAAGTGTCTGACTATATATTCAAAGGAAGAGTGGGAAAAGCTCGCTGCTAAGGTTGCTGCTCTGCCGGACTCTATGGGTGGTCTTGATATCAAGAGATGGCTCTTTTCGGGTGCGGGTGAGCTTATTCCTGATAAGCAGGGCAGAGTTCTTATTCCGTCTGATCTGCGCGATTTTGCAGGTCTTACTAAAGATGTTGTTGTTATCGGTCTTGATGACAAAGCTGAAATCTGGGATAAAGAGCTCTGGGATAACCAGCAGAATAATATGGATATGGAAAAAATGCTCGCTGCAATGCAGCAGCTTGGTATCTAAGGAGATTTGTAATGGAGTTTTCTCACGTTTCTGTATTGCTCGGTGAGAGCATTGAGGGACTTGCTGTCAGACCCGACGGCATTTATGTTGACGGGACTGCCGGTGGTGCCGGTCACTCAAAAAAGATTGCGGAAAAATTAACAGATGGCGGACAGCTTATCGCTCTCGACAGAGACCCTGACGCTGTGAATGTTGCAACCGAACGCCTTGCAGGCTTGAATGCAAGAGTTGTGAGGAGCAATTATTCTGAAATGCGTGAGGTGCTCGATTCGCTTGGAATTGATAAGGTGGACGGTGTTCTGCTTGATTTGGGTGTGTCATCGCATCAGCTTGATACCCCTGAGAGAGGTTTTTCCTACAATTATGACGCTCCGCTGGATATGAGAATGAGTCAGGAGGGTGTCAGTGCTTACGATATCGTAAACAGCTACACTCCCGAACAGCTTGCAAGAATAATTTTTGAATACGGTGAAGAGAAATTTTCCAGGAAAATTGCTGCTGAAATCGTGTCAAGAAGGCAGGCAAAGCCTGTTGAAACAACGTTTGAACTTGCTGATATTATTAAAAGCAGTGTTCCTGCGGCGGTGAGACGGGAAAAAAATCCATGCAAAAAAACCTTTCAGGCAATCAGAATTGCGGTTAATGGCGAATTTGACCATTTGTCAAAAGGACTTGATGCTGCTTTTTACAGTCTGAAACCGGGTGGCAGACTTGCTGTCATTACATTTCACTCTTTAGAGGATAGAATCGTAAAACAGAGATTTGCCGGCTGGTGTAAGGGTTGTATCTGCCCACCTGATTTTCCTCAGTGTGTATGTGGCAGAACTCCTGAGGGAAAGCTCGTAAACAGAAAGCCTATTGAAGCTTCAAAGGATGAGCTTGAACTCAATAACAGAAGCAGAAGTGCTAAGCTAAGAATCATAGAAAGGAGATAGATGCTTTGCTATGGCAACAGGTAACTCAGCATATGAATATACGCACAACAACAATGCACGAAGATACAACCACGGTTATCGTTACCATGAACCGGCTTACAGGCCTCAGCCCCCTGAGGAAACACCGGAACAAAGGCGTGCATCGAATATCACCATGAGAAAGACTCCTCCTAAAAGAGGCTCGGCTTCAAAGGTGCTCCTTATTGCATGTTCTGTTTTTGCAATCTGCTTTGTCGTAATTTCAGGCAAGGTGGAAACAAGCAAAATCTATCGTCAGATTTCAAGTGCCGAGCAGAATCTTGAAAGCGTTCAGAGCGAAAATGTTCGATTACAGTCAGAGCTTGAAGGCAAAATGACTCTTAAGAATGTTGAAGAATATGCGTCCGAGGTTCTCGGTCTGCAAAAGCTTAACAACACTCAGATTGAATATGTAGAAACGCAGACTGACGATGTTGTAGTAATTCCCGAAGAAGAAAAGAACATTTTTGTCAGAATCAAAGATGGTTTTGATAAATTTGTGGAATATATATTCGGGTAACTTAATATTATTTAATTAGAAAAAAGGCAGTATATAGATAAAAAAAGGAACAAGCTGCCAATAAATAAACGGAGAAACAAAAAACGGGTGTACGGAAGCAGAAAGCTGCGGCACAGAGGATACGTCTGCAAGTATCGCGTGTGCCGCCGGTTTTCTTTAATATGATATCTGTGCCGTTTGTCGGTGGAATTTTTTAATGGTTTTGTTTTCGTAATTAAGTATACTTGATTTAAGTATGTTTAATCATGAAAATAAAAATACATTTACTGGGGCAGGGATAAATGATTTTATCCCTGCCTTATTTTGTGTAAATGAATTATTGCTGCCTTAATGTAGCAGATTGGAGAGATATATGGCTGATAAACCAACTGTTCAGATGAAAAAAAGAACGAACAGAGTACTTATGATGGCAATTTTAGCATTTGTCGGTGCACTGATAATAAAGCTGTTTAACCTGTCTGTAATTGACAGTGAATTTTATCAGGAAAAGGCTAATGCTGACCATTTCGGTGCAATTACAATTTCTGCGGACAGAGGTTCGATTTATGATACAAACGGAGTTATTCTTGCGCAGAGTGCGACGGTATATAAGGTATTTATGGACCCTGATTTGTTCAGAAGTGAAATTGAGAGCAAAAAGGAATATGTTGCGTCCCAGCAGAAAAAGATTGCAAACGGCGACCTTCCTGCCGGAACAGTTATAAAAACGGCGGAAGAAGTTCAGAGTGAAACTGTAACATTCCTTGCGGCACAGCTTGGTATTACTGAAGAAAAAATTACTGAATCAATGAACAAGAATTCTCAGTATCAGGTTTTGCAGACACAGGTCGAAAAGCCTGCCGCTGATAATATTTTAGCGTTTATGGAAGAAAATAATATTAATTCCATACAGGTTGAAGAAGATACAAAGAGATACTATCCTCAGGATGAACTTGCAGCGTCAGTAATCGGTTTTACAAATGCTGACGGTGACGGACAGTATGGTCTTGAATATCAGTATAATGAATATCTTTCAGGTGTTGACGGAAAGGTTATTTCGGCAAAGGATGCAAACGGAAACGAAATGCCTTACAGATACTCGAAGAGCTATGAGGCACAGGACGGAAATTCGCTCTATCTTACAATTGACAGAACCCTGCAGTATTCTCTTGAAAAAAATCTCGAGGAAATGGTAAGTCAGTTCCAGATTGAGGACAGAGCGTGTGGTATTATAATGAATGCCAAGACAGGTGCGATACTCGCAATGGCAACTGCTCCGGGCTTTGACCTTAACAATCCTTCAGAAGTAGCAGACCTTCAGATTGCACAGACAGCTCAGGATCTGGGCTTGCTTGACATTGACAAGAACGAAGTAATCACCGAAGGAAAAGCGTCAGTATGGCTTAACAGCCTTTCTGAAGAAGAGTATACAGAGGCGTATGTTGCCGCAAGAGAGCAGCAGTGGAAGAATAAGGCTATAACTGAGCTTTATATTCCGGGTTCTGTTTTCAAGGTTATAACAAGCTCGGCGGCGCTTGAGGAAAGTACACTTCACGCTGACGATACATTCACCTGTACAGGTGAAAAAGTCGTGTTCGAGGGCGAAAAGCCTATCCACTGCTGGAAAACATCAGGCCACGGAACACAGACATTTACAGAAGCTATTACAAACTCCTGCAACCCTGCCTTTATCGAAATCGGTGAAAGACTCGGTGCTAACATGTTCTTTGACTATTTCAAATCATACGGTCTGACTGAAAGAACAGGTATTGACCTTCCTGCCGAATCTACAAGTATTTATCAGGCGCTCGAGGGAATGGGACCTGTCGAGCTTGCTTCATGCTCATTCGGTCAGACAAATAAGGTGACTCCGATTCAGATGATAACTGCGTATGCAGCTGTTATCAACGGGGGCAATCTTGTTACTCCTTATGTTGTAAGCAAAATTGTGGATAACGACGGAAACGTTGTTCTGACAAATGAAAAAACCGTAAAGCGTCAGGTTATCTCTGAGGATACTTCTTCACTTATGTGCAGTACACTTGCAGAGGTTGCTTACGGAAACGGTGCGTATATCAAGGGTTACCAGGTCGGCGGTAAGAGTGGTACTTCAGAAAAGCTTGACGAATACAAGGGAACTGATGAGGACCCTATGAGATATGTTGCGTCTTACTGTTCATTCGCACCGGCTGATGACCCGGAAATCATCATGCTTATCATGGCTGATGAACCGATGTCAGGTGAGTATTACGGAAGTAAGATTGCTGTACCATATTCAAGAAAGATTATGGAAGAAATTCTTCCGTATCTCGGATATTATCCTGAATATACAGCAGAGGAAGCAAAGCATCTTGATGTGCTTGTTCCATATGTTGAGGATAAGACTCTTACAGAGGCTCAGAAGGAGCTCGACTCAAAGGGACTTACATATCAGGTTGTCGGTGAGGGTGATGTAATCTTCGGACAGATGCCGATTTCGGGCAGTACTGTTGCCCAGGGCGGAACTGTGATTCTTTATACACAAAAGAATTACACTCAGGAGAGCGTCCAGGTTCCTGACCTTACGGGTTATTCACTTACTGACGCAAATTATATACTTACATCAGCAGGACTTAATATGGTTGCAGGCGGTGCTTCAACTGATTCAAGTGCATCGGTTGTACAGTCGCAGTCTGTGGAAAGTGGCGTTACTGTTCCGAAGGGAACTGTAATTGAACTGACGTTCGGTGTAAACGACCAGTCGGGCTGATATGAAAAAATGTTGCACTTTAGTGTGGCAGAATGGAGAGAACTATGAAATTATATAAGCTTATTGAGGGAATAGCAGAAACTGCCCTTGATGATATAGAGATAAGCGGTATTACAGACAATACTGCAAAGGTTGAAAAGGATTGTATTTTCGTATGTGTAAAGGGTGCTTCCTTTGACGGACACACTATGGCTGAAAAGATGCTTGAAAAGGGTGCGGCGGCTGTTGTTGCAGAGTATGACCTGGGTCTTGGCGACAGACAGATTATAGTTGAGAATTCAAGAAAGTTTTATGGTGAGCTTTGTGCGGCATGGTTTGACCACCCTGAAAGAAAGCTTGAAATAATCGGTGTTACAGGTACAAATGGTAAAACTACCATAACAAATGTTATAAAGAATATTCTTATGTCATGCGGCATCAAGACAGGTCTTATCGGAACTATCAGAAATGAAATCGGCGATGAGGTTGTACACACTGAAAACACAACCCCTATGGCGTTTGATTATATGGCGCTTCTTGATGCAATGGTGAAATCGGGCTGTAAATATGCAGTCATGGAGGTTTCGTCATTCGGGCTTGTTCAGTACAGAATCGGTCCTACACGTTTCAAGGCAGGTATTTTTACCAATCTCACACAGGACCATCTTGATTATCACAAGACAATGGAAAACTATTATCTTGCTAAAAAGATGATGTTTGATGTATGCGATGATGCAATTATCAATACAGATGATGAATACGGAAAAAGACTTTATGAGGAAATAACATGCCGCAAATATACCTGCGGTATCGGGAATAAAGCTGATTTCTACGCCGATAATGTTAATATCAGGGCAAACGGTACTGATTTTGACTATCACTGTGGTGATGAGTGTGTTCACATTGCATCAAGAATGATTGGCATGTTCAATGTTTTCAATGTAATGACTGCGATAAGCGTGTGCCGTAAAATCGGCATTGACATGGATAAAATTGTAAAGGCTGTTGCAGAGTACCCCGGCGTTAAGGGAAGATGTGAGATTATTCCGACAGGTAAGGACTTTACAGTAATATGTGACTATGCGCATACTCCTGACGCAATTGAGAATATTCTTTCAAGTGTCAAGGAATATACAGAGGGCAGACTTATCTGTCTTTTCGGCTGTGGCGGTAACAGAGACGCTAAAAAGCGTCCGCTTATGGCACAGGCGGCGGCAAAGTATGCCGACAGACTTGTAATCACATCAGATAATCCGAGAGATGAAATTCCTGAAGCGATTATTGACGATATTCTTTCAGGTCTTACTGATAAGGAAATACCGTTTGATGTGGTTGTTGACAGAACAGAAGCGATTTACCATTCGCTTAAAATGGCTGAAAAAGGCGACATAATCGTTCTTGCAGGAAAGGGACACGAGGATTATCAGGTGTTATCCGGCAATGAACACATACATTTTGATGAAAGAGAGATAGTTTCAGAGGGTCTGAAGCTGATAGACTAATGGAAAAATTATTATTATCGGAAATTGCGGAATTTCTTAAAACGGAATGTCCGGCAGAAAAGGAAATTACAGAAATATCAACTGATACAAGAAATCTTCCTGAAGGCTGTCTTTTTGTAGCAATCAGAGGAGAACGTTTTGATGGCCACGACTTTATTCCGAATGCCATTGAGGCAGGCTCTGCGGCGGCAATGTCTGACCATGCCGTAGACGGCTGTCCATGTATTGTGGTTGACGATACAAGAAAGGCATATCTTGAACTTTCGGGCTATTACAGAAGAAAGTTTTCACCGATACTTGTCGGTGTTACAGGAAGTGTTGGCAAGACAACAACAAAGGAAATGATTGCACTTGTGCTTTCTGAAAAGTATAACTGCATGAAAACACAGGGGAATTTCAATAACGAAATCGGTCTCCCGAGAACTCTTTTCGGTATGGACAGCACTCACGAGGCGGCTGTTATTGAAATGGGAATGTCTGACTTTGGCGAGATTTCACGTCTGACAAAGGCGGCAGCGCCTACAATCGGTGTTATTACAAATATCGGTTTTTCGCATATTGAAAATTTAAAGTCACAGGAAGGTATCTTAAAAGCCAAGCTTGAGATTCTGGATGGTATGTCAGAAAACGCACCGCTTATTGTTAACGGTGACGATGCGCATCTTGCACCTCTCAGAGAAAGCCTTTCAAGAAAAGTATATCTTTTCGGTATTGATAATGAAAACTGTGATTACCGTGCAGAAAATATTTCTGAAACAGACGGTGTTACAGCCTTTGATATCTGCTATGACCGCAAATCATGTCACGCAGAAATACCATGCGTCGGCAGACATAACGTATTGAATGCTCTTGCGGCTTTTTGTATCGGCAGACTGAGCAGTATGACAGAAACTGAAATCATTTCAGCTTTAAAAAAATATCAGCCTGATGCAATGAGACAGAACATTGTAAAAAAAGGCGACTATACTGTTATCATCGACTGCTATAATGCAAGTCCTGATTCAATGAAGGCGTCACTCGGCGTACTTTCGGGAATGAAATCCGAAGGTAGAAAAATTGCCGTGCTCGGCGATATGCTTGAGCTTGGTGAAGCGTCCGAAAAGCTTCACAGACTTGTTGGCGGATATGTAAAGGACGCAAAGCCTGATATGCTTTTCTGTTATGGAAAGGATTCGGAGTATATAGTAAAGGACAGCAATGTTCCGGCGGCATTTTCAGATGATAAGGCGGTTCTTACAAATCTTATCAGGGATTATATGAAGCCCGGCGATGTATTGCTTTTCAAGGCAAGCCGTGGAATGAAGCTTGAAGAAATAATTGACAGTTTATTTAATCAGGAGGAAAAATAATGGCATACTGGATTAATATTGTTGCCGCACTTGTTGCACTTGTGCTTGCGGCTGTTATAGGAATTGTACTTATCCCGTTTTTAAAGAAGATACATTTTGGCCAGACTATTCTTGAAATCGGTCCTGCATGGCATAAGTCAAAGCAGGGAACACCGATTATGGGCGGCTTTATGTTCATAATCGGAAGTATTATTGCGACAATTATAGGATATCTGCTTTTCAAGTCTGACAGTGTACTCGACCTGACAGACAAGGCTACAAGCTATAATGCTCTGAGACTTTTAGCGTGTATTCTTTTTTCAGTTCTTTTCTCAGGGATTGGTTTTCTTGATGACTACATCAAGGCTGTTAAAAAGAGAAATCTTGGTCTTAACTCAAAGCAGAAAATGATTATGCAGTTTGTACTTGGTGCGGCATTCCTTGCAGTGCTTTATCTGCTCGGTGACACATCAACAAAGCTCAATCTCATTTTCTTTGACCTGGAACTCAGCTTTTTCTACTATCCGTTTATGATAGTTTTCATAATCTATGTTTCAAACGCTGTAAATCTTACTGACGGTGTTGACGGACTTTGCGGTTCTGTAACATTTATTACAATGCTTGCAATGTCAGCAGTATGCGTATTCCTCAGCTATTTTGAAATTTCAATTTACGCAATTGCTGTTGCAGGCGGCTGTCTTGGATTCTTAATCTGGAATCTTCACCCTGCAAAATGCTTTATGGGTGACACAGGTTCAATGTATCTTGGTGGTGCGTTTGTAGCAGTTGGCCTTGCAACACATCAGCATCTTTTAATCGTTATTGTAGGACTTGTTTATATTCTTGAAGCACTTTCAGTTGTAATTCAGGTTTCATATTTCAAATATACAGCAAAGCAGCATTTCAAAAAGACAGGTGAAAAGGGAAAGGGAAAGAGAATTTTCAAGATGTCTCCTATTCACCATCACTTTGAAATGAGCGGATTCAGTGAATATAAAATTGTAATCACATTTTCTCTTGCGGCACTTATTTTCTCAGCAGCAGGAGTTTTAGGGGTATATTTCTTTGAAAGATAATAACTCCTTAATGTCCTTGTTGAAAGGAGGAAACGATTTTGCACGGAAATGAAAATGCTTTATTCAGTTATGGTACGGCAGAATCAAGAAAAAAAGCTAAACATAAAGTAAGACCCTTGTTTTCAAGGGGAGTAATGGACCTTTCATTCTTTCTTATAGTAATGGCGCTGCTTGTAATCGGCGTTGTAATGATGTTCTCAGCAAGTTATGCATGGGCACTTAATGAAAGTGGTGGTGAAAGCGGAACAGGCTATGCAAAAAAACAGACCTTCATGGCGGTGATTGGTCTTGTGGCACTGTTTTTCTTCTCATTCTTTGATTACAGACATTTTAAAAAGCCTCAGATTGCGATTGGGTTATATGTACTTTGTATGCTCATGCTCGGGCTTGTCTTTACCCCGATGGGTATTACAAACAATGGTGCAACAAGATGGCTTAATCTCGGAATTGAATTCCAGCCGTCTGAGCTTATGAAATTTGCAATTATCATTCTGTTTTCATATCTGATTGTACAGAACTATGAAAAAATGCATAAATTTTCAGTAGGTATTCTGCCTTTTGCAGGGCTTCTTGGTGCAGTTGTGTTAATGCTTATGATGCAGCCGCACTTATCCTGTACAATTCTCATCTGCTGCGTTGGAGTATCTCTTATGTTTGTCGGCGGAGTACGCTGGAAGCATATTTTGTCACTCGTGGCAGTAGGTGTGGCAGGCATTGTCCTGATTGTTTATATCAAGAGTCAGGGTGAGGACGGATTTACTTACTTTGCAAAGAGAATACAGTCATGGATTGACCCGTTCTCAGATGCGGGCGACGCAACATGGCAGACATGTCAGTCACTTATCGCAATCGGTTCGGGAGGACCTTTTGGTCTCGGACTCGGTGAGTCACGCCAGAAGTTTATGTATCTCCCTGAAACCCAGAACGACTTCGTTTTTGCGATTGTATGTGAAGAACTCGGCTTTGTCGGAGCAGTTACAATCATTCTGCTTTTTGCACTTTTAGTAATAAGAGGATTTTATATTTCATCAAAGGCCAATGATAAATTCGGAATGCTTCTTGTAATCGGTATAACTGTTCAGATTGGCATACAGGCATTTCTGAATATTGCCGTTGTAAGCAACCTTATTCCGAATACAGGTATCAGCCTGCCGTTTTTCAGTTACGGTGGTACGGCGCTTATAATGCAGCTTGCGGAAATGGGAGTTATACTCAACGTTTCAAGGCAGGCGACAATGGAAGGATAGATTATTTATGAAGGTTTTACTTGCAGGAGGCGGTACAGCAGGACATATCAATCCTGCGCTTGCAATTGCCTCAATTATAAAAGAACATAAGCCTGATACGGAGTTTCTCTTTGCGGGTACTCCAAACGGAATGGAAGCAAGACTTATTCCACAGGCCGGCTATAAATTTGCACCGATTAAGGTTGCGGGTTTTCAGAGAAAAATAAGCCTTAAAAATATAAAAAGAAACTGTCAGGCACTTTGCTATCTTGCTACATCGGGCAGAAGGGCAAAGCAGATTATAAAGGAGTTTCAGCCTGATATCGCAATCGGAACAGGCGGCTATGTCAGCGGACCTGTTATAAGAATGGCTGCCAAAATGGGTGTTGCGACTGCTATACATGAACAGAATGCATATCCTGGCGTTACAAACAAGCTTCTTTCAAAGGAAGTAAACAAGGTTATGCTGACTGTAAAAGAAGCGCTCGACTACATGGATAAGGGTGTAAACTATGTAGTTACGGGACTTCCTGTAAGAGAAGGAATTGCAACAAAATCAAAGGCACAGGCAAGAAAAGAACTTGGCTTTGATGATGAAATGTGCATACTTTCATTCGGCGGAAGTCTTGGTGCAGGCTGTATCAATGATACAATGAGTGCGGTTATTGAATGGCACACCAAAAACGGTCTGAAGATAAATCATATTCACGGCTATGGCGGAATGGGTAAGGATAGCTTCCCGAATGCAATGAAGCAGAAGAATATTCCGCTTAAAAGCGACAGACTCCGCATTACAGAGTATATAAACGACATGGACACCTGTCTTGCGGCGGCAGACCTTGTAATATGCCGTGCAGGCGCGTCAACTCTTGCAGAGCTTGAGGCGGCAGGCAAAGCGTCGATACTTATTCCTTCACCGATCGTTGCAGGAAATCATCAGTTCCACAATGCAAATGTACTTGGAAAAGCGGGTGCGGCTATTGTGATTGAACAGAAGAATGTAACAAATGATATTATGATTGAACATGTGAAAAATCTCTATGAAAACAGACAGAAGCTTGACGCTATGTCTGTAAGTGCGGCTGAGCTTGCTGTAAGAGATACAAATGACAGAATTTACGCAGTCATAGAAGAACTTATGGCACTTAAAAAGTAGCAAATTTACTGCCTGAGCATAATATAGAATAAAAAATGCTTTGGTGGTGCCGAAATGACTGAACATAAATTTGTGATTGACGGCGGAACGCCTCTTCGCGGTGAACTGAAAATACAGGGTGCCAAGAACAGCGTTCTTCCCGTAATTGCCGCATCTATTATGTGCGGCGGTGAAACTGTTATCGAAAATTGTCCGCATATAACTGATACTTATGCTTCCTCGAGAATTGTAAATCATCTCGGACTTGGCTGCAGGTTTGAAAATAATGTGATGACTGTAAGGAACACGGGCAGCGTCAGCACTGAAATACCCGATGAGCTTATGCGGGAAATGCGTTCATCAATAGTTTATATGGGTGCGCTGACAGGTGCATACGGTGAATGTACAATGACATTTCCCGGCGGCTGTGAGCTTGGTCCAAGACCGATTGATATGCATATTGCAGCACTTAAAAAATTCGGTGTTAAAATCAGCGATGAGCATGGTGTTATAAAATGCAGGGCAGAAAAGCGGCTTACGGGTGCTAAGATTAATTTAAGCTATCCGTCTGTCGGAACGACGGAAAACATTATTCTGACAGCTGTTACAGCCAGGGGCGAAACTGTTATAAACAATGCGGCAAGAGAGCCTGAGATTATTGACCTTGCGGACTATCTTAACAGATGCGGTGCGAAAATCAAGGGCGCAGGAAACAGCACGATTGTGATTGACGGTGTAAAAAAGCTTTATGGCTGTACATATCGCATTATGCCTGACAGAATTGCGGCTGCGACATATATGTCAGCGGCGGCTGTGACGAGTGGAGAAATAACCTTAAAAGATATTGACGGTGGAATATGCGAGAGCTTTTTATCAGTCTTTGAACAGATGGGCTGTAAGGTCTATGCTTATGGTGACAGTATTTATCTGAATGCACCTGCTGTACTGAAAGGTGTGAACAAAATCACAACAATGCCGCATCCGGGATTTCCGACAGATGCACAGGCGGTTATCATGGCGGCACTGTGCAAATCAAGCGGAAGCAGTATATTTGTTGAGAATATTTTTGAAAACAGATACAGACATGTTGACGCACTTGTGAAAATGGGTGCTGATATAAAGGTTATCGGAAAAGCGGCAGTTATAAATGGCGTTGATAAGCTGTATGGCGCCAGGGTTTCTGCAACTGACTTAAGAGGCGGTGCGGCTATGGTTATTGCGGGACTCGGTGCTGAGGGAAAAACTGAAATATCCGACATACGTCATATAGACAGAGGATATGAGAATATAGAAAAGGCTGTGAAAACACTCGGCGGAAAAATGCGTCGGGTATAGCCCTGAGGTAGAAAAATGCGGGACATAGTAAAAACAAATGTAAAGAGAGAGCAAAACAGAAAACGTAAAAGAAGGCGACGACGTCATAGAGGCTTTTATGTCTTTCTTACGATAATTCTCGTAATAGGAATAGGCGTGTTGCTTTCTATGACTCTCCTTTTCAATGTCAAGACGATAGAAGTCAATGGTGACGTTGATTACAACAAGGAAGACATAATAAGAATGTCGGGCATAAATGTCGGGGATAACCTTGTAAGACTTGATTCAAACAAGGCAGAACAGGGAATACTCTCGACAATGATTTATATTGAATCAGCAGAGGTTGATAAGCAGTACCCGAAGAAAATCGCTATCAATGTAACAAAATGCATACCGACAGCCAATATTGCCTGTGAAGACGGATATCTGCTTGTTTCGGCAAAGGGTAAAATCCTTGAAAAAACAGAAGAGAAAACTGGAGGTTTACTCCTGATAGAAGGCTTTGAGCCTGAGTCTGAAACTCTCGGAACATTCTTGAAGTCGAAGGACAGTCAGAAGGATTCAATTGCCCAGAGATTTCTTGAAATTTCGGGCAGGGAACAGATTCATAAGATAACATCTGTTGATCTGAGTGATAAATATGAAATCAGCATTGTGTACGGAAATCGTATAACATTTGAAATGGGTACGTCAAATGACCTTGATTATAAGCTTGATCTGGCATCCACAGTTCTCGATGATGTCAATGAGGATAAGAAGGGCTATATGACGATGATAGGTACAAATCAGATTTCATTCAGGGAAGAGGAAGGTATTGAAAAAACGGAAAATCATAAAATACCTATTTCCGAAGAAATTGTTGCGATGACTGAAAACATTGAGGAAAATACGGAATTGTATGAAGAAATAACCGAAACCGATGTGCTTTCAGAGGGAAATACAGAGCAATATCAATAAAAGCAGTATCAAAATCAAAAAAAATTCAAATATGACTTGAAATTTTTTTCGGATTGTGTTAAAATGTTATATGTATTGTTAACATGTGAATATAGTACTTGAATTTCAAGTATCGGAAATAAATTTAGGAGGAATTGAAAATGACAGACTTCAATTTTGAAGAGGCTTTTGACCCACAGGTAAATATTAAGGTAATCGGCGTTGGCGGCGGCGGTGGAAACGCTCTCAACTGTATGGTTGACGCTGGCGTAAAGGATATTGAATATATTGCAGTAAACACTGATGCCAAGGCTCTTAACAGATCCAAGGCGACAACTAAAATTCAGATCGGTACAAAGCTCACAAAGGGCAGAGGTGCCGGTAACAGACCTGAAGTCGGCGAACGTTCAGCTGAAGAAAACAGAGATGAGATTGAATCATCACTCAAGGGCGCTGACATGGTATTCATCACAGCCGGTATGGGCGGTGGTACAGGTACAGGTGCAGCTCCTGTTGTAGCTGAGATTGCTCAGGAAATGGGACTTCTTACTGTTGCTGTTGTTACAAAGCCGTTTGCTTTTGAAAGAGAACAGAAGATGCTTCAGGCTGAAAGAGGTATTGAAGAACTCAAGAAGTATGTTGACTCACTCATCGTTATCCCTAACGAAAGACTTCTTGATGGTCTTGAAAAGCAGCCTACAATGATGGAATCATTCAAGCTTGCTGATGATATCTTAAAGACAGGTGTAAAGAGTATTTCAGACCTTATCACAGAGGATGGATACATAAACCTCGATTTCGCAGACGTATCCACAATTATGAAGGGTGCAGGTTATGCTCACATGGCTATCGGTCATGGTTCAGGCAAGGACAAGGCTGCAGAAGCTGCAAAGTCAGTTATTTCAAGCCCGCTTCTTGAAACTTCAATTTCAGGTGCAAGACGTCTCCTCATCAACATTTCAATGTCAGAAGATATCATGGCTTCAGATGTTGATACAGCTACAAAGATGATTACAGATACAGCAGCTGATGATGTTGAATTTATCTTCGGTACAGCATTCAAGGAAGACATGAATGATGAAATGACAATCACAGTTATTGCTGCAGGATATGGTGATGATGTTCAGACAGCTGATGAAAATGATGACATCATTCCAATTGACAATCCACTTATCGACAATCCTGGCGATAAGAAGGATACAACAGATGATGATCTCGATGAGATTCTCAGAATGCTTGAAAAATAATATTTGCATACGAAAGCAGTCAGATTTTCTGACTGCTTTTTTTGAAAAAAACACAAATTATACAAAACAGATATTGAATTATAATAAAATATATGGTATAATTACTATTATAAATTGATTGAAATAAATCAGAGGACAGGAGAAAATTTATGAAAAATTCAACAATTCTCAGAACAGCAAAGGTTGGCGGCTTTAATAAGGAAGACGTTCTGACTTATGTTGACGAACTGAACGCAAAAATAGATTCTCTGAAGGCTGACCTTGAAAAGGCACAGGCTTCTGCTGTAAATCCTGCTGAGCTTGAAGAGTATAAAAGTGAGATAGTAAGACTTACTCAGCTTGTAAATGATAATGAAAATGCGGTTTCTGAAATCAGAACTGCCGCTGATGCGGAAAAGAGTGAGCTCAGAACAGAAATGGAAGCTAAGATAACTGAGCTTTCCGAAGAAAACAATAACCTGAAAAATACTATTGCTTCACTTGAGTATCAGCTTGAGGAAGCTAAAAATAATGTTCAGAGTGTGCCTGCAGAGGTTGTACCTGCTGATACTTCAGCATTTGAAAATGAAATCAGTGACCTTAAAATTCAGCTTGAAAATGCAAGAAATCAAATAACAGAAATGTCAGGTGAGATGACAAAGCTTTCTGATGACATTGCTGAAAAGGGCAGAACAATCCAGAAGCTTACACTTGAAAATGATGAACTTCGTTTACAGACAGATGAAAACAGCTTTAGCAGTAAGTTTGATATGGGTGCACTTTTCTCAGAAGCACAGACTACTGCAAAGAAAATGGTTGTTGAAGCGAGAATTGCTTCTGACAGACTTGTTAAGGATGCTGAATACGAAGCAGAAAAGATTTTATCAGAGGCAAACAAAAAAGCTGATGCTATCAATGCTGAGGCGGCTGAAAAGGCTTCAAATATGGAGGCAGAGGCACGCAAGGATGCAAAGTATGCTATTGATGCAGTTGAGAATTTAAAGGTTCTTTTCAATAAGCAGACAGAAAAGTTTGTTTTACAGGTTGATAAGCTTATCAATAACCTGGATGAAGCAAAGGCTGAAATTTCAGGCGAGGTTAATGATTTCCTTGAAGGAAAAACAGGTCTTGACAAGGCTGTTTCTGATGCAAAGAGTGTTTCAGCTGATATAGAATACAGTGAACCTGTATATGAACCGGTTTCATCATATTATGAAGAACCGGCTGCAGAAGAATTTGCAGATGATGAATATGTTGCTGAAGAACCTGTTGCAACAGAAGATGACGGATATGGCGAGATTCCATATATGTCATCAATTTCAAACTACGAGCCTGATGAAGAGGTTACAGAGTCAATGGCTGAAGATCTTCTTGACAGCTATCAGGAAAATACCAGATCTTATGATGAAAATGAGCTTGACGATATTTTAAGTTCATTTGCTATCGATCCTGTTTCAGGTGATGACGAAGAACCGGTTCCGCCTGTCAAGGGCAGTCCGGCACTCGGCTTTGATCTTAACGATCTTGCAAAGCTTGCAGAAGAAGCTGAAAAGGATATCTAATCAAATTGAAAAGGATTGAATTCATATGTCAGAAGCGATAAAGATTAATGTTGAAGGCTTAAGAGAATGGGCTCCTAAACTCAAGGCAGGGGATAAGATTTTTCTTACAGGAACAGTATATACATCGAGAGATGCGGCTCACAAGCGAATCAAGGCGTGTATAGACGAAGGGAAACCGCTTCCGTTTGACTTAAAGGACGCTGTGATTTATTACGCCGGTCCGACACCTGCACCTGAAGGCAGACCTATCGGTTCATGTGGTCCTACAACATCAGGAAGAATGGATAAATTTGCACCTGAACTTCTTGACCTCGGACTTTGCGGTATGATTGGCAAGGGCGAGAGAAGCAAGGAAGTAAGAGACGCAGTTGTGAGAAACAAAGCGGTTTATCTTTGTGCGGTTGGCGGTGCAGGAGCACTTGCGGCACACTGTATCAAAAGCTGTGAAGTAATTGCGTTTGAGGACCTGGGCTGTGAATCCGTCAAGAAGCTCTATATCGAAGATTTTCCGCTGATTGTTGCTGATGATTGCAGCGGAGGGGACATTTTCTCGGACGGCAGAGCTGAGTATTGTGAAAAATAAGCGGATTTTATAGTTAAAATATAACAAAATATCAGGTTTCGTTATGTAGAAAGTGACAGTTTATTTTGTATTGTTAGTTTTTTGAAAAAAATGCTTGACAAATTAAAAGTTTTCGTATATTATTAATATATTGCAAAAAGTAATTTTTGTAATAATATAGAATAAATCTGTTTTTATCGGAAATAATCAAAAGCCTGATTGTAATAAAATTCTTTTGTATTGCTTGAATGTATTTTCGGAATATAATTATCCGGTTTTGTTATTAAGTCATGGATGTTTGGCATATTAATGGTCAAGGCAGTTTTTAGTTCTATGCATAATTAATAAGCGGACCTGAAATGTAATATTTCACGTCCAAATACAACAAGCGAGGTAAAAGAAATGTACGAAGATAAGACATTGGTATGCAAGGAATGTAACAATGAATTCGTTTTCACAGCTGGTGAACAGGAATTCTATGCTGAAAAGGGCTTTGTAAATGAGCCACAGAGATGCAAGGCTTGCAGAGACGCAAGAAAGAATGCTTCTAAGGCAGAAAGAGAAATGTTCACAGCAACTTGCGCATCATGCGGCGGCGAAGCTAAGGTTCCTTTCAGACCAAGAGAAGATCGTGCGGTATACTGCAGCGAGTGTTTCGCAAAAATGAAGGAAGAAGCTTGAAATTAAGATTCCTGTAAATGCAGCCGCAATGGCTGCATTTTTATTATAAAAAAGTGAATATTAATAAAAAACGGAGGTTTATTATAATGGATTATCAGGTAAATAAAAATACAATTATCGGAGATATTCTTGATGTTGATGTTGACTGTGCACCATACTTTCTTGAAATAGGTATGCACTGTCTCGGATGTCCTGCGTCAAGAGGAGAGACAATTGCGGAAGCATGCGAAGTACACGGAACAAATGCGGATGAGCTTGTTGAAAAGCTCAACAAATATTTTGCGGAAAAATAAGTTTCAGGCGGACATTTTATGTCCGCCGTGATTGTTTTATAGGGATAAGGAAAAAGATTTATGATAACACTTGATAAACGTCTGGAAGCATGTGCGAAATATATTACGGGCAAGGGGATTATGTGTGATGTTGGTACAGACCACGCATATCTGCCTGCTCATCTTGTAATGGAAGGCATATGTGAAAGAGCTATTGCAGGCGACATAAATGATGGTCCGCTGAAATATGCGGAGCAGACTCTTGAAAAATACGATGTCAGGGATAAAATCACGCTTGTGAAATCGGACGGACTTGAAAACATAGAGCCTCAGAATGTCAGCGATATTGTAATTGCGGGTATGGGCGGAGAAACCATTGCTGAAATACTATCAAAGGCAAACTGGGTAAAAAAAGGAGTTAATCTGATTTTACAGCCGATGACCCGTGCATCACATCTGAGAAGATGGCTTTATAAGAATGGTTTTGATATAAAAAGCGAAACGGCTGTAAGCCATGAACGCTTTATTTATACAGTTATAAATGCAGTTTATACAGGCAATAAATTCAATATCGGATTTATTGGTGAAAACATAGGAAAGATTGATTATAATACTGAGGAAGGACGCATTTATGTTTTAAGGCAGTATGAAAAAATCAGCAAGATTGCACTTGGGCTTTCTAAAACGGAAAATAAATCAGGTGCGGAGGAATATCAAAAATCAGCAGATAAGCTTATGCAGATTCTGGAGGGCAAGATGAATACAATTTCTGAAATTTATGATTATATAGATAGGATAGCACCTTTTAAAAATCAGTCTGAATGGGACAATTCCGGTCTGATTGTAGGGTCAAAGGATAAAAAGGTGAATAAGGTTTTAGTAACACTTGATATTACTGCTGAAGTTGCTGATGAGGCGGCAGATATCGGTGCGGAGCTTGTGATTTCTCATCACCCTGTAATTTTCCGTCCGCTTAAAACACTTACCGATGACGAGCCTTGCTTCAGACTCATGAAGAATGGTATTTCTGCAATCTGTACCCATACACCATGGGATATGGCAGAAGGCGGAATGAATGATACGATTATAAATATGCTTGGATTTGAAAAGTGCGAGGGTGTACTTGAAGAGGAACGCTGTGGACTTGGTTTCGGCGCATTCTGCAGTACTGACAGAGAATATACTCCGGCAGAGCTTGCTTTTAAAATCAGGGACGCACTTGGCTGTGAAGTGATTAAGTATAACAATACAGAAATGCCTGTCAGAAAAATTGCAGTCTGTACAGGAAGCGGAGGAGACTTTGTAAAAACTGCCGCAATGATGGGCGCTGACGCTTACATAACATCTGAAATTCACCACGATAAGTGGCTGCTTGCAAAGAGAATGGGACTTAGTGTGTTTGACTGTGGTCATTATCACACAGAAAATCCGGGTATGGAAACTCTTTGCAGAATGCTTGCGGCTGATTTCCCTGACATTGAGTTTGTAATGTCTGAAATGAACGGAGACCCTGTTGAGTATGTGTAAAAGTATATTTTCATGTCCTGTCTGCGGAAATGAACTTGAAATTGCAGGCAGGAAGCGGAGGAGACTTTGTAAAAACTGCCGCAATGATGGGCGCTGACGCTTACATAACATCTGAAATTCACCACGATAAGTGGCTGCTTGCAAAGAGAATGGGACTTAGTGTGTTTGACTGTGGTCATTATCACACAGAAAATCCGGGTATGGAAACTCTTTGCAGAATGCTTGCGGCTGATTTCCCTGACATTGAGTTTGTAATGTCTGAAATGAACGGAGACCCTGTTGAGTATGTGTAAAAGTATATTTTCATGTCCTGTCTGCGGAAATGAACTTGAAATTGCAGGCAGAACATATAAATGTAAAAAGAATCATTGCTTTGATATGGCAAAGAGTGGTTATGTAAATCTGCTGACGTCTGACAGAATGAATTCAAAGCTTCCTGGCGACAATAAACTCATGGTGAGAGCCCGCAGAGAATTTTTAAGTCGTGGGTATTATGCAAATCTTGCAGATACGCTCAGCAGTCTTGTGTGTAAATACAGCGGAAACAATGTAACCATGCTCGACGCAGGCAGTGGTGAGGGGTACTATACCGAAAAGGTGGCAGAAGCTTTGCTCGAAAAAGGCGTAAGCCTTATGGCAGGCGGCTTTGACATATCCAAGAATGCGGCTGATTTTGCGGCAAAGAGCGGTAAAAACAATATAGAATATTCGGCGGCAAGTGTTTTTCACATGCCGGTGTCAGACAGGAGCGTCAACGTTCTTCTGTCCGTGTTTTCACCGTTTTGCGCCGAGGAATTTCTTAGGGTACTTGCCGATGACGGATTGCTTTTTATGGTAATTCCTGATAAGAGACACCTCTGGGAGCTAAAATGTGTACTCTATGAAACACCGTATGAAAATCAGGTGAAGGACTACGCCCTTGATGGCTTTGAACTGCTTGAAGCGGCTGATGTACCTGAAAGGAAGATTTTTCTTGAAACCCGTGAGGATATTGCAAGTCTTTTTACGATGACGCCTTATTATTACAATACAAGACCTGAAGATAAACAAAAGCTTGAGAAACTTGATTCACTTGAAACTACAACATCATTCAAAATACTGATTTACAGGAAAAAAGGAGAGTAACTATGGCACTTGACGGCGCATTTCTCTATGCGGTGAAAAACGAGCTTCAGACTCTTGTCGGCGGACGTGTTGATAAGGTTTATCAGCCGTCGAGAGAGGAAATTATAATATCAATAAGAACAGTCAGGGGAGGCTTTAAGCTTCTGATTTCTGCATCTGCCAATAGTGCAAGAGTCCATATAACACAGACCCAGGTGGATAATCCTATGCAGCCTCCTATGTTCTGTATGCTGATGAGAAAGCATATCGGCGGAGGAAAGCTTGCGGCCGTGAGACAGGACGGTCTTGAGAGAATTCTTTTCCTTGACTTTAACTGCATTAATGAGCTTGGTGACCCTGTGACAATAACGCTTGCCTGCGAGATAATGGGCAAGTATTCAAATCTTATTGCCATAAACAATGACGGACGAATTATCGACAGTATAAAGCGTGTTGATGAAGAGATGTCAAGGGAGAGACTTGTATTGCCCGGCATGAAATACGAAATGCCTCCGAGAGATGACAGAATTTCGTTTGTACATTCGGAGGACTCTGAAATGAGGGCTGCTTTTGAGCGTATGAAACCGGGCGACCTTTCAAAGGGACTTATAAGCGTTTTTGAGGGTATTTCACCTGTGCTTGCGCGTGAATGGGCGCACTATGCCGCAAGAGGAAATGAACTTCGTACAGATGAGCTTGACGATGAATTAAAGGACAGGCTTGCATTTGCGATAGGACAGTCAAAGCAGGCTCTTTTGTCGGGTGAATGCTGTTATACAGTTGTGCAGACCCGTGACGGAATGCTCAAGGATTTTTCTTTTGTGAGACTTTCGCAGTATGGCGCGCTTATGATTACAAAGGAGCTTGAAAGTGCAAGCGGACTGCTTGACTTTTTCTATGCGGAAAGGGATAAGATTTCACGCTTGAAGCAGCGTGCGAATGACCTTTTCAGACTGCTTGTGAATACAACAGAACGTATTACAAAGCGCCTTGCAAATCAGCGTGATGAGCTTCGTGACTGCGAGAAGAAAGATGAAATGAAGCTTCTTGGTGACCTGCTTTCTGCGAATATTTACAGACTTCAGAAGGGTGATACTTCTGTTACCCTTGAAAATTTCTACGACGAAAACTGTCCGCAGATTGAAATAAAGCTTGATGAAAGACTTTCACCGTCACAGAACGCTCAGAAGTATTATGCGCTATATCGTAAATCCGTCACAGCAGAAAAAAAGCTTGCTGAGCAGATAAAGCTTGGTGAAGAGGAACTTGAATATATCGACAGCGTTTTTGATGCACTTACCCGTGCAAACAGCGAAAATGAAGTAAATGAGCTTCGTATGGAGCTTGCGGAACAGGGTTATATCAGAGCGGTACGCCTCAAAGGGAAACCGCCGAAAAGTCAGCCGCCGCATGAGTATGTTTCAAGCGACGGATATACAATTCTTGCGGGACGAAACAACAAGCAAAATGATAAGCTTACCATGAAAACTGCAGCAAAAACGGATATATGGCTGCATACGCATAATATCGCAGGCTCTCATGTTATAATCGTGACAAACGGTGAAACTCCGCCTGACAGGACAATCGAGGAGGCGGCAATAATTGCGGCTGTCAACAGTAAGGCGTCGGCTTCGGCACAGGTGCCTGTTGACTACTGCCTTGATAAATTTGTCAAAAAGCCTGTCGGCTCAAAGCCGGGAATGGTGATATTCTCAAACAATAAAACAGCGTATGTAAACCCTGATAAGGAGCTTGCGGAAAGGCTTAGAAAATGAAACTGAATAATGATTTTTTTCATAGGGACTGCCTGGAGCTTGCCCCCGATTTAGTCGGAAAGGTGATTGTCCGCAAACTTGATAACGGTGAGGAAATAAGAGTCCGCATTACCGAGACGGAAGCTTACAGAGGCGTCGAGGATAAGGCGTGTCACGCCTCAAAGGGCAGAACTCCGAGAACGGAAATTCTATATCGTGAAAGCGGAATAATTTATGTTTATCTCTGCTACGGTATGCACTGGCTTATGAATGTTATAAGCGGAGAAAAGGAACAGCCTCAGGGTGTGCTTTTCAGGGCAGGTGAGGGTTTTGAAGGTCCTGCAAGACTTACAAAGCGTCTGCAGGTTGACAAAAGCTTTAACGGTGAAAGCTTTTCTGATAATGAAAGGCTGTGGATTGAGGACGACGGAAAACGTTTTAATCTGCGTACAGACAAGCGTGTCGGGATAGATTACGCAGGCGAAGAATGGGCGGCAAAGCCATGGCGTTTTATACTTGACAGCGAAACGGAGGAAAGCGAAAATGTTATACAGGTTTGATTTGAAAACTCCGACGGAGGACTTTATAAATATAACCTCACAGGTCAGGAACGCTGTTTCTGAAAGTGGCGTCAAAAGCGGTATGTGTACTGTTTTCTGTCCGCATACGACAGCCGGGATTACAATAAATGAAAATGCTGACCCGGATGTTGTGACGGATTTGCTTTATGCTTTGAATTGCACATATCCTGACAGACCGAAGTTCAGACACATGGAGGGAAACTCCGCGGCACATCTTAAAACACTTACAACAGGAAGTAGTGTGAACGTTATTATAGAGGACGGCAGACTTCTCCTCGGGACATGGCAGGGGATTTACTTCTGTGAATATGACGGACCGAGAAACAGGAAGTTTTACGTTAAGATAATGAGTGATTGAAAGGAGAAAAAAATGAAAGCGGTAGTACAGAGAGTAACTCATGCTTCAGTTAAGGTTGACGGAGAGATAAAGGGCGAAATCAGAAATGGTTTTCTTGTGCTTCTCGGAGTAGGTCAGGGAGACACGGAGGCTGATGCTGACAGGCTCGTGAATAAAATTGTCAAGATGAGGATTTTCTCGGATGAGAATGATAAAATAAATCTTTCACTTGCAGATGTCGGCGGCGAAATGCTTGTGATTTCTCAGTTTACGCTTTATGCCGACTGCCGAAAGGGAAACCGTCCGAACTTTATTCAGGCAGGCAAGCCTTATGAGGCAGAGAGACTTTATGAATACTTTGTGGAAGAATGCAGAAAACAGGTGCCTGTCGTTGAAAAGGGAGTTTTCGGTGCAGACATGAAGGTTGAACTCTTAAACGATGGCCCTTTTACTGTAATACTTGAAGATATTTAAAGGAGGCAGAAATATGTACGAAGAAATTGAAGAATGGCTCGACAGCCTTGACCTTGAGGATATGCCCGAAAGCATTATTGCATACAACATAAATCTCTACGAGGGCGATGAAACCTATGACTTACAGCTTATAGGTTCTGATGAATTTGACAAGGACGACCCCGACTGGGCATGCAGTGAGGTTTATTCGTCAGAGGAAGAAATATGCTACATAGAAATGACTGATGAAGTCGGAGACTGGGAGAATGCTCAGAAGCAGTTTGCGGAATGTATCAAGGAGTATCTTGAGGACGGAAAATACGCTGATGTACTCAAAGCAGCAAAGGCGATAGGTATCGGTTTTGTAGACGGCGATATTGAGCTTTTGTATCTTGACGGAGAGGTATTGTAATATGAATGTAAAAGAACTTGTTTCTGAAATGACGCTTGAAGAAAAGGCGGGACTTTGTTCGGGAAGCGATTTCTGGCATACAAAAGCTGTTGAGCGTCTTGGAATACCATCTGTTATGGTGTGTGACGGTCCTCACGGACTTCGTAAGCAGGATTATGAATCCGACCATCTCGGTGTAAATGTCAGTATTAAAGCAGTCTGCTTTCCTGCGGCATGCGCACTCGCATGCTCCTTTGACAGAGAGCTTATCTACAAAATGGGACAGGCTCTCGGAAATGCCTGTCAGGCTGAAAATATCAGCGTTATTTTAGGACCCGGAGCGAACATAAAGCGTTCACCTGTCTGCGGAAGAAACTTTGAATATTTTTCTGAGGACCCTTATCTTTCGTCACAGATGGCAACTAATCACATCAAGGGAGTTCAGTCTCAGAATGTAGGTTCAAGCCTTAAGCATTTTGCTGTAAACAATCAGGAAAACAGACGTATGTCAATTGATGCAAAGGTTGACGAGAGAACGCTCAGGGAAATTTATCTTGCAAGCTTTGAGACTGCTGTCAGGGAGGCTAAGCCTTGGACAGTTATGTGTTCCTACAACAGACTTAACGGCACATATACCTGTGAGCATCCGTGGCTTTTGACGGATGTTCTCAGAAACGAATGGGGCTTTGACGGCTTTGTTGTCAGCGACTGGGGAGCAGTTAATGAGAGAGTAGACTGCCTTGAAGCAGGGCTTGAACTTGAAATGCCTGCAAGCGGCGGATATACTGATAATCTGATTGTAAAGGCAGTACAGGACGGAAGTCTTGATGAAAAAATTCTTGACAGAGCAGTTGAGAGAATACTTGATGTTATTTACAGATATCTCGAAAACAAAAAAGAAAATGCAGTCTGGGACAAGGAAAAGGATTCACAGCTTGCCTGTGAAATTGAAAAGGAATGTATGGTGCTTCTCAAAAACGATGATGATATACTTCCTCTTTCAAAGTCTGAAAAGATTGCTTTTATCGGTGAATTTGCAGAAAAGCCACGTTTTCAGGGCGGCGGTAGTTCGCATATAAATGTGTGTGGAACTGTAAGTGCGCTCGACGCTGTAAAGAATATATGTGATGTGACATATTCAAGGGGCTATAACAGCTCTGATGACAGCATTGACGAAGCACTGATAGCTGAGGCGGTAAGCGCCGCTAAAAATGCGGATAAGGCTGTGATTTTTGCGGGACTGCCGGACTCATATGAGTCTGAGGGTTTTGACAGAGAGCACATGAAAATGCCTGAAAATCAGAACAGACTTATTGCTGAAGTCTGTAAGGCTCAGCCGGATACTGTTGTGGTACTTCATAACGGTTCGCCGATTGAAATGCCGTGGGCAGATGATGTTAAGGGTATTCTGGAAGCATATCTCGGCGGACAGAGTGTTGGCGGGGCTGAAGTTGATATTCTTTTCGGAAACGCAAACCCATGTGGTAAGCTTGGTGAGACATTCCCGAAAAAGCTGTCTGACAATCCGTCATATCTTACATTCCCGGGCGAGGGTGACAATACAACCTACACAGAGGGCATTTTTGTCGGTTATCGTTATTATGACAAAAAGGAAATGGAAGTTCTGTTCCCGTTCGGACACGGACTCAGCTATACGCAGTTTGAATACAGCGGATTTACACTTAGTTCCGACAATATCAAGGACACAGATACGCTGACTGTAACTGTGAAGGTTAAAAACACAGGCAAGATGCCGGGCAAGGAAATCGTACAGCTTTATGTTTCTGACAAGGAAAGCAAGGTTATAAGACCTGTGCGTGAGCTCAGAGGTTTTGAAAAGATTTATCTTGAACCGAATGAGGAAAAGACTGTAACATTCACTCTTGATAAGCGTGCATTTGCTTACTATAATACTGATATTTCCGACTGGCACGTTGAAAGCGGAGAGTTTGAAATTCAGATAGGCAAATCCTCCCGCAATATTGTTCTGTGCGAAACTGTATCTGTTGAATCGACAGTAAAGCTTCCACGTCACTATACTCTCAATACAACCTTTGGTGACCTTCTGGAAGATGAGGATGCAAAGCAGTACACAGAGCCTTATACTGCGATTTACCTTGACAAGATGTCGGGTAATGAGGAAGGCAACGAAATGGGTGAGAGCACAAAGCATATGATTGAAGCAATGCTTAAGGATAACCCGATGAGAGTTATGGCTTGCATGAGTGACGGCAGAATTACTTATGAAGAAGTAAAGGAACTCGTAGAAAAATTAAATAAAAGATGATATAATCTCTCCCGATTCTGGCATAATAAATCGGGAGGGATTTTTATGCAGAAACGTATTACAGTTCTCGGCTGTCTTTTTATGTTTATAGCATTTGTTCTGTTTGCGAAAATATTTACGATTGTGAAAAATCCGCAGTACTCATCAGTTTCAAGAGCGCAGGGAATGTATACTCTTGATACAGGTACAACTCTGGGAAACATATACGACAGGAGCTTTAATCTGCTTGTCAATGAGGAAAATCGCTTTTTTGCGGCCGTAAATCCGAGTGCGGAAGCGACGGAGGAAATACTTCCGTTTGTAACTGACAAGGAAGCATTTTATGAAAGTATTGTTTATGCTAGACCGTTTGTGTGTGAAGTGACAAAGAATGAATTTGAAAGTGAAGATATATCTGTTTTTGAAGTGCCGCAAAGATACGGGGAAAATCAGACAGCACAGCATATTATCGGATATATCGGGGAAAATGGCGGCGTTACGGGGATAGAGTATGCCTTCAGCGATTATTTGAGTGATTGTGCTGTGAAAAACAGCGTGACGTATAATGTTGATGGTTATGGTCATGTGCTCGGCGGCTATGAAAAGCAGGTGAATTACAGTAGTGAAATGACAGAGGGTGTTGTGCTGACAATTGACAGGGAAATTCAGAAAATCTGTGAGTTGGCAGGGAAGAAAATGCAAAAGGGTGCAGTTGTTGTAATGGATATACACAGCGGTGATATTCTTGCAATGGCAAGCTTTCCTTCGTATTCGGTAGAGACGCTTGGCGAAGCAGTATCTGACGAAAATTCGCCGCTTATTAACCGCTGTCTTTACGCCTATAATGTCGGCTCGATTTTCAAGCTTGTGACCTCGCTTTGCGCCTTTGAGCAGGGAATTGATGAAAGTTTCAGCTATGAATGTACGGGTTCGATTAAAGTCGGAAATCAGATTTTCAGATGTCATGATTTAAGCGGACATGGCAGTCTTGATATGACAAAGGCAATGGCGGAATCCTGTAACACCTATTTTATCGAGCTGTGCAGAAAGCTTGACAGCGCAGCGTTCCTTGAAACAGCAAGACGTCTCGGATTCGGACAGAGTATGCCGCTCACAGTCGGTATGACAGCCTCGGGAGGTACTCTCCAGACTACTGATGATTTATTGCTTCCCGCCGAAAAAGCGAATCTCTCCTTCGGACAGGGAAAGCTTACTGCAACACCTTTGCAGATTTGTGCCTTTACAGCGGCAATTGCCAATGAGGGAACTCTTTATGTTCCGAGGCTTATAAAAGGGATAACACATGACGGCGAAAATATTGTGAGTGAAACTGCCATAAAACATACTGAAGCGTTTGACAGGTTTACAGCGTTCAGACTTCAGGACCTTATGATTGAAGCGGTTGACAGGAATGAAAGGTCAGACGCCCGTCCCTGTAACACACATGCGGCCGGAAAAACCTCGACCGCTCAGACAGGGCGTTTTGACGAAAACGGTGAGGAGATATGCCACGGCTGGATTACAGGGTATTTTCCACTTTCATATCCGAAATATGCTGTGACTGTTTTATGTGAGGACGGAGGCTTCGGAAACGAATGTGCCGCTCCCGTATTCCGTGAAATTGCAGAAAAAATAACAGATGCCAGAGAGTAGAGAAAAAAGGAGATTTTTTGTAAAAAAATATTGACGTTTCGGGGGTTTTCTGATATAATAAATTCAGATATTGTTTATGGGCTGTGACAGGAATAATTGCAGTATTCATTCCTCAGAGAGAAAGCGGACGGTGAAAGCTTTTGTTTGGACTGCAAGTGCTACCCTCGAGCTTTTCGCCGAAAGGCGGACGTAATTTCTGCGTTAAAGAAAATATGAGGAAAGCGTAACTGCGCTTTTGAATTTTGGGTGGTACCACGAGCCTTCGTCCCATTTTTAGGACGGAGGTTTTTATATTTTTGAAAGCCTTGGCAATAAAAATTATATGAATGGAGAATTTTAGCTATGAAATGGCGTGGAGTAAACGAACTCAGAGAAATGTATCTTTCATTTTTTGAAAGCAAGATGCACACAAGAATGGCAAGTGCATCACTTATCCCACAGGGTGACAACAGTCTGCTTCTGATAAACTCAGGTATGGCACCTCTCAAGAAATTTTTCCTTGGACAGGCTGTTCCACCGAACAAGAGAGTGACAACTTGTCAGAAATGTATCAGAACTCCTGATATTGAACGTGTTGGTAAGACTGCACGTCATGGTACATATTTTGAAATGCTCGGTAACTTCTCTTTCGGTGATTATTTCAAGACAGAGGCTATCGAGTGGGCATGGGAGTTTTTAACAGAAACTCTTGAAATTCCGGCTGACAAGCTCTGGATTACAATTTTTGAAAGCGACGATGAAGCAGAGGAAATCTGGAAGAACAAAATCGGTATTCCACAGGACAGAATTATCCGTCTTGGTAAGGCTGATAACTTCTGGGAACACGGAACAGGTCCTTGCGGTCCATGTTCAGAAATTCACTTTGACAGAGGCGAAAGCTATGGTCCTTTTGAAAACTTTGAACAGGCAAGTGATATCGACCGTGTAATCGAAATCTGGAACCTCGTATTCAGCCAGTTTGACAGCGACGGCAACGGAAATTACGCTGAAATGGAAACTAAGAATATTGATACAGGTATGGGTCTTGAAAGACTTGCATGTGCAATGCAGGGTGTTGACAATCTCTTTGAGGTTGACACAGTAAGAAACATCATGAACAAAATCAGCGAATTTGCCGGCGTAAAGTATAAGGAAAACGAAGACAAGGACGTTTCACTCCGTGTTATCACAGACCACATCAGAAGTACAACATTTATGGTTGGCGACGGTATCACTCCTGCAAACGAAGGCAGAGGATATGTCCTCAAGAGACTTCTCAGAAGAGCAGCAAGACACGGCAAGATGCTCGGCGTGAACGAACCATTCCTCTATAAGGTTTGCGATACAGTAATTGACGAAAACAAGACAGCTTATCCTGAGCTTGAAGAAAAGAGAGAGCTTATCAAGACTATCATCAAGCACGAGGAAGAAAGCTTTGCCAAGACAATCGACAAGGGCTCAGAGCTTTTAAACCAGTTCATCGAAAAGCTTGAAAAGGACGGCGGCAAGAAGGTTCTTTTAGGTGATGACGCATTCAAGCTCAGCGATACTTACGGTTTCCCACTTGACCTTACAAAGGAAATCGCCGCTGAAAAGGGTGTTGAGGTTGACGAAGCACGCTTTATGGAATGCATGGAAGAGCAGAAACTCAAGGCAAGAAGCGACAGAGCTTCAAAGGTTAAGACTTCATGGAGTGATGACAGCACAGCTGCAATTGACGCTCCTGCAACTGAATTTACAGGATATACAGACTTTGCAAATGATGCAAAGGTACTCGGAATTTTCGCTGACGGAAATGCAGTTGACAGTGTGGCAGAAGGACAGGAAGCAGTTATAATCCTTGACAAGACTCCTTTCTACGCTGAAAGCGGTGGTCAGGCGGCTGATACAGGTGTTATCAAATCAGGTAATGCAGTATTTGCTGTGTATAACGTAACAAAGACTGAAAACGGTCACTTCTTACACTTCGGTGCGGCAGAACAGGGAAGCATTGCCAAGAATGAAGCTGTAACTGCTGAAATTGATGCTGACAAGAGAAAGTCTGCAATGAGAAATCACACAGCGGCTCACCTTCTCCAGGCGGCACTCCGTACAGTTCTCGGTGAACACGTTCACCAGGCAGGTCAGCTTGTAAACGCTGAAAGATGCAGATTTGACTTCTCACACTTCAGCGCTGTTACACCTGAAGAACTTACTAAAATTGAAAATATTGTAAATGCTGAAATCCTTGAAGCAATTGATGTTGTGACAAAGGAAATGGCTATTGACGAAGCAAGAAAGCTTGGCGCTATGGCACTCTTCGGCGAAAAGTACGGCGATATCGTAAGAGTTGTTGATATCGGCGGAAAGTCAGTTGAATTCTGCGGCGGTACACACGTTAAGAATACATCAAATATCGGTCTTTTCAAGATTGTTGCTGAAAACTCAGTAGCTTCAGGCGTAAGAAGAATTGAAGCTGTTACAGGTGCAGGCGTTCTTGAACTTCTCAACGAATACAAGCAGAATCTTGCTGATGCTGCGGCAGTACTCAAGGTTGCAAATCCTGCAAAGCTTGCTGAACGCTGCAAGACAATGAACGATGAACTCAAGGAAAAGGACAAGCAGATTCAGAAGCTCAATTCACAGCTTGCAGGAAACCAGCTTGACGGTCTCTTTGAAAACGCAAAGGAAATTAACGGTATTAAGATTATTTCAGCGCTCCTTAACGGCACAACTCCTGATATGCTCAGACAGATTGGTGACAAGATTAAGGATAACGGCGATGTTATTGCTGTATTTGCAGGTGTTGCTGAAGAAAAGGGAACTCTCTACTGCGTATGCGGTAAGGACGCTCTTGCAAAGGGTGCCCATGCAGGCAAGATTGTTCAGAGAATTGCGGCAATCACAGGCGGTAAGGGCGGCGGACGTCCTGACAGCGCTATGGCTGGTATCGGCAAGAACTATATGATTGACGAGGCTCTTCAGTCACTCGAAAGCATTGCAAATGAATTTCTGAAATAAGAGGTAACATAAAATGGATTGCTTATTCTGTAAAATAATTGCGGGAGAAATCCCGAGTGCAAAAGTGTATGAGGACGATATGATTTATGTGTTCAAGGACATCGCTCCGATTGCACCTGTACACTATCTCATGATTCCGAAGGAACATATCAGCGGTGCATCAGAAATCACCGCTGAGAACTCAAAATATGTGGCACATATTTTTGAAGTTGCGGCTCAGATTGCAAAAAACGAAGGTTTTGCTGAAGGCTACAGAGTTATTACAAACTGTGGCGAGGACGCAGGACAGACTGTTCATCATCTTCACTTCCACCTGCTTGCAGGAAAGAAGATGGGCTGGAGCAGCGACAGCGCTGTCTGATAAACGGAGGACAAAATGGAATTTTATACATTAAAGGTTGCGGGACTTGAAAGACAGCTTCCGATTTGTCCGATAAATGACAAGCTTGACATTGCGGCATTCATCATGTTCTCAGACGTTGAGCTGACTGTTGCATGTGCACAGGAGCTTTTAAAGAAAGTGCCTGAGTTTGACGTGATACTCACGGCTGAAAGCAAGGGCATACCGCTTGGCTATGAGATGGCAAGACAGAGCGGAAAAAACTATGTCGTTGCAAGAAAATCCGTAAAGCTTTATATGACAAATCCGGTTTCAGTAACTGTGAAATCAATCACAACAGCAAATGAGCAGACCTTGTACCTTTCCGAAGAAGACGCTTTAAAGCTCAGAGGAAAGAGAGTGCTTATTGCTGATGATGTAATCAGCACAGGCGAGTCACTTGTCTCACTCTGCAAGCTTATTGAAGAAGCGGGCGGAAACTTAGTTTGCCAGTCGGCAGTACTTGCCGAGGGAGACGCAGCGGACAGAGATGATATTGTATATCTTGAAAAGCTTCCGCTGTTCTTTAAATAAGATTTGAAACGTAAATTAGTGTATGCAGGAGCTGCATGGGCGGCGGGTCTTTTAACCGCCGCAATGTCAGTTCAGATTTTTGCGGCTCTTGCAGTTGCACTTTTAACTGCTTTTCTTTTTAAAACTCTTGTTCGTTTTAATCTGAAAAGTATTATTTTTATGCTTGTGACGTTTGTTATAGCTTTCGGATATTATAGAGTTTATGACTATACTGTATATAATAAAATCATTGAATACAGCGGTAAGAGCATTTCATATTCCGGCAGAATTACCGATATTAACGATAAGGCAGGAGATAAGTCGTTCTATACGCTGAGCGGAGAGATAAACGATAGTATAAATGCTTCGCTTATGCTGTATACAGATTCGGTTGTGGCAGAAGTCGGAGACACTTTAAGCTTTGAGTGTATTCCTCAGATACCTGAAAACAATTACCTTTTCAATTCCCGTGATTATTATAAGGCAAAGGGGAGCTATCTTGTAGCATACAGTGCTGAAAAGATGACAATAAATCCATGTGATTTTTCTGTCAGAAATCTGCTCTTTGATTTCAGAGAGAGCGTCAGCTCGGCAATTGAAATGGCAATTCCCGAAAAGGAAAGAGCAATGCTTAAGGGTATGCTTTTCGGTGATAAAACAGGCTTTGAGGAGGACGACAAATCAATCCTTTACAGAGTTGGTATCGGTCATGTGACAGCTGTTTCGGGATTTCATCTTGTGATTTTCTGTTCGGTGATTTCGTTTGTACTGAAAAGATTTAATCTTGGAAAGACTGCACAGTTTATTCTAACTGAATTTATAATGCTGTTGTTTGTAATGTGCTGTGGAATGTCACCGTCAGTTTTGCGTTCATTCATTATGATGACGCTTATTAATCTTGCACCGCTCTTTTTCAGATATACCGATTCGCTTAATTCAATCTGTATTGCAGTAATCATGCTTACTCTGCCGAATCCGTTTGTGATTTTAAATCAGTCGTTTCTGCTGTCTGTTTCAGGAGCACTCGGAATGGGTGTATTCGGAAGATATATGACAAAGAATATACATGCCACAGGAATGGCGGGAAAAGTCGGAAAAAAGCTTTTGCATATGCTTTGTGTGTTTGTTGTGACAGCACCCGTTTCTGCTTTTCTTACAGGTGAAGTATCGTTTATTTCACCGCTTACAAATTTAGTGCTTGTACCGCTTTGCATGGTAGCTCTTGTTATTTCAATGGCAGGTGCTTTATTGTTCTGGTTTGATACAGAAATTATTTTTAAAACAGCCGGAACGATATGTTCATTTGTGCTGAATATTTCAGATTTTCTGAATAAAAGCAGATTTATATACGGTAGACTCGGTGGTGACTTTGTACCGTATGTACTTGCAGTTATGGTGATGCTCTGTGTTGCGGGTTATCTGATTTTCAGAAACAGAAAATTCTGTGCAGGTCTTATTGCTGTGTGTATGTCATCGCTGTTTATTATTTCAGCAGTTTACAGTCTCAGCGACAGAGATACAATGAAAATTGCACTTCTGGGAAAGAATGATGCAGAGGTTATTGTTGTCGTGAAAAACAACAGCGCAGACATAATTGATGTGACTGGCGAATATAAAAACAGCCGTTATGCTGAAAAGTATGTGCGTGAACTTGGAATATCAAGAATCAATAATCTGATTCTGATTGAGAATACTTCGTATTCAATGGCGGCTTATAACAACCGTTTTTCGCTTTTTGATGTCGGAAATGTTGTTGTTCCGTCGGGAACTTATATAAATAATGATTACATAATATGCGGCTGTAAGCCGAAATTTTCTGATTTCAGCGTATGGAGTGCTGATTACGGAGAATACAGGATTTCAGTTGATAATGAAAAAATAACTGCCGAATACGGAACGTTTGCGCTCAGGTATGAAAACGGCGGATATAACGGAAGAAAATATGAAAATAATATTGCTATACACATTTCGGACGATGGTATAGCAACGCTCAGGAGGCTTGAAGATGGCTGAACTTAACCCGACAGATTTGCTAAAAAAAATCAAGGCAGGCGAGCTTAGCCGTGCTTATTACTTCTATGGTCAGGATGTTGCAACAGTAGAAAATGCGTCAAAGGCTGTTCTGAAAAAGCATCTTGGCAAGGAATGGCGCAATGAGATTACTCGTCTTGACGGCGGTTCACTTGATATAAGCGCTCTTGCAGATATGGTTGAAATATGTCCGATGTTTTCACAGTGGAATGCAGTTGTGATAAATGACATAAACGGCGAGGAACTTTTAGCAGACGATCTTAAAATGCTGACTGATATTATCACACAGCTTCCCGGTTATACATTGCTTGTTATTAACATAACAGGTTTTGATATCAAAAAGGGTAAAAAGGCAATCAGCCCAAAAAACAAGAAGATTACTGATGCGGTATCGAAAATCGGTGTTGTATGCGAATGTGGATTCAAGACAGTTCCTGTACTTGTAAAAAGTGTGTGCGAAAAGGCGCAGAAGATGGGGGCTGTAATAAATAAGAAAGCGGCTGAAATGCTGGTTGAGGCGTGTCATTGCGATACAATGCAGATTGAGAATGAACTTGGTAAGCTTTGTGCATATCGTGAAAACGAGGAGATTACTCCTGAGGATGTTGATACTTTGGTATCGACAGGAATTGAAACTGACGCATTCAAGCTTTCAAGAGCAATTTCAGGGTATAATCCGTCTGTGGCTATGGAAATTCTTCATCGTCTTATTGAGAAAAAAGAGGAACCGATTGCAATTATTTCGGCAGTATCACTCAGCTTTCTTGATATGTACCGTGCCCGTGCCGCTATGACAGCGGATAAGCGTTCGGGAGATGTCATAGCTGATTTTGGCTATGGCGCAAGAAGGTTTGCGGTTGATAATGCATTTCGTGACAGCAGAAGAATAACTTTGGAAAGTCTCAGATGCTGCATCGACCTTTTAAGAAATGCTGACAGAAAATTAAAAAGCAATGGTGCAGTTCCTGAAGTAATACTCGAAAAGACTGTAACAGAAATGCTTATGGCGGTAAGGAGAAAATAAATCGCAATGATAAAGATAGAACAGGCAGTTATCGTCGAGGGAAAGTATGATAAGATAAAGCTTTCATCAATAATTGACGCAGTAATTCTTACAACGAACGGCTTTGCCATTTTCAAAGACCCTGAAAAGCTTGAGCTTATAAGATATTACGCTGAGACAAAGGGAATTATTATACTTACGGACTCAGACAGCGCAGGATTCCTTATAAGAAATCATATAAAGGGTGCTGTAAAAAACGGTAAGGTTATAAATGTATATATCCCCGATATATTCGGGAAAGAAAAGAGAAAATTAAAGCCATCTGCCGAGGGAAAGCTCGGAGTTGAGGGCGTGAAAAAGAATATAATTCTTGAAGCATTGGAAAAAGCAGGTGTTACAGCCTCGGAAGCCTGTGAAGAAAAAGAGAAAATCACAAAAACAGATTTGTATATGCTGGGACTTTCGGGTGGCAGCAACAGTTCGGAAAAGAGAAAATGGCTTCTGAAACGACTCGGACTGCCGACTCTGCTATCACCCAACAGTATGCTTGATGTTTTGAATACAATGCTTGATAAAGAAAAATTAGAAGAGATAATGTGTGAGACGGAAGATAAACAGGAGGAATAAATGGTATTTTCGAGTATAACTTTTTTATACTTTTTTTTGCCGGTAGTTTTACTGATATATTTTATATCACCCAAAAAGCTTAAAAATATAATATTGCTTGTATCGGGACTTTTTTTCTATGCATGGGGAGAGCCGTTATATGTTCTGATTATGCTTTTTTCATCGTTCGTGGATTATATTGCAGGACTTGCAATTGATAAATATGACGATGACCCGAAAAAGCGTACAATAGCGTTACTTGCTTCGCTTATCGTAAACTTAGGGTTGCTCGGAGTTTTCAAATACAGCGGATTTTTCCTTGGAATATTTGGAATTGAAATGACCCCGCTTGCACTTCCTATCGGTATTTCATTCTATACATTCCAGAGTATGTCGTATACTATTGACATGTATATGCGGAAAATCAAGGTTCAGAAAAGCTTTCTGAGCTTTGCAACCTATGTTTCACTCTTTCCGCAGATTGTCGCAGGTCCTATTGTGCGATATGAAGATGTGCAGAATGAAATTGACAGCAGAACAGTAAACATCGGAAAAATAGGCGAGGGCGCAGGAATATTTGCAAGAGGACTTGCAAAAAAAGTACTTCTTGCAAATAATATAGGTATGCTGTGGTCGGAAATCAAGGTTATGGATTATTCGGAGATTTCAACTGTTACAGCATGGCTGGGTATTCTTGCCTTTACATTCCAGATTTATTATGACTTCTCGGGTTATTCCGATATGGCGATAGGTCTTGGCAAAATGCTCGGATTCAATTTCCCTGAAAACTTTGACCACCCGTATATTTCAAAGAGCGTTTCGGAATTCTGGAGAAGATGGCATATGACGCTCGGTTCATGGTTTAAATCATATGTGTATATACCGCTTGGCGGAAACCGTGGCGGCAAGCTTAAAACCTTACGCAACCTGTTTATCGTCTGGGCACTTACCGGATTATGGCATGGTGCAAGCTGGAATTTTGTTTTGTGGGGAGTATACTTTGGCATACTCATAATACTCGAAAAGCTGTTTCTGGGGAAAGTGCTTGAAAAGCTTCCCGGATTCATTACAATTCCATACACATTTTTTATTGTAGTGCTCGGCTGGGTGCTTTTCGATACTGCAGACCTTACGGCGGCGTTTGACTATTTTGCGGCGATGTTCGGTCAGACTGACAGTATCATTGACAATACTGCATATTGGCAGCTCAAATCAAACGCTATCATGTTCGGACTTTGTATTTTAGGTTCAGGACAGCTTATGAAAAAATTCGGAGAGAAAATTCAGGAAGGCTTTATCGGCTCAAAAATATACGAAAATGTAATGCCTGTTATTCAGGTTGGTCTTATACTGATATGTACTGCCTTTCTTGTCGACGCAAGCTATAATCCGTTTTTGTATTTCAGATTTTAAAAGGAGGTCAGAAATATGGAAAAACAGCATTTAAAATCAGCAGTACTATTTCTGGCACTCATTTTTGTAATGCCCTTAATACTGATTTTTTCAAAGAAGTCGGATTTTTCTGAAACCGAAAACAGAGTGCTTGAAAAGTTTCCTGAGTTTTCGTTTGGTGCGGTGGCAGATAAATCGTATATGAATGGTATTGAAACTTATCTTGCTGACCACTTTCCTGCAAGGGTAAGCTGGGTTAAGGCAAAGATGAATATGGAAGAGCTCAGCGGAAAAGAACTCATTAATGGCGTATATCTGACTGACGAAAGAATGTATGAACAGCTGCCGGAACCTGATTATAATGAAATGGAAAAATCGGTGAATGCCATAAACAAATTTGCTGAAACCTATGACACAGAAGTGTATGCGCTTATTGCGCCTACTTCATCGGGAATATACAAGGATAAGCTTCAGCCTTATCTGCCTCAGCTTGACCAGAAAAAGCTTATTTCTGAAATATACGATGGTTTTGAAAGTAAGGTAAAGCAGATTGATGTTTACAGCGCTCTTTATTCTTCAAGAGACGATTACATCTATTACAGAACAGACCATCACTGGACGTCAAAGGGTGCGTTCACAGCGTATAAGGCGGCGGCAAGAAGAATGGGTATCGGGGCGTATACTGATTATGAACCCGAAGCAGTTTCCGAAGATTTCTGCGGAACTTATTACTCAAAGTGCCTTTTTGACGGCGTGAAGCCTGACACTATTGATATCTATCGTCAGAAAAATCATCTTACTGCAACCCATGTTGTGTTGAACGACGGCATGACAGAAGAAATCTGTGATGATATTTACTTTACGGATTTTCTTGACACCAACGATAAGTACTGTGTTTTTCTTGGGCACAACCGTGCGGTGACTTCAATAACAACTAATGTTGAGACGAGAAATACACTTCTTATTGTAAAGGATTCCTATGCAAACAGTATGGTTCCGTTTTTCGTGCAGAACTATTCAAAAATAACAGTGGTTGACCCGAGATATCTCAAAACCGCAGTTACTGAATATATTAATCCCGATGACTATACCCATACGCTGTTTCTTTATAATGCGTCAACTTTTTCGACGGATAAGAATGTAAAAAATATCGGGCTTACACAATAAGCTTAAAGGACTGTTTCTGACAGTCCTTTTTTTATTGATTTGCTTTCATACATATTGTAAAAAGTGTGAATATATGTTATAATTATAAAATATGCAGTTGTAACCGGAAAGGGGTGAGGACTATGGAAGAAAAGCTTGTAAAACTGAATGTGGATATGTCTCCACGAGCGCTCGACGAACTGAGAAATATCTTCGGGAGCGTTAAAGGGAACAAATTTGAACTCCCGCTTGCACTTTTTCCTGAAGAGGATATTTTTGAAGCGGATATAACAATTGTTGACTCCATGGTCTGGCTGAATGTAAATTGCCGTGAGGTATCACTTCTTTTAAAGGGTGCACTTGATGATAATAATTTCCATTGCAGGAGCGTTTCAAGAGGCTCAGTCACAAATGGAAGAAAACTCAAAGTGAGCTTTATTCATAAATCTGATTCATGTGTTTTCAAAGTTAATGCGGAGCTTAAAAAACGTCTTGATATGTGGTATGAGTATATAAACGCAATGCTAAGGCGAGCAAAGGAAAATACATTTATTTTCAGATATGAGGAAACTGTAAGCCGTGCTGATGATATGCTTTATCTGAAGGTTAAGTCATATACTGAAAATCCACAGGTTAAAAATCTGAATGTCGGCATTGCTGATGAAAGCGGAGAACCTGTATACTCATTCGGCAAAGCTGAACGCTTTGAGCGAGGAGTGCTTGCCGTCAGAACAGACAGGGAATCCGTACAGCTTATTGAAGATGAGACACGCCTTGCTGTTTACGATGCAGCGACGCTCATTACATGCAGAAGAATGAAAAGCGGTCTTGATAAGCTCAGTCGTGGAGAGGCAGTAAACAAAAGACTTACGGAATTTCTTTTTAATCCTGAGGCGGCAAATCGTGAGATTGGTGACAATATAATTCTGTCTCCGGAAAACCTGCTCATGAAAAATATGAATACAGAACAGCTTTGTGCTGTTGAGGGAGTGCTGAATGCTGATGACCTTTATCTTATACAGGGGCCTCCAGGAACGGGCAAGACTACCGTTATTGCAGAAATCTGTTATCAGAACGCAATAAGAGGTCTTAAAACTCTTGTGGTGTCCCAGTCAAACCTTGCAGTAGACAATGCGATTTCAAGAGTGATGAATCACAGTGAGGTGCGTGTACTCCGAAAGGGCGATTTCTCAAGAGTTGAGGAGGAAGGTCTGCCGTTTGTTGAGGATAATGTTGTTCACACATGGATTAAGTGTGTTTCGGAGTCGGCTTCAAAAATGGCAGAGAATATTGAAGCTCAGCTTGCAACACTCAGAAAGTATAAGGAAAAGCTGCCGGAGATATTAAGATATGCAGAGGACGTCAATGAAAACTATAGTAATCAGAGACTTCTTGAGTCACAGACCTTCTTTTTCAGAAACGTCATGGATGAGGCAGACTCAAACCGTGAGATTTTCTTTGAGGAGATAAGCCGTGCTTATGATGAAGAGGATGCGCAGATTGCCTGTGATGCGGCCGAATACTTTCCGTCAGACTTTCAGATACCAAGTAATATCTACAATGAGATAATAGAAAAGTTTGCCGATATTGAAGCGGACGTAAGCAAGATACATGAACTTGAAAACGAACTCGAACTGCTTAATGAGTATACATCAATGTTTACAAGACAGATGCGTTTTATTGCACGACATGTTTCGAAAAATCGTCTTGATAATACAGCCTATGAGGGTGTGTTCTACTATACAGACAGCGAGATTGCCGATAACCTCTATAAAGAGGGGGAAGGCATTATAAGGTCTATTCCATACGGAATAAAATCCATTATTTTCAGACCGAAATGGGGAAAGGTTGCGGCTATTTATTACAGACGTGCTGAAAGCTATGTAATGGGTATTCAGCGAAGAACGATTAAGCTTGCTGAAAAAATCAATGCAATGCAGACTGATGAAGAGTTTGTGCTTAATATGGAAACCTTCAGGTTTTCGCTTGACGCTCTTTGCCGTGACTATGATTCACAGTATTATAAGGTGAAGCTGAAATATGAAAATGCCTTTCACGAATTACAGGAGGCAAAGAGAGATTATGAATATTCTGTACTGCTTCTGCGGGAAAAGACAGCTGATAAATTCTTTTCAGCGGCGCTTGAAGGCGTTAGCCTTGAAAATCCTGTTCTTTCGGAGATTGAGCGCCTTGTCAATGAACATTATAATAAGAAGTCGATAAGATATCTGAAATGGCAGAAGATACTTAAGGAGTGGTGTGGACAAATCGGCGGAAATGCCATGAACTATGGCGAACTGAAACAGCTTTATATCCAGAATGCAAATGTAATCGGTATTACATGTATTCAGAGTGGTACAGCTGATTTTGAAAAGAACTATCCGTCGTTTGACGTTGTGATTATCGATGAGTCGAGCAAGAGCACTCCGCCTGATATTATACTGCCTATGCTTAAGGCTAAAAAGATTGTTCTTGTCGGCGACCACAAGCAGCTTCCGCCGTATATTGATAACGACGCATACGATGAAATCGAGGACGATAATGCGCATCTTCACAGACTTATGAAAACAAGTCTTTTTGAAGAATTATATGAATCGGCGTCAGCGGGTATGAGGACAATGCTTTTTCGTCAGTATCGCATGCACCGTGACATTGCGGCGCTTATAAATCAGTTTTATATTGATACTGATGCGGGACGACTTGAATCTCCGTCAGAAGATAAAAAAGAGCATGGCTGCCAGGGTGACGGAATTTCAGAGGAAAACCATGTACTCTGGTATGATATCGGAAACAGCCATGAATATTTTGAGTCGAGACTGAATAAGAGTTATTATAACGAGTATGAAGCGGAGAGTATAAAAAAGCTTCTTTTCAGGCTTAATAATAATCTTGTGAAAAACGGTGAGCACAAATCAATCGGCGTTATAACATTTTATGATGCACAGGTTAAGCTTCTGGAGGACAAGCTTGTCAGAAGCGGCTTTTATAAGGGACTTTCAAATCTTGAACTCAGAATAGGTTCGGTTGACCGTTTTCAGGGTATGGAGGAAGATATCATTATTATAAGCTTTGTGCGAAATAATGAGCATCACAATATAGGCTTTGCCAGAGACTGCCGTAGAATAAACGTTGCGCTTTCCCGTGCAAAAAAACTTCTTGTGATTGTCGGAAGCTCTGAAAACTTCATAAAATCCTCTGATGAAAATGCATCGAAGATGTTCGGGGAGATTTATAATATAGTACAGCATCTTGATGGCATAAGGAATCCTTCTGACCTGCCTGATGTTACAGAAATATCTGTGACAGATAAGGAATACAAGAAAGTTACAGGACCTCGTTCCTATGAAGAGGAAGATGTGGCGGAAAGTTTATCCGACAATATGAATATTCTGGATTACTTTATATTAAAAGCGGCATATGAATTCAGAAACTCACGTCTTACGGTGGGAAATATAGCCAATGCGCTCGGAATGGCACCTGTTTTTGTAAAAAGCCGTACGGCATATCTTGTGTCCTGTAAAATGATATCATGCGTAAACAGCGTGATTACTCTTCTTGAAAACGGAGAGGCAGCAGTGATGGAAGTCAAGATTGCAGAATAAACACGATTTTTATTGATTTTTAGATTTTTTTCTCAAATAGGGTTGATTTCAGAAAGATTTTGTTGTATAATAAGTATAAGTAAAAATGCGCAATAGCGTATAAAATATTTTGGGGGAATATAAATGTATCTTAATTCACTCGCCTTCAAGGCAATGGAAGGCGGCATCAAACAGCTTAGTGTAAAGCAGCAGGTACATACTCAGAATATCGCAAATATCGACACTCCTGAGTATAACTATAAGTATGTGACGTTTGAAAACACGCTTGATGAAAAGGTGGACGGAAAGAGAAAATACGACTTCAATGCGGTAGTGACAGAAGTTGAAAGTACTGATGTTCTCATTGATGGTAACAACGTTGATGTTGACAAGGAAAATCTTGAGCTTTACAGTACATATCTTCAGTCAGCAGCGATTATCAACAAGCTGAATGCCGCAATCGGAGACTTAAGATATGTTATGACAAACGCAAACTTCAAGTAATCTTAAAACAATGAAAGGAAAGTGTTGCAGATGGCTTTTTTAAATTCAATTAATATTGTAGGTTCAGCTCTTACTGCTGAAAGATACAGATCAGATATTATTCTTCAGAATATTTCAAATCAGAATACAACAAGAACTGAGGATGGTGAACCATACAGAAGAAAACAGGTTATTTTCCAGACAAGAGAACAGACTTTTGATGAAACACTCTGTAAGGTTTCGGGCGGCGGTGTAAGAATTGCCGAAATCGTTGAAAGTCAGGAGGACTTCAATATTGTCTATGACCCTGAACATCCTGATGCAGATGAAGAGGGATATGTTTACTATCCAAATGTAAACAATACAGAAGAACAGGTTGACCTCCTTGAAGCTTCAAGAGTGTATGAAGCGAATGTAAGTGCTCTTTCAGTTGTAAAGGCTATGGCTTCAAAGGCACTTGAAATCGGCAGAAGTGTTTAATCAGTAATATAAAGGATGGCGAATAAAAATGTTTATAGTACCGCTTACATCATCAATGCCTTCAATTGAAAGGCTTGAATCAATTGGAAAAATTGATCCGATTGTTGAACAGAAGGAAGAAACTCCCGAGACATTCGGTGATATATTAAAAATGAAAATCCAGGGTGTCAAGGACCTTGAAATGCAGTCACTGCAGAGTGCTTATGATATTTCAACAGGCGCTTCAAGTGACCTTGAATCAGCGATGCTTGATTCTGCAAAGGCATCGACAGCTATTGAAATGACAACTCAGATTACAACAAGAGTTGTTAACGCTTATAAAGAGATAATGCAGATGCAGATTTAATTTTGAGTGATAAAAATTAGAAATAGTTTGGAAGTTTGTTTTAAATGAAGGAAAAATTCAAATCATTTTTAGAAAAATCAAAGACACTATGGGGCGGTTTGACAAAGATTGCCAAAATAGTTATATGCTCGGCGCTCGGTGTTTTTCTCATAGGTGCAATTGTTCTTACAGTATTTCTGAACAGTTCCACTGAGGAAGAATGGATTGTTCTCTTCCCTGATATGTCACAGGAAGAATCCATGGAAGTACTTACTGTACTTAAAAACCGTGGTGTTGAAACTCAGATGAATGAGGATAGCGAAATTCAGGTAAGACCTGAGGAATGGGACGCTCTTGTATATGATCTGGCACAGATGGGTTATCCGCAGTCTGCACCATCATATGGTACATTCTTTGATAATCTCGGTATGACAATGACCGAATTTGAAAAGCAGCAGGCTCTCAGATTTGAGCTCCAGGACCGTCTTCAGACAACAATTCAGAGAATTGAAGGCGTTAAGAGTGCGATTGTTACCATCAATATTCCTGAGAAAAGCAAATATGCATGGGAAGAAGATGAAGACAAGCATGCAACAGCAAGCGTTACGCTTACGCTTGAAAACAACGCCGGTTTCCAGCCGGAGAGCGTTTCAGCGGTAAAAAAACTTGTTGCATATAGTGCACAGCAGATGACACCTGATGATGTAACCGTTATCAATGCCATGACAGGTCAGGAAATGCAGTCAGCCGAACAGGTTGCTGCGAATACTGACACCGAAGAGCTTGACATGGAAACCAAGATGGAATATGCCAATATATATAAGGCGATGTATGAAGCAAACGCTGAAGAGGTTCTCAGCAGTATTTATCCTGACGGAGTGACTGCAGTTGCAGTTGTTGAGCTTGACTATGATAAGATAGTTCAGGAGAGTAAGGAACATCTGACTGACGAGGACGGAAACAGCGTTAAGTCTCATGAAGAGATACATTATGATACAGAACTTGGTGAAGTTGAAGAAGGCGGCGTTGTCGGCGAAGAACAGAACGACGACATTCCGAATTATCAGTATGATGCTGACCAGCCGCTTAATTCAGGCAATACAAATGACTACCACCATACAATTGACTGGATTGAACCTGGATATAGAATAACTCAGACTGAAGTTGCTATCGGAGCAGTAAAGGACGCTTCAATTTCGGTTGTTGTTACAAACAATTCGGGCTACATATCAGCTGATGAAAGAAATATGCTTGTTGAGCTTGTAAGAACAGCTACTAACATAAATCCTGATAAGATTACCGTTTATGCAAAGGATATGGGCGGCGAGCTTATTGATGGTGTAGTCGGTGCTGATGAAGATTCATTTGAAGCAAGATGGGGCATTGATAAGAAGAAGTTTATAATTCTTATCGTACTTTGCGGTTTCGTTGTTCTTGCAGTTGTTCTTATCATCGTATTCATGATTGTAAAGAGCATGAGAAAGAAGATGGAAAAACAGCAGGAAGAAAACGACGAGGCAATGGCAATTCTTCAGGAGCAGATAGAAGAAAACAACAGAAAGTCGCTTGAAGAAGCTGCTGAAGAACACAATAAGGTAGAAAAGGCGGCAGAAATTGAAGTCCGTGAATTCGCTAAGAATAATCCGGAAGTCGCTGCGGCACTTATCCGCTCTATGTTGAAGGAGCGTGATGAATAATGGCGAATACTTCTTCAAAGCCTGCAGCATCACAAAGTTCAACCAATATTACGCCGGGAATGAAGGTTGCGGCGATTGTAATTGCGCTTGGTGCTGATAGTGCTTCAGAAGTATATAAATATTTAAAAGACGACGAAATTGAAGAAATAACAACTGAAATAGCTAAGATAGATTTGCTTTCTCAGGCTGAGATGAAGGAAATTATCGAGGACTTCTATGATATGTGCATAACCCAGAACATCATAACTGAGGGTGGCGAAAACTATGCACGAGAAGTTCTTGAAAAGGCCTTCGGTCCACAGCGTACTGCATTCCTCATGGAGCAGATTTCAAAGTCAGGTAAGGTAAGGGCTTTTGAAAAGGTGAGAAAGGTTGACTACAAAAACCTGCAGATGCTTTTGCAGAACGAACACCCGCAGACTATTGCGATTGTTCTGTCCTACGCAAGAGCAGACCAGGCATCAGCCATTATCTCGGAGCTTCCGAGAGAAATTCAGCTTGATGTAATCAAGAGAATATCAAATCTTGACAGAGCATCACCGGATATTATAGATATAGTAGAACAGGTGCTCAATAAAAAGCTTGCAGCTGTTACATCTGTTAACGTTATGGAAATGGGCGGCGTTAATTATATTGCTGAAATCATGAACAGAGTTGACAGAAAAACAGAAAAATACATCTTCGAAGAATTGTCTGCGGAAGATCCGGTACTTGCAGACGATATCAAGAAGCTTATGTTCGTATTCGAGGATATTATTTATCTGGACAATATGGAAATTCAGACGTTTATCAGAGAAATCGACACAAAGGATCTCACGGTTGCGCTCAAGTCAGCGTCAGAAGAGGTTACAAATGTCATCTTCAACAATATGTCACAGAGACAGAGAGAAACAATTACAACAGATATGCAGTATCTGCATAATGTTCGTATGCGTGATGTTGAAGAAGCACAGCAGAAGATTGTTGCTGTTATCAGACGTCTTGAAGAATCAGGTGAAATTGTAATTTCCAAGGGCGGAGAGGATGAGATAATTGCGTAAGGTCTTTAAGCCCGAGAACATATTCAAAAGTGAAAATACGGTTATGATTCCCGATATAGAATTTGAGCCTGAGGTTACTGAGGAAGAAGTTGAATCAGCAGCCGCAGCAGCTGCAGCTGCTGAAGAGGAGAAGAAAATTCTTAAAGAGGAAATTTATCAGGAAGTCAGGGCACAGATGCAGGATGAACTTGCAGGTGAGCTTGGCAGAAAAAAACTCAGCGCAGCGCATGACCGTGATGTACTGATGAATAAGGCCAAAAAGGAAGCACAGAGACTTGTTGATGATGCAAATGTGAGCAGACGTCAGATTCTTGACGAGGCAAGCTCGGCGGCGGAAACAATCAAGAAAAATGCGTACGACGAAGGTCTTAAAAAGGGAATAGCCGATAAATCAGAACTTCTTGAAAATCTTGCACATTATATTTCTCACAGCATTGAACAGCTGAAGAAGGATGAGGAAGAATATTTCAAGGAATATGAAAAGCAGCTGAAATATGTTGCGCTCGAGATGGCTGAAAAAATCATATATCAGAAAATTCAGGATGATGACATGACCATGTATAACCTGGTCAAAAGTGCTATAAAAACTGTCAGAAGTTCTGCATGGATTAAGGCAGAGGTTTCTGAAAAGCTTTCGAGTTATGCAGATTCACTTGAAAAGGAACTTGCTGACAGCGGCATAAATGTTGAACTTATTATAAGTGAAACTGTTCCTGATGATACATGTGTACTTAACACAGCAGAAGGTGTTGTTATTGCAACAGTTTCTGAACAGATTGCTAATTTAAGAGAATATATAAGCAGACAGGATAAGGGTGGAAATGATGAAGACTTATCTAGACCAGACTAATCTCTGTCGAAATCTCCGTAACAACTCCTTTTTTAAGGTTTATGGAAAAATCGAGCAGATTGTCGGAATGACTGTTGAAGCCTCAGGCATAACCTGCAATATTGGTGATGTCTGTAAGATTGCCGTTAAGGGAACAGATAAGCATGTTGTTGCCGAGGTCGTTGGCTTCAAGGATGATAAGGTTATGCTTATGCCTTACTCCGAAATGGAGGGGATAGGTTACGGCAGTATCGTTGAGAATACTTCCGAAAAGCTCAGAATAAATGTAAGTGATGGTCTTATCGGACGCGCGGTTGACCCGCTTGGTAATCCGATTGACGGAAAAGGTCCGATTTCTGAAGGTATGCTTTACAGCATAAGCGGAAGTCGTTCAAACCCGCTTGACAGACCTCCGATTGACACTCCGCTTGAATTCGGCGTTAAGGCGATTGACGGAATGATGACAATCGGTAAGGGTCAGAGAATGGGTATTTTTGCGGGAAGTGGCGTTGGTAAGAGTACTCTTATGGGTATGATTGCAAGAAATATCAAGGCTGATATCAATGTAATCGCGCTTGTCGGAGAACGTGGCAGAGAGGTTATGGAGTTTATTGACCGTGACCTGGGTCCTGAGGGCTTAAAGCGTTCGGTACTCGTTATTGCTACGTCAGACCAGCCGGCACTTATGCGTTCCAAATGCTGTCTGACAGCAACTACTATTGCAGAATATTTCAAAGATCAGGGTAAGGATGTCCTCATTATGATGGACTCGCTCACACGTTACTGCATGGCAGAGCGTGAGATCGGGCTCAGCGTTGGTGAGCCGCCTGTTGCCCGTGGATATACACCGTCAATCTATGCGGCGCTTCCAAAGCTCCTTGAACGCTGTGGAAACTTCCGCAAGGGTTCAATTACAGGTATTTTTACTGTGCTTGTTGAGGGTGATGACTCGAATGAGCCTGTTTCCGATACAGTGCGTGGTATCATTGACGGACACATTATGCTTTCAAGAAAGATTGCCATGAAGAATCATTATCCGGCGATTGACGTTACGGCAAGTATCAGCCGTATTATGTCGGGTATTGCTTCTCCGGAGCATAAAGCAAATGCCTCAAAAATCAGAAAAATCATGTCGCTTTATCAGGATAATGCCGATCTTATTTCAATCGGTGCCTACAAGAGCGGCGGTAACCCTGAGCTTGACGAGGCGATAAACCGTATGCCGGCGATTAATGAGTTTCTCCAGCAGCCAGTTGATATCAAATCTGAATTTGATGATACAGTGAGACTTATGAGTGAAATTCTTGCCTGATAAATACGGGAGGATTAAATGAAAAAGTTCGTTTTTTCTATGCAGAAAATGCGTGACTATAAAAAACAGATTCTGGAATCTGAAAAAAATACTCTCCTGGCACTCCGACGTGAGAAAAATGAGTTGGAGGAGAAAATGGAGCAGCTTGAGCAGACAATGCTGAGGCTTCAGAGAGAGTCAAACGAAGAGGTTGCGAAGGGCACAACGGCGGCAAGACTTATGTTTTACAGTATGCAGATGGATGGTGTAAAACGTGAGATGACGCAGACAAAATACCAGATAAATTTTGCTGAAATGAAAATTGAAAAGCAGAGAAAAAAGGTTGTTGTGCAGTCACAGGAGCTCTCAGGGCTTGATAAGCTTGAGGAGCAGCAGCGTGAAGAATACCGCAAGCTCGAAGCTAAGGAGAATGAAACCTCCATTGAGGAGTTTATTTCATTTAAAATGACTTCGGGTGAATAATCCGGGAAACAGTGAAAGGTGGTGAGAAATGAATGAATACAGCTCAGATTACACAAAGTCTTAGAGCGCAGATGGCAGCTAAGGGTATTTCCGGCAGACAAATCAGTCAGATGATGGGTTCCGGTACTTCGTTTATGGACATTATTCAGCTTATGCTGATGAACACACAGACAGGTGCAGACCTTCAGGGTGATTTAAGCGGAATTCTCGGTACGCTGACAGAAAACCTTATGGGTTCGCAGGAGTATTTCCCTGTTGTGCCACAGGAAGATGGTGCATCTGAAGAAGCCAGATTTGATTATACAGAAAATCTTATTTCAGCTGATCCGCTTCAGCTCGCAGGTCTTCTCGGATTTATCTCAACAGGTAACAATATCAATGCGAATGATGAAATCCTGAGTACATTATATTCAGAGTTACCTATTAATGCACAGGATTTTATGAACACTAAGGTGAACGCTTATGACCTTGTAAATCAGTATCTTGAGAGCGGTGAGCTTGAAATTGTAGGCTTTAGTCCTGCAGGTGCAGATACTCAGAATCAGGCAAATGCAAATGGCGGACAGTCTGAAGATTTTATGGAGCTTTTCAGAACTATGAAATCAGCTAAGGAAGGCGTTTCAGCGTCTGAGGAAACAGTTGACCCTGCAACAATCAGCAGCCTTCAGAACAGTGCTGAAAACTTAGACATCAGATTTGACAGGATTTCTTCTGAAATCAAGATGTTTGAGGAATTTGAATCTCCTGAGAATCAGCTTCTTAAGGGCGTTGCAGATAATCTTCAGCAGGGCAACAGCGAGTTTACAGTTAAGCTGAAGCCGGAAGGACTCGGCGAAATTATTGTTAAGCTTATCCAGAATGACGGCGGAAAAATGCTCATGAGCATGACTGCTTCAAATGCCGGTACAGCAGATCTCTTAAACAGTAATCTTGCGGCACTCCAGAGCTCTCTTAATCAGCACAATGTCGAAATCGTTAACCCGACTGATATGACAAATACTGTTGCAGCAATGGAAACAGCATTTGAACATTATTACGGTCAGAATGAAAGAGGCTTTAACGGTCAGGAACAGCAGTTCTTCTATAATTCAAAGCACGGCCACAGCAGATACGCTGAAAATGGTGATGATGAAGCTTTTGAAGCGATTGCAACGGCTCCTGTCGGTCAGAGTGAACTCAACATTTTAATTTAGTAAAGGAGAAGGTATATGGCAGTAAATGGCGTTGGCGGCGATAGAAATTATACTTCAATGCTTGACGGAACAGCTTCAACCAATAAGGTTTATGATGCGGTTTTCGGTAATGCAGATGATAATCAGTTATCGTCCGATGATTTCTACACACTTATGATCACCCAGCTTACAAATCAGGACTTCATGAATCCTGTTGACGACACACAGTACATCGCACAGATGGCTCAGTTCTCAACAATGGATCAGATGATGGAACTTTGCCAGTTCTCAAAGCAGAATTATGCGATGTCTATGCTCGGCAAGGAAGTTACAATCGGTAAGTACGCTATCGGCGGTGATTCAAAGGCAATTACAGGTATTGTTGAAAAGGTTGCTATGGAAGATGATACTTTCAAGCTTTATATCAATGGTCAGCCTTATGAAATGGCAGATGTAACTCAGGTTTGCGAACCGGGTAAGTCAGGCAGTTCAGGCAATACATCAACAGGCAGCAATGTTTCAGACAACACACAGGCAGACGGATGATCATTTTTGTATCTAATAGAAAGGAGTCTGTTAGTTATGAATGAAATTGATTTAAAACGAATTTCCACCCCTATAACGACGGGTATACCTCATACTTCACCTCAACAGGTTGCAGATTCTGTTGAAACAAGAAGCTTTAAGGCCATCCTCGAAGAAAAGCTTGATACTTCAAGTGGTGTGAATTTCTCAAGGCATGCGATGAATCGACTCATGGACAGAAATATAGATTTATCGGATGAATGTTTGGAAAGACTTAACGAAGGTGTGAAGCTTGCAGGCGAAAAAGGGCTTGATGATGCTCTGATTCTTCTTGACAATGCGGCATTTATCGTTAGTGCGAGAAATAATACTGTAATTACAGCTGTGTCAAAAAGTGAAATGACAGGCAATGTATTTACAAATATTGACGGGACTGTTATTATTTAAAGCCGGACCTTTTAAGGAAGCTTTCGTGTGCCTGACTGACAGATGGCACACAAAACAGTCCCCCGAAACAGGAGGACAATTATGGTAAGATCTTTATATTCAGGCGTTGCCGGAATGGTAACACATCAGTCCAAAATGGACGTTATCGGTAACAATATTTCAAACGTTAGTACATATGGTTACAAATCATCAAGAGCTACATTCAGAGATGTATACTATCAGACAAGTTCATCAGCTGCTGCAGCTTCAGCATCAAGCGGTGGTATCAACCCAACTCAGATTGGTTACGGTTCCAAGCTTGGAAGCGTTGACGTTAACCACTCACAGTCTGTAATGTCAACAACAGGTTATACACTTGACGTTGCTATTGCCGGTGAAGGTTATCTTCAGGTTATGGATGCTGACGGTAATATTTTCTATACTAAGGCCGGTATGCTTGATATTGACGCTGAGGGCAACCTCGTTGATGTAAACGGTAACTTTGTACTCGGTGTTAATGGCGACCCGACAGGTCAGGAAGCATCATCAAACAAGATTATGATTACACTTCCTTATGAAAGCCCTGCAAAGGCTGAATCAGTTGATACAATCAACGATATTACATATACAGTCAATGCAGCTAACGAAAACGAATTTGGTAATACAAACATTGTATTTGCAACAAGCTCAACACTTCCGCTTGGTCAGAAAGCAACTGCAACAATTACAAGTTCATCTATCATTGTTACACTTAACTCAAATGAAACTTTCGGCAGTCTTGCTGAGCTCAATCTTGAGATGAACAACGCAATTACTGCTGCTAACGGCGGTGCTGAACACGAAGGCGGTGCTTTTACAATTAGTATGAGTGATCCTGCTGCATTCCCGGCAGATGGTCTTACAGGTGCTGAAATTGTTAATGCTAACTTTGGTATCAATTCAGGTTCAGTAGTGCTTGATGAAGAAATTTCACAGTTCTTCAGTGTCAAGTCAGTAGGCGATGAATTCTCAGGTGAAGATGTTGCTGATTACAGTTTTGAACTTGATTATGATGACAACTTTGTAATCACAATGGGTGATTACACAGCAACAGTTCCGGCTGATCAGCTTGATCAGGCAGGTACAATTGTAATGAAGAAGGATGGCTCATCAACAGACTCATTTGTTCTTGCATATCCTAATCTCAATACAATTATTGCATATGACATCACTGAGCTTATGGGTGTTGTTGAAATGACTCCAAGTGAAGCATCTTCAAACCTCGGTCTTGCTCAGGGTAACTTCGTTCTTACAGGTGGTACACAGGGCGGCGAACAGACAGTTGCTGACCTTACAGGTATTTCAATCAATGAACGAGGCGTTATCTCAGCAACTCATCCTACATTCGGTCTTCTTGAACTCGGTCGAGTTGACCTTGCAACATTTGATAACCCAGCAGGTCTCAGCCAGATTGGTGATACTTATTTTGCAGTTTCACAGAACTCAGGTGAGCCAAAGCTTGCAGTTGCAGGCTCAGATGGTACAGGTGATATCTTAGGTGGTACACTTGAAACATCAAACACAGACCTCGCTCACGAAATGGCTGATATGATTACAACACAGAGAGGTTTCCAGGCTTGTTCAAGACTTATCACAGTATCTGATACAATGCTTGAAGAACTTATTAATCTTAAGAGATAATTGAATTTTTGCGTATGATATTCCGGACAACATGGATGTTGTCCGGAATACAAGCGCTAATAAGGAGAACGGTTTAAACCGTAAAATGATATGATTATACTGACGAAATTAAATGGTCAGAAATTTACTCTGAACCACAGATTTGTTGAAACAATTCAGGAAAACCCTGATACAACAATTAAGCTCTCCAACGGCAATGTCTATATCGTTGAAGAACCGATGGAGACAGTTTTAAACATGATAATTATGTATGAGCAGAAATTAAAATAATCTGCTTGTGTTGACATAAAATTTTAATGCCATATTAGAAAGGGACGTATATTATGGACTTTTTATCTTTTTTAGGTTTTATTTTAGGTGTAGGATTTATCATTGTGTCAATCCTTCTCGGTGAAGATGCTAACGGCGCAACAACTTTTGTAACCGAACAGCTTAAGGGCTTCTATGACCTTCCATCTATCATGATCGTTGTTGGTGGTACAGTTGCAGCACTTATGATTTCATTCCCGATGAAGTCGTTTGCAAAAATCGGCAAGCATCTTAAGATTATTTTCTTCCCTAAGAAGTATAACCCACAGCAGTATATAGAACAGATTGTTTACTTTGCCAAGGAAGCACGTATCAATGGTCTTCTTGCACTTGAAGACAAGCTTTCTGAAACAAAGGACAAGTTCCTTAAAAATTCAATTCTCCTTGTTGTAGACTCTGTTGAACCGGAAAAGGTAAGGGCACTTCTTAATAAGGAGCTTGAGCATCTTGATGAACGTCATGCTCAGGATATGTCATTCTATAACAAGGGTTCTGAATATGCGCCGGCTTTCGGTATGATCGGTACACTTATCGGTCTCGTTAACCTTCTTGCGAACCTTGAAGATACAGCATCTCTTACAGCTAATATGGCGGTTGCTCTCATAACAACCTTCTATGGTACTATTCTTGCGAACCTTATCTTTAAGCCTATTGCAAGTAAGCTCAGAGTACGTCACGAAGAAGAATACCTTTGTAAAATGATTATCAGTGAAGGCGTTCAGGCAATTCAGGACGGTGACAACCCGAACTTTATTCAGGAAAAGCTTACGAGACTTCTTCCTGCATATTCACTCAAGGGCGAGCTTAAGCAGCAGAGCAAGTAATTTTGCAGCATTTAACGGAAGGGAGAGAGAAAAATGGCAAGAAAGCAGGAAGATGAAGGCGGCGGCAACTGGATGGACACCTATGGTGACATGGTAACGCTTCTTTTAACATTTTTTGTTATGCTTTACAGTATGTCATCTGTAAATGAGGAAAAATGGGCAATGCTTGTACGTGCCTTTAACATACATAGTAAGGAAGTTGTTGACCAGATTGTTTTTGGTCATTCTTCTCAGGACGGTTCAGAGCCTTTTGAAAATGCGGCTGACCAGAATACAGTAGGAAATCAGAAAGACCCTGTAAATTCCGAGCTTGATGAGCTTCTTATCAATATCCAGAGATATGTTGAACAGCATAATATGGAAGAAAGTATCAGTGTTAGTAACGGTAGTGAAAGCATTGGTATCAACAGTAGTGAATTATCTGAAAAGAATTCAGGCAACAATTCCATATCAACAGGTGAAAGACCGAATAATATTTATATTCAGTTTAAAAACGACGTTCTCTTTATGCCTGATAAATCAGAAATGAGAGATGAGGCAATTGATATTATCGATTTTCTTGGTGAATGCTTAAAGAACGTTGATAATGAAGTTGCTATGATTATCATTAAGGGTCATACGGCTATAAGCCCGACTTCAATCGTTGACTCGCGTCTGCTTTCAACAGACCGTGCAGGTGTCATTTCAAACTATCTTGAAAACAATTTTGAAATTGCATCAACAAAGCTTTATCCTATCGGTCTTGGTGAGGACTATCCTATCGCAACCAATGATACTGAAGAAGGACGAGCTCAGAACAGACGAGTTGAAATTGTTATTATCAGCAAGGAAAGTGACCTTGCAAAGAGTGGTGAACTTCTTAAAATTCTCGGTGCTTCGTTTGAAGCAGGAGAGGGCGATATTCAGGAGATTGCCGGCGATTAATTAATATTCAGTCAGGGAGTTAACAGATGAGCAAAAACAAAAAGAATAAAAAAAATGAGGGAAATGAAAATGCAATCCCTAATTATAATTTCCCTAAAGTTACACGCCCTGCTGCGGAAAAACGAATAAGGGATTATGACTTTAAAAAGCCAAAAAAGTTTACAAAGGAACATCTGAGATGCCTGAATACTGTAAATGAAAATATTATCAGAATTTTTTCATCAAATATTTCAAGCATGCTCAGAGCATTCTGTGAGATAGAAATGCTTAAGATGGAAGAATGCAGATATATGGAATATCTGAACTCTCTTCCTGACAAAACATTCATCGGACTTGTTAATATGAATACACCTGATTCAGCTTCTGATGATTGTACAATAATCATTCATTTCCCATCTCCGATAAATTATTTTCTGATTGATATTCTTCTGGGCGGTGATGGTCACGGCTTCAATCTGACCAGAGGATTTACTGATATTGAAATCGCAATATTAGATAATTTTTATAATAAGCTGACAGCTTGTTTTGAGGAAGCCTGGAACAGTCTTATGGAAGTTGAATGCAAGCTTTACGGAAATGAAACCAATCCGAGACTTGCACAGTTTATTTCGCTTGATGATTCTGTAATCGTGCTTTCATTTCAGATTAAAATCAGCAATATTGTTGAAAAATTCAGTTTCTGCATTCCATCAATTAATCTTGATGCAATGCTCAGAGCGACTTTGGCTAAAAATGCCAAGAATAATAAGGCTGAAGATGAAAAGGAACATCACAGAAGAGAAGCGATTTCAGACTCGCTCAATGACTCCACTATGGAGCTTACAGCGGTTCTTGATACGCTTATGCTGAATGTTCATGATATAGTAAATCTCGCAGTATCAGACGTAATACCATTAGGAAAGAAAATTGATGATAACATTATTCTTACTGTTGAAGGAGAGCCGAAGTTCAGTGCAAGGCTTGGTGACAGAAAGATAAAGAAATCAGTTAAAATTTGTAACGTTGCAACAACTGCAGAAATAAATGAATTTAATAATATTGTGTGATTTCCGGAGGGAGTAGAAATATGATTAATAATGCCAGAGTTGATGAAACAGCTTCAGAAAGTCTTGGGGAGCTTTTATCATTAGGTTTTGCTGCAGCAGCAGATACATGCTCAAAGCTTTTTAATTCAGATGTTAAGATTGAAGCAAATGAGCTTAAAAATGAAAAAATAGATGGTCTTGAATCATTTGGTGAGGAGCCTGGTGTAGTAATATCACTTAATCTTGGCGGTGCACTTAACGGCAAGGCTGCTGTTGTAATGCAGAATTTTTATGCTAAAAATATTCTTAATATTCTTATGAATATAGACAATGGCGACGAAGAAGAGGAAGAAATCGATGAGATGGCAATGGGTGCTTTTAAGGAACTCATTGGACAGATGTCTGCTGCATTTGCAGGAGCACTTACTGATTTCTTTGGTTCTGCCGTTACAGTTGAAGCTGCTGAAATATATGACCTTTCAGAGGAATGCGAAGAGCTCGCTGAAATTTTCGGCACAACAACTGATACTAATGTATACAGTGTTATTTCTGATTTTGAAATTAAGGGTCATATAGAAGGTACATTCAATATTGAAATTGACCAGAATACTTTTGATTATACAATTGACAGACTGAATATGATGCCTGGTGATGAAGACGAGAGCATGTTCCTTAATGCAATCGCAGGCGGAAATGATCCTATGAATTTAAATTCATTTGCGCAGTCAAGATCAACTCATTCTTCATCTGTTGTAAAGGATTCAATTAACGTTCAGTCAGCGCAGTTCCCAAGTTTTTCAGGACAGTCTGGTGTAGGCGGTCTTGCTCTTCTTCAGGGCAATATGGATCTCCTTATGGATGTACCGCTTAATGTAACAATCGAAATTGGTAAAACACGTAAAAAAATGCGTGATATTATGGAGTTTGCACAGGGTACTGTAATTGACCTTGAAAAGCAAGCCGGAGCTCCTGTTGATATTGTTGTTAACGGACAGCTTATCGCAAGAGGAGACGTTGTTGTTATTGATGATAACTTTGGTGTCAGAATTACTGAAATTGTCGGCAACAACGCATTTATCCCGAAGGAATAATGGTGAAATAAGTGGGAGAAGGTTCATTAATAAGTCAGATAGGTGTCATTTTCGGTACACTTATAGGTATTGGATTTGTACTTTATCTGGCGTATGTCTCAACTAAAATGCTCGGACGCAGATATTCAATGAAGTCCGGAGGCAGTAAAAAGATAAAGATTATCGACAGCGCTGCACTGGGAAAAGGCAAGAATATAATGATTGTCAAAGCTGGCAGTAAAACATTTCTTGTCGGTGCAGGTGAAAAAGAGATTAATCTGATAAGTGAGCTTGACAGCGATGACTTTATAGAGGAGGAAATGCCTCAGGAACAGAGTGGAATGGACTTTAAAACCGCCTTCAAAAATGTTCTTGAGATGAGATTTAAGAAAAATACAAACGATGATAAGGAGAATGAAAATGACAGCGGTCAAGAATAAAAAAGCTGAAAAAAAGAAGTTACTGAAATATTTAATCAGCTTTGTGATTTGTCTTGCGGTTGTCATTTTTTCATTTGCTGTGATTTCTACAACTGCCTCAGCTGAATCGTCAATAACTCTTGACATAAGCTCAGGTGAAGCAGATGAAAATTCAAGCGTACTTGACATTCTCTTCCTGCTTGCTTTTCTGGCACTGATTCCGTCATTCCTTTTGCTGATGACGTCCTTTGTCAGAATTGTTATAGCCTTGTCGTTTTTGCGAAATGCTTTAGGTACGCAAAGCTCGCCGCCTAACCAGGTTATTATAGGACTTGCATTATTTCTGACACTGTTTATTATGTTTCCTGTTTTCAAGGAAATCAAGACAGAAGCCTATGACCCTTACAGCAAGGGTGAAATTGAGCTTACAGAGGCTGTTGAAGCAGCAGCGGACCCGCTTAAAACCTTTATGGTAAAACAGGTTTACAGTGAAGACCTTGACATGTTCATGAGCCTTGCAGACAGTCGTGGAATAATTGATGCAGCTGAATATAACAGTGTTGACAAGCTTACAGATTTAAGCCTGTTTGTTATTGTACCTGCGTTTGTTACCAGTGAACTCAAGCGAGCCTTTCTTATAGGATTTTTACTTTATATACCGTTTTTATTGATAGATCTGGTTGTATCAAGTACCCTTATGTCAATGGGTATGGTAATGCTTCCGCCTACAACAATTGCTATGCCGTTCAAGCTTATGCTGTTTATTGTTGTGGACGGCTGGAATTTATTGTTTGAGTCGCTTATTGTAAGCTTCAGATAGGAGTGTGAAAAATGGATCAGGGTGAATTTCTTGAATTATTCCAGGAGGCTATGATAGTTGGCTTTAAGGTTGCTGCACCGCTTCTGATTGCGAGTATTTTAATAGGCCTTGTAATTGCGATTTTTCAGGCTGCAACTCAGATACATGAACAGACTCTTACTTTCGTGCCGAAAGTTCTGGTTCTGGCTTTAATGCTTTTAGCGCTGGGGTCATGGATGATGACTCTTTTCGACGAATTTTTCGGAAAGATATTTGATATGATTGCTGGCGTCTGAGGTAAGAAACATTGGGTGAGATAAGTTTAATTCTGACAAATATTGATTTATACTTTCTTGTATTTGCAAGAATTGCAGGGATTTTCATTTTCAATCCTCTGCTTTCAAGAAATCAGATACCTGCTGTAATCCGAACGGTAATTGCTCTTGCGGTTACAATTCTTATAACCCCTCTGGTTCCGATGCCGGAGAATTATGGTTCGGGTATGCTGGAATTTCTGCTTTATTTTGCAAGAGAGCTCTTTATCGGTTTTCTAGTCGGATATGTTTTCAATGTTTTTTATTACATGCTTATGACTGCCGGAGACATCCTTGATATGACATTCGGCTTTGCAATGGCAAAGGTTTTTGACCCGGCAACAAATATTCAGTCGGCATTTTCTGCCAATATCATAAATCTGTTGTTTATATTGTATTTCTTTGCAACTGATTGCCACCTTGTGCTGCTTGAAGCAGCGGTGCATTCCTATGATTTGCTTGGAGTAGGTGCTGAGGGACTGAGTATTTATTCTGCTGCTGAGTATGCAGTAAGCCTGTTCGGAAGCATATTTGAGCTTGCAATGAAGCTTGCATTCCCGTTTGTTGCGGTTGAATTTATTCTTGAAGTGTCAATGGGTGTGCTTATGAAGCTTATCCCTCAGATTCACGTGTTTGTTATCCAGTTTCAGTTCAAGATTCTTCTTGCACTCATTATGTTACTGACACTTGCAGCGCCTATTGCAATATTTATAGACAATTACATATTAATTATGTTTGATAAAATATATGAAGCATTAAAAATTGCGGCGGGATAGGTCCCGCATAGTTGAACTATAAAGGGGGAATGAGGCTTGCCGGATTCAGCAGAAGAAAAAACCGAGAAAGCCACTCCGAAAAAACGTGCCGACCAACGTAAAGAAGGTAACATTTTTCAGAGTAAGGAAGTTATCATTGCATTTACCCTTATAGTAACATTTTTTGCATTCCGACTGCTGTTTGATTTTATAACCAATACACTTTCGGATTCAATGGAATATTTTTTTAAGCTTGCAGGAACTAAGAAAAATCTGGTGACATCAGATTTACCTAAGCTGTTTCTTGACGGCTGCAAGGACTTTGCATTAGCAGCAATGCCGATGCTGCTGATTGCTGCTGTTTCAGCAATTATTGCGGCAGTAGTACAGACTAAGGGACTTGTCTCCTTTAAAGCGATTAAACCAAAGTTCAGCAGAATGAACCCTTTAAACGGAATTAAAAACATGGTTTCCCTTAAGGGCATGATTGAACTTCTGAAATCAATACTTAAGATTATACTGTTATTTTATATCATCTATATCTGTATAGCCGATGAATTATACAAGTTTCCGAAAATGTTTGATATGACAGTTGATGAGCTTATCGTTACCATCGGAGGAATGCTCTGGAGCTGTATTATCAAGGTTGCAATTGCTTTTGCGTTTGTAGCCGGCTTTGACTACATGTATCAGCGTTGGTCATACGAAAAGAATCTCCGAATGACCAAGCAGGAAATCAAAGAAGAATATAAAATGACTGAAGGTGACCCTAAGGTTAAGGGTCAGATTAAGCAGAAACAACAGGCTATGTCAAGACGACGTATGATTCAGGCTGTGCCTGAGGCAGACGTTGTAATCCGAAACCCTACTCATTTTGCGGTTGCGCTTAAATATGAGTCGGGAAAAAACAATGCGCCTGTGGTTCTTGCAAAGGGGCAGGACAGTCTTGCTCTTAAAATTATAGAAATTGCCCGTGAGCATAATATTGTAATTATGGAAAACAAGCCGCTTGCAAGGGCACTTTATGCTGAAGTAGATCTGGATAGAGAAATCCCATCAGAGTTTTACGGACCTGTTGCGGAGGTTCTCGCATATGTATATAGCCTAAAGGAAAAGGATTTGAGTAAAACTTGAAGAAATTACTTAGTTTTTTAACTACAAATATAGTTGCAGCATTTGTAGTACTGATTGTATTCCTTCTTATCATACCTCTGCCGACTGCTATTCTTGACTTTATGTTTATTATGCAGCTTGGTCTTTCTCTCGTTATTCTTTTAATGACGATGTATGTTAAGGAAGTTCTGGAATTTTCAGTATTTCCAACCCTGTTGCTTCTTACAACGCTTCTGCGATTGTCGCTGAATATTTCGTCTACCCGTTCAATTTTGTCAAACAGCGGTTATGCCGGCGAGGTAGTTCAGGTATTCGGACAATTTGTTATCGGCGGTGACGTTGTAATCGGTCTTGTAATATTCCTGATTATCGTATTGGTTCAGTTCCTCGTTATTACAAAGGGTTCTGAGCGTGTATCAGAAGTATCAGCAAGATTTACACTCGACGCTATGCCTGGTAAACAGATGGCTATTGACGCCGACCTGAGCTCTGGTCTTATTGACGAGCAGACAGCAAGACAGCGTCGTGCGAACATTCAGCGTGAAGCCAGCTTCTACGGCGCCATGGACGGTGCGTCCAAGTTTGTAAAGGGCGACGCCATAATGTCCATTGTTGTAACCTTCATTAACCTTATTGGTGGTATCGTTATCGGTCTTATCAATGGCGAAGGCGAAATCATGGATATTATCCAGACTTACAGCGTTTCAACTGTCGGTGACGGTATGATGTCGCAGATTCCTGCGCTCCTTATTTCCGTTGCAACAGGTATGCTTGTAACACGTTCAGCATCTGAGGACAACATGAATGCAGACTTTTCACGTCAGTTCGTGTCTCAGCCAAGAGTACTCCTGCTTGCAGGTATTGCGCTGTTATTCCTCATGTTTATCGGATTCCCTCCTGTACAGCTTATTATTCTTTCTGCTTTTCTTATTTCCATGTCGTTTCTTCTTACAAGAACCGAAAGGAGATATGTTCCTCAGGAAGAGGAAGATCTTATACAGGAAGAACATATTACAAGCGAAGCAGAATACTACCGAAATATCGACAATCTTTACGATCTTCTTAATGTTGAACAGATCAAGATTGAGTTTGGATACAGTCTTATTCCGCTTGTCGATGAAAACAGCGGTGGTAACTTCCTTGACAGAGTTGTCATGTTCCGAAAGCAGTATGCTATGGAAATGGGTATGGTTGTTCCGCCTGTACAGCTCAAGGACAGCGGTCAGATCAATCCTAACCAGTATTCAATCTGTATCAAGGGCGAAGAGGTTACAAGAGGCGATATCTTAGTTGACCATTATCTGGCACTTGCGCCGTCTGAAGAGGAGGATACAGTTGACGGTATCGAAACAATCGAGCCGGCATTCGGTATCAAGGCCAAGTGGATCAGTGAGGATAAAAAGGTCAAGGCAGAGCTTCTGGGCTATACGCTTATTGACCCTGTATCAGTTATCATCACACACCTTTCAGAAGTTATCAAGGCACACGCCTATGAACTTCTTAATCGTGCTGAAATCAACAATATGCTCGAAAACTTACGAAAGAGCAACGAGGCACTTGTCAAGGATATTGTTCCGGCTGCTATTTCTGTCGGTGATCTTCAGAAGGTTCTCTGCAGACTGCTTCAGGAACAGGTTCCTATCCGTGACCTTGAAACAATTCTTGAAACACTCGGCGATTACGGTCCGAAAATCAAGGATACAGATATGCTTACAGAATATGTACGTCAGTCACTCAAGCGTACTATTTCTCATAAATTTGCTGAGGCTGAACAGCTTAAGGTAATAAGCCTTGACGCTAAGGTGGAAAATCTTATTATGGGTGCGGTAAAGAAAATGGACAATGGTTCATATCTTGCGCTTGACCAGGAAAGCATACAGAATATTGTTATTGCTTCCACAAACGAAATCGATAAGATACGTGACCTTGTTCCGTCGCCGGTTGTTCTTACATCACCGATTGTCAGAATTTACTATAAAAAGCTTATTGACCAGTTCTGTCCGAATGTAAATGTCCTGTCATTCAATGAAATTGACTCAAATATTCAGATTCAGGCACTTGGTTCTATTGAAATTTGATTTTTTTGACGATTTAACTTGCAAAAAAGTGTTTTTTATTGTATAATAATTAAAAAGGGGGCTGAAAATGGGTAATCTGTCTGAAAAAGAAAGAATGACCGAAGAGGAATTTACAGCTCTTTACAATGAATACAAATCCACAGGCAATATTGCGATACGCAATAAGCTTGTTATGGCATACAGCTATATTGCGCAGGTTTCAGCGTTTCAGCTCAGGGGAATTGCAGATACAACCGCACAGGTTGAGGATATGATTAATCAGGGAATTATAACTCTGATTGATTGTATTGACAGGTTTGACAATTCCAAAGGTATGAAATTTGAGTCATATGCATATATGAGAGTAAGAGGCGGAATTATTGACCTGGTCCGAAAGCAGGACTGGATTCCAAGAAGGGTCAGAGTAAACGCCAGAGCGATAAACAACGCAAGGTCTGAGCTTGCAAATATGTTCGGACGTGAACCGACTCAGGCGGAAATAGCTGAGAAAATGGGAATAGATGAGGCAAAACTTTCCCGCTATAATGCTGAGATTTCCAACGCCGTTGTTTATTCATTTGAAGAACTGATTCAGAATGTTTCCCAGATGGGTGATATTCTTGAAAACAGCACCAAGGACGACATAACTCCCGAAAGAAAGCTTCTTCGTGACGAACTGAGAGATTCTCTTGCTAAAGCGATTGAAGAACTTTCGGAAAGAGAACGCCTTGTTATAACACTTTATTATTTTGAAAACTTGAATCTCTCTGATATAGCCAGGGTTATGGAAGTAAGTGTACAGAGAGTATCACAGATAAATTCAAGAGCTGTCGGAAAGCTTCGTGACAGCTTAAGCGAATATCTTGACTGATGAAAGGAAATTGCTATGCTCGCAGGTTTTTACACCGCTGCGTCAGGACTTTTGGTTCAGCAGCGAAACATAAATGTAATTGGTAATAATATGACTAATTCACAGACGGTTGGTTTCAGAACCCAGCGTCTTGTTCAGTCAACCTTTGAACATGATTATCTTACACGTTATGAAAATGGTGTGTATGAATATATCGGCGAAGGTGACCCTGCAACACTTGTTGATGTGGTTGAAACTAATTTTGATTATGCGTCGCTTGAGGATTCTGATTTTCCGTATGACATGGCGCTTGTCGGAGATGGTTATTTTAACATTCAGGGGCAGAACAGACAGTATATGACAAGAAACGGAAACTTCAACATTGACGAGGAAGGATATCTTGTTCTTGAAGGCATAGGAAGAGTTCTCGGCGAAAATGGTACTCTTCAGATAGGCGGTTCTGATTTTACTGTAACACAGGATGGTTATGTTTTCGATAACCAGAATCAGTATGTGGATAAGCTTCTTATCACAGAGGTTGCAGAGGGTTCACAGCTCAGAAAGTATCCTAACGGTATGTTCAGTACAGACAGAGCTACAATTGTTGAAAATCCGGATGTATACCAGAACACAATTGAACGTTCAAATGTTGACATGAATCAGGAATATACAAAGCTGATTGAAGCACAGCGTAATTTACAGGCATGTGCAACAGCACTTTCAACAGTTGATACTATGAATGCAAAGGCAGCAACACTTTCAAGTATAACTTGATATATAGGAGAAATTTAAATGAATAATGCGTTTTATACAGGTGCATCGGGTCTCAGGGCTTTTCAGCATGCTATTGATATAACATCACATAACCTTACGAACAGTAATACATATGGTTATAAAGCAACAAAGCCTGAGTTCCGTGAACTTTTAAATAACAATATGGATGTAAATATCAACCGTGAACTTGGTGAGGATGAAAAAATTCTCAGAGGACATGGCGTCAAGGTTTCAAATCAGGACCTCTTCTTTACACAGGGTCATCTTGAAAATACCGGTTTTGAGCTTGATTTTGCCTTAGCCGGTGATGGTCTTTTTGCAGTTGAAAGAGATGGTCAGGTTGAATATACAAGGAATGGTGCGTTTGACCTGAGTGTTGAACAGGATAGTCTTTATCTTGTTACAGCTGATGGTGCATATGTGCTTGACCAGAATTATGACAGAATTCCTGTTCCTTATAAGGAAGGAACAAATTTGGCTGATACATACGGGCTTTATAAACAGCTTGGTGTATTTACATTTTCAAATCCAAACGGTCTTGAACGCAGGGATTATGAAAGTTTTCGTGTGACAGATATCTCCGGTGAGCCTGAAGACGCTCCGGGGGATGTATATAATATTTATGAGAAGAGCCTGGAACGTTCAAACGTTAACATTGCCAAGGAATTTGCAGATGTTATCGTTTCGCAGAAGGCATATCAGTTCTCAGCAAGAGTTGTAACAACAGCCGACGAGGTTGAACAGGTAGCAAACAGCCTCAGAAAGGGATAATTTTAATGATATAAACAGGGGAGGGGTGTTATGGCTGACATGATAAGATCGGCAACGCCGATTAATAATCGAAATATTGTTCAGCCAATGCGTGAGCATATTGGTTCAGACCTTGCTCCGTTTGATCTACAGGACCCTTCCAAGGTTGTCAAAACCAATCCCGATGCTGAGCTTTTACAGCAGAATACAGGAAATATCGAAAAACAAAATGCTCCTGAAATTCTTCTTGATTTGCTCAAGGACCCTTCAGTTACAGTAAGCTTTATAAAGAATATAATGATGCTGCAGGAAATAGTAGGCGTTATTTCCATGCAGAACTCAACTGTAACAGAAGAAATTGAACAGCTGTTCTCACAGCTTGCTTTAAGCCCTGAAAATCTTTCAGGGGAGCTTTTGAATCAGGAGAATGCATCAACTGCATTCAAAGGCGAAGTATTTGACTTTATGCGTACACTGGTAAAGGAACATCCGTCAGCTGAACTCAAATCAGCAGTTGCCAATATGCTTAAAGCTATAAATACTGAAAATACAAAGGCAGAGATTTTAAAGGCACTTTCTGGTACAATGAAATATCTGTCCCAGACGCTTTCACCGAACAAGGAGCTTTCAGATAAGCTTGCAAATCTTTCAATGAGATACAAGGCGGTGACAGCAGAAGCTGATTTTCCACAGCTTAAACAGGAAACAGCACTTGTTATGCAGGATATTGAGAAAAGTATCATGTTTTCGAGTAAGCTTTCCTGTCTCACTTCCATGGTGACATATAATTTGTCACGATATAACACAAATTCTGAATTTTTAAAGGATGCAGCGAGTGAGCTTTTAAAATATATTCCTGATGAAACAGGAAAGACGACATTCCTGCAGAAATTATATAATACAATATCATCCCAGGCAAATGGCAATGAATCATCAAAGGTGCTTGATGTGCTTGTCAAGATACTTGAAAAACAGACGGACAGCCAGAGCGTTATGCAGATGAAGGGTGAAAGTATAGAGAGTGTTATACACAGTCTGCTTTCGTCTCCGAGTAATTTTACTCCGCTTTTGCATTTTATCATACCTGTTGATGATGGACAGCTTAAGGCTTTCGGGGAAATGTGGATTAATCCTGATGAGGAAATAAGGAAAAAGTCAAAAAAGTCCTCAGGGGATGGTCAGACACCGGAGAGAATGATACATATGCTGCTTGTATTTGATATTCCTGATATGGGCAGATTTGAAACAGAACTTTTTGTACAGGATAAAAGCATTGATCTGTCAGTTATGTGCCCGCCGGCAATGCAGGAACAGGTTGATACACTTACAACTCAGCTTCGTAAATGCATAAACTTTTCGGAATACAAGTTTAACAATATAAAGATATCAAAGCTTGAAAAGCCGAGGTCACTTATAGAAGTTTTTCCGGCACTGCCACAGAAAAGGACTGGTATCAATGTTACAATATAACAGAAAAAATAAGGCGGTTGCCTTAAAATATAATGCTGATGTTGATAAAGCGCCGGTTATTATTGCCTCGGGTTCAGGAGACATCGCAAATAAAATTATAGATATAGCAGAACAGAATGGTATTCCTGTTTACAGAGACGACAGTGCGGCATCACTTATGTGCATGCTCGAGGTCGGAAACAGCATACCACCTGAGCTTTATGAGGTTATTGCCGCTATCTATTGTCAGCTGCTGAAATCCTCAGAACAATTAAGGAAAGGTAAATAGTATTAAATATTATATCGGAGGTTTGACATAAATGAGTGAACTGCCAATCCAGAAAGAATACATAGAATCAGTCTGTGAGATAAAATCCATGGATAATGACCTTATAGCAATTGGACGAATCAAGGAAATAGAAGGTGACACACTAAAAATCACAAATAGCAAAAAGGAACTCAGAATCGTAGATTACGGCACACCAATCAAGGTAAACGTATTCAATGCAAAGCTTGGTTTCAGAGTTCTTGTTGGTACTGTTTACACATCAACACGTAAGGAAATGACTGTTGACAGCATTTATAATCTTGTTGAAAAGGAAAGAAGAAACTTTTTCCGTGTGGATATGCATCTTGATGCAAAGGCTATTTTTAAAAAGTCTCCGATGGATATGTATCCGACAGAGACAGATATAAAGATTCTCGATATGAGTCTTAGCGGTATAAGATTCAAGTCGGACTATAATTTTGATGGCATTAAGATTTTTTCAATTGAGCTCAAGCTCAATAAAATGAAGGTTTCAACCTTTCAGTGCCAGATACTCAGAGTTATTGATGTAAAGGATGAAACATATCAGTATGGCTGTGAGTTTGTATACAGTAAATCTGAAGATGCAGACTTATTATGTTCATTTCTGTTTAAAAAACAGCGGGAATTTTTAAATAACAAGGATAACATTAATTAATCTACTATAACTTAAACATAAAAACTGAAAAGGGGTGGTACAATGAGTTTATTTGACAGATTTAAAAAGAAAAAAGAAGATGCACCAAAAGATGTTGCAATGCCTGAACCTCAAGTGAAGGAAGTTAAACCGGAAAAGAAAAAGGAAAAGAAATCCTCGCGTGTGATTACGACGAGAAATACGCCAATGCACGATTTATGGAAGCTTTATCAGTCAGAGTTTAATAAAGACGAGCATTTTGGTCCTTTGGAACACATTGAACAGACAATTGCTGAGGCTATGTATGATGCGGAAAACAGCGAAGAAAAGGCTGAGAGTCTTGATGTTGAGCTTGAGAAGTTTGTCCGTGAAATTCAGAAGGTTTGCGAAAGAAAGCTTCAGTCAATAAAGCTTGAAAAGAAAAATGCTGAAAAGACCGGCAAAAAGGATGCACCAACACCCGTTGACGCAGAGCCTGTATTATATATGACTAAAAACAAGGTTCGTCTCTGGGCGGTTATTCTGCCGCCTGTAAATGGCGGTGCCGATATAGACATGAATTCATTAAAAACAAAAATGGATTTGTTGTCTATAAAACATGGTGTTGATGATACTATTGTTTATAACTTCGTCGGCGAAAAAATGTATATGAAGATTATGCAGATAGCAATTGGCGAAGAACCTGTTGATGGTAAAAACGGTTCATGCAAGAATCTGTTTTCTACCGACAGAAACAAGGTTAATATCAAGGAAGATACTCATGGTAATGTAAACTATAAGGAACTTAACATGATTCAGAGCATCCATAAGGGTGACGTTATCTGTGAAATTACTCTTCCGACAGACGCAAAAAACGGTGTTGCTGTAACGGGTGAGACGCTCAAGGGCAGAGATGGTAAAATGCCTGTTGTGCCAGCCGGTAAAAACACTGAATATAATGACGACAAGACCTTGCTGCTTGCTAAAATCGACGGTGAGGTAATATACGAAGGCGGCAAATTCAACGTTGTAAATCTTCTGACAATCAAGGAAGACGTTGACAATGCGGTCGGAAACATAGACTTTACGGGTGATATTCTTATTAAAGGTGACGTCCGTGAAGGATACACCGTTAAGGCAGAAGGCGATATACACATTGTCGGAACGGTTGAAGGTGCTACAATTATTGCCGGCGGTGACCTTATAATTGACCGAGGAATGACCGGTGGTAATAAGGGTAAAATTGAAGTACAGGGTGCACTTAAGTGCAGATATCTTGAAAACTGTACAGTATATGCCAAGGAAGGCATAGAAGCTGATCAGATTATGTATAGTAATCTTTCAACTGATCAGAGTATAGTGATAAAAGGTAAGAAAGGCTCCGTTACAGGCGGAAAACTTCTTGCCGGACATACTATTGAAGCAAAGACTATTGGTACATTTGCCAATACTAACTTGAAAACTGAGATTACTCTCGGCGTTGTTCCACGTCTGGCGCAGCTTGAAAAGGATCTTGCTCATCAGCATGCAGAGCTTCTGGCAAGACTCACCAAGATGACTCAGGATATTAAATATATTCAGTCAAGAAAAGCAAAAGTTACGGAAGAACGCAAGGAACTTCTTAAAAATCTGCTTTTCCAGTATCAGATTGATGAAGTTCAGAAAACAAAGCTTGAAGAAGAGCTTGAAGCAGTACGTGAAGAAATTCAGCACAATACTGAAAAATGTGGTCTTAAATGTGATCATGTTTATCCTATTATTGTGTTCAACGTCTGCGGAAGTGTGCATACTCTTGACATGGAGCTTACAAACTGCCATGTGTCAAGAAAGGACGAAAAAACCTATATTCAGAGCCCTGCGCTTACTGAATTGATCATTTTTTAGTAAATGTGCACTAAAAATTAATTTACATTTGTACACTATTTGCTGTTAAATTTCCCGATTAACAGCCGATATATAAAGTGTAAGCAACAAGAACCGATTAAATCCAAAGGACAGGGCCCTCCGAAAGATTGAATCCGGTGATTGTAAAAAGAAAATTTCTCATAAAAATGGAAACAGGGAAGTTTCTAAAAAAAATTATAACATGGAGGTATCATTATGGGAATGGTAGTAAGAACTAATATTGGTGCGTTAAACGCTCACAGAAACTTAGGTAAAAACAGCAAGGCTAACTCAAACTCACTTGAAAAGCTCGCTTCAGGTTACAGAATCAACCGTGCAGGTGACGATGCTTCAGGTCTCGCTATTTCAGAAAAGATGAAGGCTCAGATCAAGGCTCTCGGAACAGCTTCAGATAACTGTGAAGACGGTATCTCACTCGTTCAGACAGCTGAAGGTTACCTCGCTGAAGTTCATGACATGCTCAACAGAATGGTTGAACTTGCTGAAAAGTCAGCTAACGGTATCAACGAATTAGGCGATGCAGATGACGATGGTGTTACAACTTATGGTTATGGCGCTCTCGAAAGCGGCGAAAATGGTTATAAGGCTGGTACTGACAGAGCAGCTCTCCAGGCTGAAATGGATCAGCTTTGTGCTGAAATCGACAGAATCGCTTTAACAGCTAACTTCAACGGCAACAAGCTCTTTAATGGTGCTATGGATGCTTCAGATCACGATTTATCAACAATTATCTCAGATGATGGCACAGAAGATACTGGTGTAGAAGGTATGGCACTTTCACTTCAGATTGGTGAAACATCAAACAAGGCTGACAAGCTTACAGTAAGTCTTAACAGAATGACAACTGACAGACTTTTTGCAGACTTAAAGGAAGTTGAATTCTTAAAGGCTGATGGTTCAGATACATCATCTATTACTGACTTAACTCTTGATAACGCTGCTGAAGGTGCTGCTACTATCGTAGTTGCTCAGGAAGCTGAAGATGGTAATGCTTCTGCTTACTCAGCTGGTCTTACAATCAACATTTCTGACCAGGGTGCTTCTTCAAAGGCTGCTGAAAAGATCAGAGACGTTATTGATAATGTTTCAATGCAGAGAGCTCAGCTTGGTGCTACTCAGAACAGACTTGATTACACAATCAATAACCTCAACACAGCTGAAGAAAACATGAATGCTGCTAATAGCCGTATCCGTGACACAGACATGGCTGAAGAGATGATGAAATATACACAGACAAACGTGCTTACACAGGCTGCTCAGTCTATGCTCGCACAGGCAAACACACAGCCACAGAATATTCTCTCACTCTTACAGTAATATTTGTGAATGTAAAATTGCTTAAACGCATAATATGACGATAAACCGTCCTTGAAAAAGGACGGTTTATTGTTAATATAGCAATAATGTTAAATTTTGACCTTATTGCTATATTAACATAGAGGAGATGAACTTAAGTCAATTGAATGAGCAAGTTAAAAAACGATTTTTTTTCACGATAGCGGCAATAATTTTTGCGCTTGGTATTTGGGGAACTCTTACCCGTAAGGACCCTATAGAAAAGAATATCGGCTATGTATATTTAAATGACGGTGAAGAAATATTCACTTTGAATGGCTATAAAACAGAAACGAATTATAAAGGAAAAATAAAAAAATACGATTTCCCTGATTTGCAGGAAAAATCAGATGAAGTTCCATCGGTTGTTGTGACAGAGGAAAATATTTCTGATATGAATGTTTCATACAGTGATAATAATTACAAGGCTGAATATACACTTTATGATTCGGATTTCAGTCTGATTTCCGAAAATATGTCCAGACTGGAACTGCCATCTGAGACTGACAAAACTTATTTTATTTCAGTTTCTGTTTTGTGGGGAAGCAAAGATGAAAATGTGAATATGATTTACTATTTTTCAATTGAGACATGATTTAAGACAGGTTCGACAATACCTATATTGTCTGAGCCTGTTTTATTTATAATTACGGAATAAAAGATTTACTGATTTGATACTACAATATCACAAAAGCGCATATAATTAATAAAAAAGTGGTATTGGAGTGAGAATTTTGAAAGATGAACCTAATGACAGAGCAATTTTACTGGGACAATACATAATTGAGAATAAATCAACAGTCAGAGCAGTAGCACAGAAATTCGGAGTCAGTAAAAGTACAGTACATAAGGATGTAAGTGAAAGGCTTCAGAAAATACAGCCTAAACTATATGCAGAAGTAAAAAAAATACTTGAATATAACAAACTTGAACGTCATATAAGAGGGGGAATGGCAACAAAGAAAAAATACGCTGAGCTTGCAGAAGCCAAAAAAAGAAATGAGCGGCAGTTCTGGTGAGACTGCCGCATAGATTTATATATAAAAGCACGGCTTCAGGCCGCCATTCAGTCAGCTATTCTGAGGGTAAAATACCACTGACCGAATCTGCTCCTGATTTCATGCTTATTTTATTTTATGCAGAAAACTATAAAATGCGACAGGAAAATTATAAAGTAAAAACTGGAAAAAAATGGAAATAACTATTGTAAAAATAAAGTTTATGTGATAAAATATAAAGTAAGAAATATTTTGGAGTGAAAAATGAGTTATCTTGATGAGTTGAATGGTGATATATATTATATTATTGAGGTTGAAATCAATGATGAAAAATTGTATGTCTTTACAAAACGTGTTGCATTGCATTTTGCGGATATGGGTAAAAGGTTTTTACATAAGCGATCTGCAATGAGATTTTATGAGGATTCTGAATTTGCAAAGGAACATTATAAATATCGTATCTGCAGATATAGTTCATTCAGAGATCAGATAATAGATTGATTTCCGTATTTTACCTATTGAAAAAGGCTTGACAATTCGTTTGTATAGGAGTAAAATATTCTTGAAAGAAACTATTGCGATTAAAGGATGGTTTTTATGGTTGATACTGCTTTAAAAAAACGTTATACTATCGGCGAGGAAATATTCAATGCCATTTCACATGGTACAGGAAGTCTGCTTGCTGTTGCGGGGACGGTTGTACTTATAGTTTTAAGTGCAATGTACGCAGATGCATGGGCGGTGGTGAGCGCCAGTATTTATGGAGCATCCCTGATTATTCTGTACACAATGTCAACGCTTTATCACGCCATTACGAATGAAAAGGCCAAGAAATTTTTTCGTATAATGGATCATAATACCATATTTTTTCTTATTGCGGGTACCTATACACCGTTTACGCTTGTGCCGCTCAGAGGTGCTCTTGGCTGGACTCTTTTCGGTGTTGTCTGGGGTGCAGCAATACTTGGTATTGTTCTGAATTCAATCGACCTGGAAAAATTCCGAAAGCCGTCAGTTGTATGCTATGTGCTGATGGGATGGGTAATAATTATTGCAATAAAGCCAATGCTTAGTACTCTTCCTTCAATGTCACTGGTCTTTCTTCTGACAGGAGGTATTTTATATACAGTAGGAATAATCTTTTATGCAATCAAAAAAATCAAGTGGTTTCATTCTGTGTGGCACTTGTTCACCGTTGCGGGAAGTATTTTCCATTATTTCTCGGTAATGCTTGCAATAACTCAGTAAATTTGGGAGGGCTGTTAAAACAGCCCTTTTTTGTGTATTGGCTAAATTTATGCGGGTTTTCTGAAATATCAATATTTACAAACCAAGAAAAATATGCTATAATAAATGCATTGCATTATTATAAATTTATTTAAATGCCATTGCAGATACGCAAAGCCTTGCTCCCTGCAAATCAGGCAAATTATATCAAAAAATCTTCAATTTTAGATATAATAAAACTTAGAAATTTTTAAATCGGAGGAACTTGAATTGGCAACTGAAAATATCAGAAATTTTTGTATTATTGCTCATATAGACCATGGTAAGTCTACTCTTGCTGACCGTATTCTCGAAAAGACATATACTGTCGCTGAGCGTGATATGGAAGAACAGCTGCTTGATAATATGGATATAGAAAGGGAGCGCGGCATTACTATCAAGGCTCGTGCCGTGCATCTCAATTATAAAGCGAATGATGGTAAGGAATATGTTTTCAACCTTATTGATACTCCTGGACACGTTGACTTTAACTATGAGGTTTCACGTTCTCTTGCAGCATGTGAGGGTGCACTTTTAGTTGTTGACGCTTCGCAGGGTATTGAGGCTCAGACACTTGCGAATACTTATCTTGCGATTGAGCATGACCTTGAGGTTGTACCTGTTGTAAATAAGATTGACCTGCCGTCCGCAGACCCTGAAAGAGTATGCGATGAAATTGAAAATGTAATCGGTATTCCTGCAATGGACGCACCGAAGATTTCTGCCAAGGCAGGCATTAATATCGAAGAAGTGCTTGAAAGAATTGTTTCTGACGTTCCTGCACCTGAGGATACTGCTGACAAGCCGCTTAAAGCGCTTATTTTTGACAGCTATTATGACGCATACAAGGGCGTTATTATATATGTGAGAATCAAGGACGGTACCGTTAAGGTTGGTGATACAATTCGCCTTATGGCAACAGGTTCTGAGTTTACAGTCGTTGAAGCGGGCTATATGGACGCTACAAATCATATCAATAAGGGCGTGCTTTCAGCCGGTGAGGTAGGTTACCTGTCTGCGTCCATCAAGAGTATTGGTGAAACACAGGTTGGTGATACTGTTACAAGTGCGTCAAATCCTTGTGATGAACCACTCCCTGGTTACCGTAAGGTAAACCCAATGGTTTATTCGGGTATTTATCCTGCTGATGGTGCGAAATACGAGGATTTAAGAGAAGCACTCGAAAAGCTTCAGCTTAACGACGCTTCATTGTCATTTGAGCCTGAAACATCAATTGCGCTTGGTTTTGGTTTCCGTTGCGGATTCCTCGGACTGCTTCACATGGAAATTATTCAGGAGCGTTTAGAGCGTGAATATAATCTTGACCTTATCACAACTGCACCGTCAGTTATATATAAAGTTACTCTTACAAACGGTGAAACTATTTTCATTGACAACCCGACAAACTTCCCGGACCCCGGACTTATTGAAAGTGCGGAAGAGCCTATGGTAAAGGCTGAGGTTCTTGCACCGTCTGACTATGTCGGAAACATAATGGAGCTTTGTCAGGAAAGACGAGGCACATTCAAGGATATGAAATATCTTGATGAGACAAGAGTTGCGCTTCACTATGAGCTTCCGCTCAATGAAATTGTATACGACTTTTTCGATGCACTCAAATCTAGAACAAAGGGCTACGCTTCATTTGACTATGAAATGCTCGGATATGTGCCATCTAAGCTCGTTAAGCTTGATATTCTTCTCAACGGCGACATCGTTGACGCACTTTCATTTATCGTTCATGCTGACAGAGCGTACGCAAGAGGAAGAAAGATGGCTGAAAAGCTCAAGGAAAATATTCCTCGTCAGCTGTTTGAAGTGCCTATTCAGGCGGCAATCGGCGGAAAGATTATCGCAAGAGAAACCGTTAAGGCGATGCGTAAGGACGTACTTGCCAAGTGTTACGGTGGTGATATTACACGTAAGAAAAAGCTGCTTGAAAAGCAGAAGGAAGGTAAGAAGAGAATGCGTCAGCTCGGAACAGTAGAAGTTCCGCAGGAAGCATTCATGAGCGTACTTAAGCTTGATGAATAAGTGAGGTAGAAAAATGCTTAAATTTAAATGTCCGCATTGCGGAGAGGCGACAATTTCACCGCTTAAAAAAGCTTTTGCGGGAAATCAGAAGTCCAGAGGCGTTGCGTGTCCGAATTGCGGTGGAAGATGTACAAACGGGATGCAGTCTGCGGTTTTTCATACAATCATTGACCTCATAATGCTCGTTATCGTAATTGTGGCATATATCAAAATGGATATCAGCACATGGGTTATCGTTGCGGCATTGTTAGGCGCCGCAGTTATAAACAAGATTTTTGACGCATTGTTTTTCCCGCTTGATAAAAGTCTCAGAATCGACTGATGACAGGAATTTATATTCATGTTCCGTTCTGTGCTCAGAAATGCCCTTACTGTGATTTTTATTCCTGCAATTACAGCTTAAAAAAAGCAGAGGAATATAAAAATGCAGTGTTGCGCAATATTTCGGCACTCCAACATATAAAGGCTGATACGGTTTATTTTGGCGGTGGTACGCCGTCAATACTTCCTGCTGAATATATTGATGAGATTTTGTCTTTGCTGTCTAAGAAGCATGAACTTGCAGCGCCGGAAATCACAATGGAGCTTAACCCGTCAACTGTGACTGAGGAAAAGCTGAAAGCGTATCGCAGGGCAGGAGTAAACCGCCTTTCGTTCGGAGTGCAGTCAGGGCATGACGATGAACTTGCGTTTTTGGGACGCAGACACACCTTTGAAAAGGCGGCAAATGCCGTGCACCTTGCGTATTCTCTCGGCTTTGAGAACGTCTCCTGCGACCTTATGATAGGAGTTGAGGGACAGGATGTGGCAAGGCTTGAAGAATCGGTAGAAAGGCTGTCACAGCTTCCTGTAAAGCATATTTCCTCATACATTTTAAAAATTGAGGAGAACACACCATTCGGGCACGATAATATCGGGGAAGTGCTTCCCGATGATGACGAAGTAGCAGAACTGTATCTGCATAGTGTCAAGTGTCTTGAAGAGCGTGGATTTATGCAGTATGAGATTTCAAACTTCTCAAAAGACGGTTTTGAGAGCAGGCATAACCTGAAATACTGGAACTGTGAGGAATATATCGGAATAGGTCCTGCGGCGCATTCCTATTTTGAAGGGACAAGATTTTCCGTCCCGCCTGACCTTCTGGCGTTTTGTGAAAGTGATGTACAGGAACGGGTTTATGAGGACTATATTCCAGGAACCGATGAAGAAAAAATCATGCTCGGACTTCGTCTTAAAAAGGGTATTGCTTTTGCAGATTACCCGTCATTAAGTGATAAGCTTGAAACCAAAGCCCGTAAATACGCGTCTTATGGCATGGGAACTATTGAAAACGGAAGATTTTCACTTACACCGAGTGGATTTCTTGTTTCAAACTCAATCATCGCAGATATGACTACATAAATCAGAGAGTACTTGAGAAAGTACTCTTATTTTTTTGCAATGCTATTGAAAAACGGGGAAAAATATAGTATAATTATAGATACAAAACTTAGTATCGAATTTCAAAATAACGGAGGTCACTATGGCTGATAAATTTAATGTTTCACTTAAGAAAATTATTGACGAATTCAAGCTTGAATCAATCTTTGTACCAAAGGAACCAGAAGAAATTTTTATTGAAGAAAATGATGTAACCCGTCCGGGACTTCAGCTTATGGGATTTTATGAATATTTTAATCCGGAGCGCATACAGATAATAGGAAAGATGGAATTTGCCTATCTTTCCACAATTGATGAAAAAACAAGATATGAGCGTCTTGAAAAGCTGTTTTCACAGCACCTTCCTGCGCTTATTATTACAAGAGAACTGCCGTATTTTGCAGAAATGCTGGAGCTTGCCAAAAAGTATGAAATGCCGCTTCTGAGAAGTAAGGAAAGTACTTCAAACTTTATGTCAGGTCTTATTGCATTCTTAAACCTTAACCTTGCTCCGAGAATCACACGTCATGGTGTACTCATCGAAATCTACGGTGAAGGTGTGTTTATCACAGGCGAAAGCGGCGTTGGTAAGAGCGAGACTGCTATTGAGCTTGTAAAGCGTGGTCACCGTCTTGTTGCGGACGACGCTGTTGAAATCAGAAAGGTTTCAAACATAAGCCTGGTCGGAAGCTCACCTGATAATATCCGTCATTTCCTTGAACTCCGTGGTATCGGTATTATCAATGCAAGACGACTTTTCGGTATGGGTGCTGTCAAGCTTACAGAAAAAATTGACCTTATCGTTGAAATGGAACTTTGGAATCCTGAAAAGATTTATGACAGAATGGGTGCTGACAGCCAGTATACATCAATTCTTGGCGTTAAGGTGCCGTCACTTACAATTCCTGTAAAGCCGGGTAGAAACCTTGCTGTTATCATGGAAGTTGCGGCTATGAACAACCGTCAGAAGAAAATGGGCTATAACGCAGCGCATGAGCTTCTCGGAAAGCTTGGTCTTGATATGGACTGCAACGAAACTGTAAAAAATTACGAGACATTCTGATTAAAAGGGGATAATATAAATGTTTATTGAAGCTGACCTTCATTGTCATTCGCTGGCTTCAAGCCATGCTTATTCAACAGTAAAGGAACTTGCGGCTTCCGCAAAGGAAAACGGACTTAAAATGTTTGCGCTGACTGACCACGCATCGTCAATGGAGGACGCTCCGCATCCGTGGCACTTTACAAATCTTGCGGTTATACCTCGTGAGGTATGCGGAGTTAGAGTGCTAAGAGGCGTTGAGGCAAACCTCAGAAATATCGACGGTGAGATTGACATGTCTGATTTTGAACTCGGATTTGTTGAATGGGTTGTTGTGTCATGTCATGATCCGCTGATTGTTCCTGGAACTGCCGAGGAAAATACGCTTGCATATATAAACCTTATGAAAAGATATGAAGCTGTTGACCTTATCGGTCACCCGACTACAAAAAGATATCCTGTTGACTTTGACAAGCTTGCAAAGGCTGCAAAGGAATACGGGAAATTCCTGGAGCTTAATGAAAGCTCACTGCAGTTCTGGAGAAGTCCTGCTGAAAACTGTCTTGCTATGCTCGATGCATGTAAGAAGTATGGCACACAGATTATAGTCAACACAGACTGCCATTTCTGTGATATAATCGGTAAGACTCCGACAACGCAGAAAATGCTTGAGGAAACAAACTTCCCGAAGGAACTCATTTTCAATCTCAGGGAAGAAAATGTTATTGAGTATCTTGCAAAGAAGAAAAATATTATTATATAGAGAGTGAGAAGACTAATGCCGTATATTGAAAAGTTATCAGCATTATGTAATGAATATGGTTGTGAGATTAAGACGGATGAACCGCTTTCTCCTCACACAACATTCCGCATCGGTGGAAAATGCCGTGCGCTTGTGGCAATAAATTCAACAGAAGCTTTACTGAAAATTTCAGATTATCTTATCTCTGAAAATATCAGATACTTTGTTCTGGGACGTGGAAGTAATGTAATCGTAAGTGACGAAGGCTTTGACGGAGTTATATTGCTTCTATCAAAGTCGTTTTCTGAAATCCGTCTTGTGAATGATACTGATATTTACTGTACAGCAGGGGCTTCGCTCAGAGACGTGTGTCTTGTGGCACTCGAAAACTCTCTTGAGGGCATGGAATTTGCTTTTGGCATACCCGGTACCTGCGGCGGTGCATTGTTCATGAATGCAGGTGCGTACGGCGGAGAAATAAAGGATATTATTGCTTCTGCGCACTATCTTGAAAACGGTGAAATTCATGAAATAAAGGCAGAGGATATGGATTTGTCTTACAGACATAGTGTCTTTGCTGAAAATACAGACAGAATAATAATCGATATGGTATTCCGTCTTAAAAAGGGCGATAAGTCAGAAATCAAGGCCAGAATGGATGATTTCATGGAACGCAGACGCTCAAAGCAGCCGCTTGAATATCCAAGTGCGGGAAGTACCTTCAAGCGTCCTGAGGGAAGCTTTGCTTCTCTGCTTATAGACCAGTGCGGACTTAAAGGAATGTCCGTAGGTGACGCACAGGTAAGTGAAAAACACAGCGGTTTTGTTATAAATAAAGGAAATGCTACATGCAGGGATGTATTGGAACTTTGCGACAAGGTAAGGGAGATTGTTCTTGAAAAGACAGGTTATACCCTTGAGCTTGAACCGCTTGTTTTAAAATGATTTGAATTAGGCAATATAAAGCTATGCCGTATAGAAAAATAAAGCGGCAGAATGGAGATAAATATGCAGTTTGTAATCGTAACCGGTATGTCGGGTTCGGGAAAATCATGTGCAATGAACGTTCTTGAGGACATTGGTTTTTATTGTATTGACAATATTCCGCCTCAGCTTTTAAATAAATTTGCGGATATTTGCATGCATTCGGAGGGAAAGCTTGAACGAGTGGCTGTTGCAGTTGACATACGTTCCGGCGAGATGTTCAGCGAGATATTTGACCGCTGGAAAAGGCTCAAGGAGGAAACAGGAATTGATGTAAAGATTCTTTACCTTGAGGCTAATGATGAGGTCATTATTAAACGTTATAAGGAAACACGCCGAAAGCATCCTCTTGACGATAAATTTACAAACTGTCTCCATAAGGCGATTGCTTTTGAAAGAGAACAGCTTAGTCCTATAAGAGAGGTGTCAGACTATTATGTCGAGTCTTCATACCTTTCAACTTCACAGCTCAAAGAGGAAATCAAGGGTCTTTTCCTTGAAAAGGAAAGTGACTCTATGATTATAAAGGTTATGTCATTTGGCTTTAAGTATGGTCTTTCAACCGAAGCAGACCTTGTTTTTGACGTAAGATGTCTGCCTAACCCATATTACGTTAAGGAACTGCGTCCTATGACAGGCTGTGACCAGAGCGTGAGAGAATATGTAATGAGCTTTGATCAGTCAAAGGAGCTTCTTGACAAAATCAAGGATCTGCTTGATTTTCTCATTCCTCTTTATGTCCACGAGGGCAAGAGTCAGCTTATAATCTGCTTTGGCTGTACAGGCGGAAAGCATCGCTCAATTACATTTACAGAGCTTATTTCGGACTATCTCACCCAGCAGGGACTGAGGGTTCAGAAAAGCCACAGGGATATAAGCAAGGACATTAACTATTACAGAACATAAAAGGAGGGCGCCGTTATGGCTTCCTTTTCAAATGACGTCAAGGCGGAAATCTGTCGTTGTATAACCGACAGCGATAAGCGTTACGCCTGCCTTTACGGGATAGTGCTGTATTCCCGTAATGTGAGCGGGAGCAATGTTTCCATAAGTACGGAATCGAAGGATTTTTTCGAGCTTGCCTGTCAGCTTCTGAGAAAGATTTTTGGTAAGAAGATTGTATATAAAACTGAGGAAATCCTGAAAAAGAATGGTAATACAGGATATTCAATTGAAATTTCGGATGAAGACTCGGTTAAGGCGCTGTATGAGCCATACAGAATCAATCCTGACGCCCGTGAAATTAATCTTAAGAATATTGTCAATAATAGTCTCAGCGCATTTTTAGCGGGGGTATTCTTTGCGTGTGGAAGTATAAGCGACCCTAACAAGGAGTATCACCTTGAATTTACGCCACCGACTGAGCAGTTATACAGCGACCTTGATAAAATTCTTCTTGGTTTCGGTATTACGGCAGGAAAGACTGAGCGTAAAAAACACGCTGTTATGTATATCAAGGACAGCGAAAATATTGAGGATATACTCACATTTATCGGTGCAAGACAGTGTACAATCGACCTTATGAATATAAAAATCTATAAGGATATGCGAAACAGAGTAAACCGTATTGCAAACTGTGATGCGGCTAATATCGAAAAGGTTGTTGCTGCTGCCTCACGTCAGATACGTGATATAAATACAATAAAGCAGGCGGAGGAATTTGATTCACTTTCTGCTGACCTGAAAGAAGTGGCAGAGCTAAGGCTTGCATTTCCGGAGTATAGCCTTCAGGAAATAGGAGAAAACCTTAAAAACCCGATAGGACGTTCGGGAGTTAACCGCCGTTTTCAGAAAATTGCTGCTCTGGCGGAGGAGATAAGAGGAAAAGACGGTGAAAATATTGGAAAATAACAGCTTCGTACATCTTCATGTTCATAGTGAATACAGCCTTCTGGACGGCGCCTGTCGTCTGAAGGAGCTGGTGAGACACGTAAAGTCGCTCGGACAAACAGCAGTTGCCGTAACTGACCATGGAGTTATGTACGGAGCTGTTGACTTTTATAAAGAGGCAAAGGAGCAGGGAATAAAGCCGATTATCGGCTGTGAGGTTTATGTCGCTCCGAGGACACGCTTTGATAAGGAAATGAATCTTGATTCAAAGCCTTATCATCTTGTGCTGCTTTGCAGGAACAATAAGGGCTATGAAAACCTTGTAAAGCTTGTGTCACTCGGATTTACCGAGGGCTTTTACAATAAGCCGAGAGTTGATACAGAGCTTCTTAGAAAGCATTCTGAGGGGCTTATATGCCTGTCAGGGTGTCTTGCGGGAGAGGTTGCAAGAAAACTTGCAAACGGCGAGTATGAAGCTGCTAAAAATACTGCGCTTCTTTACCGTGATATATTTGGAGAGGACAACTATTTCCTTGAAATACAAAATCACGGCATTCGTGAACAGCTCGAAATACTGCCTCAGCTTTTGCGTCTTTCAAGGGAAACAGGAATACGCCTTGCGGCAACGAATGACGCTCATTATATTGAAAAAAAAGATGCTGAAACGCAGAATATTTTGCTTTGTATTCAGCTTAAAAAGACTATTTTCGACTCAAATCCGATGAAGTTTCCGACAGAGGAGTTTTATCTTAAATCCACAGAGGAAATGACGGAGCTTTTCAAGGATTTCCCTGATGCCGTAACCAATACTGCAAAAATAGCTGAGCGCTGTAACGTGGAGTTTGAATTCGGCGTTATAAAGCTCCCTGAATTTAAAACGGAAAGCTCTGATGATAACGTTAGCTATTTTAAAAAGCTTTGCGTCATGGGGCTTAAAAAGCGTTATGGTGACGCTATAACAGAGGAAATCAAGGGCAGACTTAAATACGAGCTTGAAACCATAATCAAAATGGGTTATACCGACTATTTTCTGATAGTCTGGGACTTTATAAAATACGCAAGGGAGCATGATATTCCCGTAGGCCCCGGTCGAGGCTCGGGAGCAGGAAGTCTTTGTGCGTATTGTATCGGTATTACGGGCATTGACCCTATAAAATATAATCTGCTTTTTGAACGCTTTTTAAATCCTGAAAGAGTTAGTATGCCTGACTTTGATATTGACTTCTGCATTGAGGGCAGACAGCAGGTTATCGACTATGTTGTGCGCAAATACGGCGAGGACAAGGTTTCACAGATTATTGCTTTTGATACGCTAAAGGCAAGAGCGGCGGTCAAGGATACGGGGCGTGTACTCGGTCTTTCGGTGAAATTTCGTAATGACGTTTCGTCGCTTATTCCGCGAGACCTTAAAATGACAATTTCCAAAGCGCTTGAGCAAAGCTCTGATTTGCGTGAACTTTATGACACAAATCCGTCTGCACACAGGCTTCTTGATGAATCCATGAAGCTTGAGGGCATGCCACGAAACGATTCGATACATGCGGCAGGTGTAGTGATTTCGTCTGTTCCGATTACGGATATTGTACCTGTTAAAAAAAGCGGTGATGCTGTTGTTACACAGTACACAATGACAGGTCTTGAAGCGCTCGGACTGCTTAAAATGGATTTTCTCGGACTTCGTAATCTGACTGTTATAAAGCATTGTACAGACCAGATAAGAAAGACAAATCCTGGCTTTGACATAAATGAAATACCCGTAAATGACAGCGAGGTTTTCAGAATGATGTCAAAGGGGCATACAACAGGAGTTTTCCAGTTTGAAAGTGATGGCATGAGACGTGTACTTTCTCAGCTTAAGCCTGAAAGCCTTGAGGATCTGATTGCCGTAATTTCGCTTTATCGTCCGGGACCATCGGAGTCAATCCCAAAGTATATCAGCAACAAGCATAATCCTGAAAATGTGAAATACAAGCATCCTCTGCTTGAAAATATACTTGATGTGACTTATGGCTGTATGGTTTATCAGGAGCAGGTAATGGAAATCTGCCGTGTTGTAGGCGGCTATTCATACGGCAGAGCAGACCTTGTCAGACGTGCTATGGCAAAGAAAAAGCATGACGTTATGGAAAAGGAACGTCAGGTTTTTGTTGAAGGAGCGGTGAAAAACGGCGTTTCTGAGGTTGTTGCAAACGATATTTTCGACGAGATGAGCAGCTTTGCTTCTTATGCATTCAATAAGTCACATGCTGCGGCTTATGCGTATCTTTCATATCAGACTGCATATCTCAAATGTCATTATCTCAAGGAATATATGGCAGCGCTGATGTCGAGCGTTTTCGGCAATACAGACAAGCTTTCTGAGTATGTTGAAGAGTGCCGCCAGAACGGAATTGAAATATTAAAGCCTTCGATTAACCGAAGCTTTTCTGATTTTGTTGCGGAAAAAGACGGCATACGCTACGGACTTCTTGCAATAAAAGGGCTTGGTAAGGGCGCTATAAACGCTATAATTTCCGGGCGTGAATTGAGTGGAGACTATTTGTCTCTTGAGAATTTCTGCCAGCGTACGGCTGACATGAATATCAGCCGTATGGTCGTGGAAAATCTTATAAAATCGGGATGCTTTGATGGTCTTGGAAGCAACAGGCGTGAAATGATGTCGGAGTATGAATATTTCATGGACAGCTATTCAAGTGCTTCAAGAAGCAGTATTGAAGGACAGATGAATCTTTTTCCTGATGCAATGAGTTCCGAAAAATCGGGAAGAAAGGCTGTGAGGTGCGAAGAATTCAGTTATACTGATATGCTCGAATTTGAAAAGCTTGCGACAGGAATGTATATTTCGGGTCATCCGATTGGTAAACATCGCATTTATGCCGATTTACTGAAACTTCCTGTAATTTCGGTTATAAAAAAGTATGACGGAGGAAAAAATAAGAATGATGAGTTCGGCTTTATAGGCGTAATAGACGATATTACCGTTCACTACACATCAACCGGCAGAAAAATGGTTTTTGCTGATGTCCAGGATATGACGGGTGCTGTATCATGTACCGTCTTTCCTGATGTCTATGAGGCTTATAAGTCTAAAATTGACCATGGTAAAATCGTATATATCAGGGGAAGGGTTTCTCCTAAGGATGACTATGAGCTTTCGGTAATCTGCAATCATATATATTCTGACAGTGAATTTCGTGAAATCTGTAATAAGAAACGCATCTGCGTTAAGCTTGAAAGTTCACAAAAGCAAGTTATTTCGGAACTTGGAAATCTGATTTCCGATAATACAGGCGGAACACCTCTTTGCTATTACTTTACGGATATAAAGAAATTTCTGAAACCAAAAAATGTGTCAGGTGTAAATATTTCAGAAGAGTTTATCAGAAAACTGACCGAAATTGTCCCGTCTGAAGACGTTGGATTGATAGATTAAAAGTAAAAAAATGTGATTAATATAATATTTTTTGTTTTTTTGTCCGAAATGACTTGACAAAAATCTTAAATGTAGTAAAATAGTATATGGTAAATAAACATGCCTTAAGGCGGATAGGAGTTTTTAATGCTTAAAAAGATTGGTATTTTAACAAGCGGAGGAGATGCCCCCGGTATGAACGCTGCTGTTCGTGCAGTTGCAAGAGCGGCTATGAGAAAGGGCATGCAGGTTTACGGTATTCACAGAGGATACAATGGACTTATCAATGGTGACGTATTCCTCATGAACGAAAGAAGCGTATCTGATATTATTCAGAGAGGCGGTACAACTCTTTACACAGCAAGATGTCCTGAATTCAGAACAGAAGAGGGCGTTCTCATGGCTAAGAAGAAGTGTGAAGAGCTTGGTCTTGAAGGTATTGTTGTAATCGGTGGTGACGGCTCATTCAGAGGTGCGGCTGACCTTTCAGCACACGGTATTCTCTGCGTTGGTCTTCCTGGTACAATTGACAACGATATCGCATGTACTGAATATACAATCGGTTATGACACAGCTATGAACACAGCTATGGAAATGGTTGATAAGCTCAGAGATACAACTCAGTCACATGACCGTTGTAGCGTTGTTGAAGTAATGGGCAGAGGTGCTGGTTATATTGCTCTTAATGCAGGTATCGCTGTTGGCGCAACATATATTATCACAAGTGAAATTCCATATGACCTTGATGCTGTTGCCAAGAAGATGCTTGAAGCAAGAAAGACAGGAAAGCAGCACTTTATCATCGTTGTTTCAGAAGGTGTTGGTCATTCTGAGGATATTGCAAGAACACTTCAGGAAAAGACTGGTATCGAAGCAAGAACAACAATTCTCGGTCACGTTCAGAGAGGTGGTTCACCAACTGTAAGGGATAGAGTTGTTGCAAGCCAGTTCGGTTACTATGCTGTTGAACTTCTCTCACAGGGAATCGGCAACAGAGTTCTCGGTATGCAGAACAATAAGATTGTTGACTTTGACATTCAGGAAGCACTTTCAATGAAGAAGCCATTCGATGAGGAACTTTACCACATCGCAGGCGAAATTGCGTTCTGATTTTACTAAAATTAAATTATAGCATCAGAGTAGGAAGCTATGCGTGAAGTGTCCGGCGGACGGGGAGTTGCTGTCGGGACGAAAAGCTGTCAGAAAACAGTTTGCGGTGTAGTTTCCGCATCCCGCTGTATGCATAAAGTGCCTTTTCATGACGGCTTCTTTGTGCAAATCAGCACAGAAAACAGGAGGTTATCATGAAAAGGTTTTTTGGTTTATTTTCTCAGTCGATAGGTGAGGTTACAGGTAAGAACAGAACGATATGTCTTGTTGTGACAGGTCTTATGATTGCAGTGTCGATGATTCTGGAATTTTTTACAATTGAAATTCCGTTTGCAAAAGTGAATTTTGCATTTCTGGCAATTGCGGCAGTCGGAATGTTCTATGGCCCTGTTATAGCGTTCTTTGCGGGCGGTATGTGTGATATACTCGGATTTATGGTTCACCCTGACGGTGGATTTCTCCCTGTTTATATACTTATAGCAATGTGTCAGGGACTTATCTACGGACTCGTTCTCTATCAGAAGTGGGGCAGATATGCTTCAGAAGGCGTTGGAAACGGCAGAAAGTTTACTGAGCTTTATGTAAGGCTTATCGTGGCAAGACTGCTTGATATTGCGATTATAAACCTTGTGCTCAACACCATTGCGAATATGCATTACGGCTTTATTCCTCAGGAGGCACTTCATATTGCAATTGCTGCGAGAACAACAAAAAATCTGCTTCAGCTTGTAGCAGATATTCCGCTTCTGATTGTTATTATGCCTGCGATTTTACTGGCATATAACAGAAATTTCGGAAAAAAGAAAATTAAATCTGCATAATACAAAAAAATATTCAGAAATTACTTGTTATTTTAACGATTTTGCGTTATAATTAAACAAGTGATTTTTTTAGGAAGGTATTATACAATGAAAAGAAAAATTGGATTTATAGGCGCAGGAAATATGGGAAAAGCAATAATGCGTGGAGTTGCGCTCAGTGAACTTCGCTGGGAAATCGAAATTTACGCCGCTGACCCTGTTGAAGCGAATGTTGATTCGCTTTCAGACTGTGATGTTATAAAGTGCAGGGATGCTGTTGAAATTGCTGATGAATGTGATATAGTATTTCTTGCAGTTAAGCCTCAGGTAATTGAAGATGTGCTCAGTTCCATTAAGAACAATGTGAGAGACGAGCAGATTTTCGTTTCGATTGCCGCAGGTATTCCTGCTGATTTTATCAGAAATACTCTTGAAAACCAGAATATCGGCGTTATTGTTACAATGCCGAATACACCGCTTCTTCTCGGGGAGGGTGCAACAGCAATTGCGGCAACTGATTCTGTTGAAAAGAAGGAATTTGATTTTGTATGCAAGGTTTTTGAGTCATGCGGGAAAATTCAGGTTATTTCTGAAAACAAGATGAAGGAAATTATTGCAATAAACGGCAGTAGTCCTGCGTTTATCTATCTTTTTGCAAAGGGCTTTATTGATTACGCTGTGAAAAACGATATTGATGAAGACGCCGCAAAAGCACTTTTCTGCCAGAGCCTTATCGGTTCAGCAAAAATGATTTCCGATTCCGGTTACACAATTGATGAGCTTATAAAAATGGTTTCATCACCCGGCGGTACAACTCTTGCGGGTCTTGACAAGCTTTATTCCAATGAGCTTACAAAAGCCGTTGATGAAGCATGTGACGCTTGTACAAAGCGTGCTTACGAGCTTTCAAAGTAATGTTCTAATTACAGAACAAACAGCATATCCTTTTTACATGAAAAAATAAAAAAGGCTCTGCCGTAAAAAGGAATGATGTTTATGAAAATGATAACCGGGGATATGACACCATCACAAAAAAGACGTTTTTTTCTGCTGATACTGATGTTTTTTATGTTTGCGGGTGTTGTTTCAGGGACGCTTATTTTTATAAGTAATCCTGAAAATGAACGCTTCAGGACAGCGTGGCTTTCTCAGTACCTGACGGGTATTGCTGTTATGACACCGTTTAAAGTCTTTGCGTGTTCACTTATTCCCGTAGTGTTAATGCTTGTATTTCAGCTTCTGTGCGGATTGTTTGCATTCGGACAACCTTTCTGTGTATCAACACTTGTTATGAGAGGAATTGCAGGAGGGATAGCATCTGCATCAATATATGCGCAGTATGGCTATAAAGGATTTTTTTTAATACTTATTATGCTTGTGCCGATGCTGATTTTTAACATGTATATACTCTCGCTCGGTGCGAGAGAGTCAATAAGACTTTCAAATATGACGGCAGGGTTTATTTTCGGGAAGAATAACGACGGGGTATGCGAAATCAGGCTTTATCTTATAAAGTTTCTGGTTTTGGCTGGGTTTGCACTTGCATCAGCTGTGATTGAAAGTGCATTAATATATTTTTTTGCGGACTTTTTTAATCCGTAAATACAAGGAGTGTAAAATTACAAATGGGAATATTTGGTTCAGATTATGAGAGTGCAGGCGTCGGAATAGCCAAGAATGCGCCTAAGAAAAAGGGAATATTCAGATTTTTCGAGCTTATGTTTAGAAAATTCTGGAAGCTTGTACAGGTGAATATGCTGTATTCTGCTTTCTATCTTCCGCTCGTTGTGGCATTTTATGCTCTCTTCGGAATGGGAAACAGAAATCTCGGACTTATGCTTGCGGGGATTTGCGTTATAATATTTGCGATTCTCGTAGGTCCTGCAACAGCGGCAATGATGAAAATTCTCAGAAATTATACGCTTGAAAAGCACGCATTTATCCTTACTGATTTCAAAAAGGCATTTTCGGATAATTTCAAAAAATCCGTGGCGCTTGGAATTATTGACGTGCTACTCATAATCTCGGTATCATCGGCAGTGTATGTATACTCAAATCTTGCCGATGTTTACGGCAATGTTATGCTTGTGTTCTTCGTTATAAGTCTGAGTATCGGTATTATGGCGGTCATGATGAATTTCTATGCGTTTCTCATGATTGTCGCAACAGATCTGTCCTTTAAGAATATAATGAAAAATTCACTTGCACTTGCGTGTGTGGCGCTCAAGAAAAATCTTCTTACGCTTCTCATTGTTCTTTTAGTGAGCGCAGTTTTCGTGGTACTTACGATTTTTAATCTTGCAACATTATTCCTGCTTCCGATTGCACCTGCTGCATTCCTGGGCTTTGTGGTAGCGTTCAATTCATACCCTGTGATTCAGAAATATGTAATCAACCCTTACTATGAGCAAAGGGGAGAGGTTAATCCTGAGCTTGAAGAAGCGCAGACTGATGAGGATGACGATGAAGTACTGTTCGAGGATAAGGGCGGTCAGGAAGCACCTGTTGAAAAAGTCAAAAAGCCGAAGGCAAAAGCGGCTAAAAAGACACCTAAGGGAAAAATTATTTCATAATATCGAAAAAAGTACTTTACATATCGGAAAAAATGTGTTATAATAATTATTGTCCATGCACATGGTTTCAGGATTAAGCCCTGCAATTGGGAGTTTGCCTGCCTGTTACTATGCCATCGGATAAATATTTAAAGAGGTGAAAGTATTATGTTACTCAAAGAAGAAAAAACAGCCGTTATCGAGGCTAACAAGACTCATGCAAACGACACAGGTTCTCCTGAAGTTCAGATTGCTATTCTCACAAAGAGAATCAACGACCTCACAGGTCATCTGAAGATTCACAAGAAGGACCATCACTCAAGAAGAGGTCTTCTCAAGATGGTAGGTCACAGACGTAACCTTCTCAACTACCTCAAGAAGAAGGACATCAACAGATACCGTGCAATCATCGAAAAGCTCGGCATCCGTAAATAATTGCAGCTTTGAAAGGCAGTCGGGAGAAATCCTTTCTGCCTTTTCACGCTATATTAATGAATGTAAAAATCATGCAGTAGTGGTAATTTTAGCATTAAACCGTAAGTCTCCGAAAGGGGATTCAGGGTTTATTGCTAAATCTGCTACTGACAAACAGGAGGCAGTTTATGTTTGAAAATTACAAGACTTTTAAAACCACATTTGCCGGCAGAGAACTCGTTGTAGAAACAGGAAAGACATGTGAGCTTTCAAATGGTTCATGCTGGGTACACTATGGCGAAACTGTTGTTATGGCAAACGTAACAGCAAGCGCAAAGCCAAGAGACGGAATCGACTTTTTTCCACTCTCAGTTGACTATGAGGAAAGACTTTACTCAGTAGGTAAAATCCCAGGCTCATTCACTAAGAGAGAGGGTAAGCCTTCAGAAAAGGCTATCCTTACTTCAAGAATGGTTGACCGTCCTATAAGACCGCTTTTCCCTAAGGATATGAGAAACGATGTATCTGTTGTTATGACAGTACTCGCAGTTGACCCTGACTGTTCACCTGAAATTGCAGGTATGGTTGCAACATCAATTGCACTTTCAATTTCAGATATTCCATGGAATGGTCCTATTGCAGGTATCAGCGTAGGTCTCGTTGACAATGAAATCGTTCTTAACCCAACACTCGAGCAGAGAGCTAAGACAGATCTCAATCTTACAGTTGCAGGTTCAGCTGAAAAGATTGTTATGATTGAAGCAGGTGCAAATCAGGTTGAAGATGACCTTATGCTCAAGGCTATCTTAACAGGCCATGAAGAAATCAAGAAGATTGTTGCTTTCATCAGTGACATTCAGGCTCAGATTGGTAAGAAGAAGTTTGAATTTGAGTCACAGGAAGTTGACCATGATATGTTCGACGCAATTGAAGAATTTGCGGCTGAAAGAGTAAAGTTTGCTCTTGATACAGATGACAAGAATATCCGTGAAGAAAGACTTCAGCCAATCAAGGATGATATTCACGCTAAGTTTGACGAAGCATATCCTGAAAAGGAAGCTATGATTGACGAATGTATCTACAAGCTTCAGAAGAAGATTGTAAGAAACTGGCTCTATGAGGGCAAGCGTGTTGACGGCAGAGGCATCGATGAAATCAGACCTCTCGCGGCTGAAGTAGGACTTCTCCCAAGAGTTCATGGTTCAGGTCTTTTCACAAGAGGACAGACACAGGTTCTTACTATTGCAACACTCGGTCCTGTAAGTGAATCACAGAGAATTGACGGTCTTGATGAAGAAGATTCAAAGAGATATATGCACCACTATAACTTCCCATCATACTCAGTTGGTGAAACAAAGCCAAGCAGAGGTCCGGGAAGACGTGAAATAGGTCACGGCGCACTTGCTGAAAGAGCACTCGAGCCTGTAATTCCTTCAGTTGAGGAATTCCCATACGCTCTCAGACTTGTTTCTGAAGTTCTTTCATCAAATGGTTCAACATCACAAGGTTCAATCTGTGGTTCAACTCTCGCACTTATGGACGCAGGCGTGCCAATCAAGGCTCCTGTTGCAGGTATTTCATGTGGTCTTATCACAAAGCCTGACAGCGACGAGTTCATGACAATGGTTGATATCCAGGGTCTTGAAGACTTCTTCGGCGATATGGACTTTAAGGTTGGCGGTACTCACAAGGGTATCACAGCAATTCAGGTTGATATCAAGGTTGATGGTCTTACACCTGCAATCATCAAGGAAGCTTTTGAAAAGACAAGAAAAGCAAGACTTTATATCCTCGACGAAATCATGCTCAAGGCTATTCCTGAGTCAAGAGCTACTGTTAATAAATACGCTCCTAAGATGCTTCAGACAAAGATTGACGTTGAAAAGATCAGAGAAGTTATCGGTCAGGGCGGTAAGGTTATCCAGAAGATTACTGCTGAATGTGATGTTAAGATTGATATCAACGAAGACGGTAACGTATTCATTTCAGGTATCGACCTTGACAATTGCAACAAGGCACTTTCAATTGTTCACACAATTGCTGAAGGTCCTGAGGTTGGCGGTATCTATAAGGGTAAGGTAGTAAGACTTATGAACTTCGGTGCGTTTGTTGAAATCGCTCCTGGTAAGGATGGTCTTGTACACATTTCAAAGCTTGACAAGGCAAGAGTTGAAAAGGTTGAAGACGTTGTTTCAATCGGCGACGAAATTCTCGTTAAGGTTGTTGAAATCGACAAGCAGGGAAGAGTTAACCTTTCAAGAAAGGACGCTCTCGCTGATTTAGAAGCTAAGAACAATCAGTAAAATTTTAAGGGACTGCGAAAGCAGTCCCTTTTGCTATAAGAAAACATCAACCATTGGTTGAACCGTTATCAACTACGTGTTTGTTGCGTAAATTATTCCGATATGATAAACTATATCCATAAAATGATTGGAGGAAACGTTATGAACAACATATTTTCAACAAGACTTAAGGAATTAAGGAAGCGTTCGGGAATGAGCCAGGAACAGCTTGCTGAATGCTTTAATATATCTGTACAGGCTGTTAGCAAATGGGAATGTATGCAGTCATATCCCGATATTGAACTGCTCCCTGAAATTGCAGATATTTTTGATGTGAGCATTGATTATCTTCTTCGAGAGAAAATAGTTGAAATAGAAAGTGCTGATATGCCTGATGATAATGTTTTGCGTGTTGTGCAGTATCAGGGAAACAAGCTTATACGTCGTGATAATTACAACGGTAACGGGAAAATACCGCTTTGTATTGATAAAAGTTGCACTAACGGAGTTAATATACAGATATGGGGAAGCACCGAAATTGAAGGTGACATAAACGGCAATGTCGATTGCGGTAACGGCCTTATGTGCGAAAATGTAGGCGGCAATGTTCAGTGCGGGGACGGCGTTATGTGCGGAAATGTAGGCGGCAATCTTCAGTGCGGGGACGGAGTGAACTGTGGCAATGTTGGAGGAGGTATAACCTGTGCAGATGGAGTGAACTGTGGCAACGTTGGCGGAAATATCACCTGCAACGGAAATATTGAGTGTGGAAACATAGAGGGGAATATCGTGAATTGCGTTGGGGAAATTCACTGTCTGGAAATAAAAGGCAGCGTTTCCTGTGAAAAAACTGTATACATTACTAAGTAAATAAACTTTTGTTTGATGAAATTCTACTGTTTATTATAAGTGTAGAATTTCATCAGTTTTATATGTGCATTATTATTTTTTTGACCGTCTTGACTTTTGGCGATAATATGGTATAATACTATATGTAGTGTTCCTGACATGCTTCAGATACTATATATAGTGTTTTGGGTCTTTTAGGAGGGTTAAAATGAAGATTATAAAGAGAAGCGGTACTGAGGTAGATTTTGACGTTACTAAGATTGACTCAGCCGTGTCAAAGGCAAATATAGAAGCAGCCGAAAGCGTAAGATTATCTGAAGAACAAATCAAGGGGATCTCAGAATATATAGAGAATTTGTGTATTGAACTCGGTAGAACACTTAACGTTGAAGAAATCCAGGACCTTGTTGAAAACAAGATTATGGAATACCAGGCGTATGAAGTTGCGAGAAAATACATCACATATCGTTATAAAAGAAGCCTTGTCAGAACATCTAACTCAACAGACAAACAGATTTTAAGTCTGATTGAATGCAATAACGAAGAAGTAAAGCAGGAAAACTCAAACAAGAATCCTGTTATAAACAGCGTTCAGCGTGACTATATGGCAGGAGAGGTAAGTAAGGATATTACAAAGAGATTTCTTCTCCCTGAGCCTGTTGTAAGAGCGCATGAAGACGGAATCATTCACTTCCACGATGCTGATTACTTCGCTCAGCACATGCACAACTGCTGTCTCGTAAACCTCGAGGACATGCTCCAGAACGGAACTGTAATCAGCGAGGTTATGATTGAAAGACCTAAGAGCTTTTCAACAGCCTGCAATATCGCAACACAGAGTATTGCACAGATTGCAAGCTCACAGTATGGCGGTCAGAGTATCACTCTTTCACATCTTGCACCATTCGTTGACGTAAGCCGTCAGAAGCTTCGCAAGATTGTTAAGAAGGAATTTGAACAGGCAGGTCTGCCGCTTGATGAAGAAAAAATCAATGAAGTTGCTGAAATGCGCGTGAGAGAAGAAATCAAGCGTGGCGTACAGATGATTCAGTACCAGGTTATCACTCTCATGACAACTAACGGACAGGCACCGTTTGTAACAGTATTCATGTATCTCAACGAGGTTGAAGAGGGTCGTTTAAGAGACGATTTAGCTCTTGTAATCGAGGAAATGCTCCGTCAGCGTATCCTGGGCGTTAAGAATGAAAGTGGTGTTTATGTAACACCTGCGTTCCCGAAGCTTATTTATGTTCTTGAGGAGGATAATATAAGAGAGGGTACAAAATACTGGAATATCACAAAGCTTGCAGCTGAATGTACAGCAAAGAGAATGGTTCCTGACTATATCTCTGAAAAGAAAATGCTTGAGCTTAAAATTGATTCCAACGGCAATGGTAACTGTTATCCATGCATGGGCTGCCGAAGCTTCCTTACTCCTTATACTGACAAGGAGAATAAGCCTAAGTATTACGGACGCTTTAATCAGGGCGTTGTAACTATAAACCTTGTTGATATTGCGTGCTCATCTGAGGGTAATATGGACAAGTTCTGGAGAATCTTTGATGAACGCTTAGAGCTTTGCTATGACGCACTTATGTGCAGACATGAAAGACTGCTCGATACTCCGTCAGACGTTGCACCGATTCTCTGGCAGTACGGCGCACTTGCAAGACTCAAAAAAGGTGAAAAAATCAACAAGCTTCTCTTTGGCGGATATTCGACTATTTCACTTGGCTATGCGGGACTCTGTGAATGTACACGCTATATGACAGGCAAGTCACATACAGACCCTGAGGCTACACCTTTTGCGATTGAGGTTATGGAATATCTCAATGCGGCGTGCAGACGCTGGAAGGCAAAGCATAACATTGATTTCAGCCTCTACGGCACACCACTTGAGTCAACAACCTATAAATTTTCAAAGTGCCTTCAGAAGCGTTTTGGTATTATTCCCGGCGTAACTGATAAGAATTATATCACAAACAGTTATCATGTTCATGTAACTGAGGAAATTGACGCTTTCTCAAAGCTTACATTTGAAGCACAGTTCCAGAATCTTTCACCTGGCGGTGCTGTAAGCTATGTTGAAGTACCTGATATGCAGAACAACCTTGAAGCCGTGCTCACAGTTATGCAGCATATTTATGACAATATCATGTATGCTGAGCTTAATACAAAGAGTGACTATTGTCAGGACTGCGGTTATGACGGCGAAATCGCAATTGAAACAGACAAGCACGGTAAACTTATCTGGAAGTGTCCTAACTGTGGTAATACAGACCAGGATCGCATGAATGTTGCAAGAAGAACATGTGGTTATATAGGTACTCAGTATTGGAATCAGGGAAGAACTCAGGAAATCAAGGAACGTGTAATGCATCTTTAATAAAAAAAATGCTGTCCCTTTTTCGGGACAGCATTTTACGAATACAAACGATTTTGGAGGAAGCTTATGAATTATGCGGCAATAAAAAAGGTTGATATTGCAAACGGAACAGGCGTGAGAGTGTCGCTTTTTGTTTCAGGGTGTACACACCGTTGTGAAGGGTGTTTCAACGCTGAGGCGTGGGATTTTGATTACGGCAAGCCGTTTACAGAGGAAACAGTAGCTGAAATCATGACGGCGCTTAAGCCCTCTCATATTGCAGGTCTTACACTTCTTGGAGGTGAGCCGCTTGAACCATGTAATCAGCGTGAGCTTATAAAGCTTCTTAGAGAATTCAAGTCACAGTATCCGCAGAAGAATATCTGGTGTTTCAGCGGCTATACTTTTGAAACAGATATACTTGCCAAAGACGGAAAGGCGCACTGTGAGGTTACAGATGAGCTTGTTTCAATGCTTGATATTTTAGTTGACGGCAGATTCGAGCTTGATAAGAAAAATCTGCTGCTTAAGTTCAGAGGTTCTGAAAATCAGAGGATAATTGAAGTTCAGGAGTCGCTCAGAAGTGGTGAGACGGTGCTGTCTGAAATGAATGGGTAATGAATGACATAGTGTCCTTATTGTTAATGTTGCTCATTAGTAAAAAAAAATCATCCGGTCTGTTTACACCAAATTTAAAAACTAAATACAATTTATAATAAAAATAATCCACACCCATTAAGGATGCGGATTATATGTTAATTTACATTGATTTTTTCAATTTTACAGGTATGACCCTTTTCGTCATCATAATTTACGCCGACGAGTAAAATTTCACCTGAATAACCTTCAAGCTTATCAGCATAGTTCTTCTGCTTAATCTGTTCAATAGCAGCCCCTGTTGTTTTGTTGTGCTTAAGCTCAACGATAATTGCAGGAAGGTCGTTTTTAAGCGGTATAAAGGCTATATCAGCAAAACCCTTGCCACTTGCAAATTCACGGTGAATATTATACTTATTGCGTGCATAGTAATATGCAATCGTAATAACACAGGCAAGTGAATTTTCGTTGTTATACTGCAAAATTGAAGTATTGTCGCTGTGGCACTTTTCAATCATCTTAGCAACCTTTTCTTCGTCGCATTCAAGTGTTGCTTCAAGAAGCTCCTCAGAGGCCCTGATTGAATCCATCAGAGTTTCCCAGCCACCGTCTTCAATAGAATTGATAAACTCCTGCTGAACCTCACTGTTTGGTATATGAACTGTGGCTGTGAAGAAATCATAGCTTAAATAGCCGAGATGAATAAGCAGCGTCAAAACATCGTCTGCACTGTTTAACGATGTCATATCATTCTGGAATTTAGCAGTATTCACCCTTACAGCTTCACCTGCAATCAGCTTTGAAACTTTATCCTTAAGACCGTCAAAGTTTATCATGATATAGTCTTTTAATGCTCTGTAGGTTTCAGTTGAGGTCCAGTAATTATGACAATATCCTCCTGTCATAGACATAACAACCGAGCGTGGATTGTATATAGACACACCCATGAGATTATAACCATCGTACCACTTTTTTGTATCTTCAAAAGACATATTGTACTGCTTTACAAGAACTTTAACTTCTTCTTCGGTAAATCCGGTAAATTCAGCGTATTCTCTCGGGTCAATCATAGAAACTTCAGTAAACATATTGATTGCAGAATGTTCGCCGTATTTCTTAATCGGGAGAATCCCTGTCATGTATGCAAGTGCAACATAGCTCTGGTCCTTGAGAAGATTTCTCAGAAAATCAAGGTATACAGTCTGAGACTCGGTATCTTTCTTGTGTTTTCGGAATATACAGTCCCATTCGTCAATAATAAAGACAAACGGAATTTTCGTATATGCAAAAACCTTATCAAGAACATTTACAAGAGTAATACGTCTTGGCATTTTTACATCAGGCAGTTCTTCCTGTATTTCATCAATGATATCTTCTTCGATGAATTTTATCATTTCAGAAACGTTTCCTGCTTCTGTGAGGTATCTCACCATATTGAGATGAATTACGTTATATTTATTCAAATGCTTTTCAAAGCTGTCCGCTTTTGAGATTTTATAAGGCGAGAACAATTCTCCGGAGTCACAGCCACGGCTGTAATAAGCTGTAAGCATATTTGCTGCCATTGATTTTCCAAAACGTCTTGGACGGCTGACGCAGATAAACTGTTGCTCTGTAAAAAGCTTTTCATTTGTATATTTTATGAGTTCACTTTTATCAACATATATTTCTGAATTAACAGCACGCTGAAAATCTATGTTGCCTGGATTAAAATATATTCCCATGTGGCTTGTCCTCCGTTCATCTGTATTTACATATATTATACCACTTAATCATAGATTTTTCAACAGCCATTTTTCATGTAACAAAGGGCTTCAGAAACCATTTTGTGTCGTTTTTGTGTCGTTTTGGCATTTGCTGCTAATTTGAGCATAGAATGAGAGTTTAGTCTGTATAAACAAAAATACCGCCAAACCCCGTATCTACGGGATTTAACGGTATGGTGCCGCTGACCGGACTTGAACCGGTACGGATGTTACTCCGAGGGATTTTAAGTCATTTATATCATTGGTAATGATAATGTATATATAAGTATGAAAAAGCCTGTAAAACATAGTATTTACGGGCTTTTTTCGATTTTCCCACCTATATTTAAATATTGATTTTTTGATATTAGGTGCAAATTCTATTAGAACTTTATTAGAACTCATTATAAATTTATTTAGAAGTGTTATGCTAAAAGAAAGAGGAAATACATTATGACATTTTTATTCAACTTCATACAATTCAATTAAATAGTAGAATTGATAATATATTCCTACTCATTGTTCCATCTTGATTTATTACTGTTATATCCTTTATGCTATTATTATAAAACGCTAAAGGAGATATTTAGGTGAACGAGTTACACAAGACTAAAAAATCCATAACTGCTGACAAGAAATTGAAAGATACTACTCTTGAAGATTTATTGAGGCAATTGAATTGTCTAGATTATAAAAAACAATGTAATATCATTAAAGAATTATTGAACGATATTGGTTATAAACAGCATAAAGATGTAACTATACCTTTAAAAATAAGATTGGCAATATATTACACTGCATACACATATTGTAAAGAAAACAAAATAACAAGTTTATCACGAAATGTATCTGTACAGTCAGTTGTATTAAAAGATCTTGATATTAGTAATAATATGTTTACAAAGTGGAAACTTACTCTGTTGTGCTATAATAAAGTTGTAACACCTCGACCTAATATGATATAATGAAAA